>JBEAOO010000279.1:0-15834 GCA_041164825.1 Pseudomonadota bacterium | reverse complement strand
CGTGCGCACGCCCGAAGAGCTCGACGACGGCCTGGCCCGCCTGCTGCCGCCCACCGATCTGCAAGGCGCGGCCGAGGCCGCACGCCGGCTGGCCGATGCGATGGCCTCGCGCCAGATGATTGGCGTGGTGGCCGACTACGACTGCGACGGCGCCACCGCCTGCGCCGTGGCGCTGCGTGGCCTGCGCTTGCTGGGTGCCGCACCTGAGCGCACCACCTATGTCGTGCCCGACCGCGCCATCCACGGCTACGGCCTCACGCCCGCCATCGTCGACCTGGCGCAAGCCGCCGGCACGCAGGTGCTGCTCACGGTGGACAACGGCATTGCCAGTCTCGCGGGCGTGAGCCATGCGCGTGCGGCCGGCATGAGCGTGGTCATCACCGACCACCATTTGCCAGCGCTGATCAACGACCAGATTGTGTTGCCCGAGGCCGATGTGATCGTCAACCCGAACCAGCCCGGTTGCAGCTTTGGCAGCAAAAACCTGGCCGGTGTGGGCGTGATGTTTTATGTGCTGCTGGCGCTGCGCAGCGAGTTGCGCACGCGCGGCGTGTTCACCGCCGAGACCCAACCGCGCCTCGATGCCTTGCTCGACCTGGTGGCCCTGGGCACGGTGGCCGACGTGGTGAAGCTCGACGCCAACAACCGCCGCCTGGTGGCGCAGGGCCTCAAGCGCATCCGCGCCGGGCGCATGCAGCCGGGCCTGGCCGCGTTGTTCACGGCGGCCGGGCGCGACCCTCGGCGTGCCAGCGGCTTTGATTTTGGCTTTGCACTCGGCCCGCGCATCAACGCCGCCGGCCGCTTGAGCGACATGACGCTGGGCATCGAGTGCCTGCTCACCGACGACCCGACCCGTGCCACCGAATTGGCCGTGACGCTCGACGGCATCAACCGCCAGCGCCGCGAGGTGGAGGCCGGCATGCGCGAGCAGGCCGAGCTGCGGCTGGACGAGCTGATGCCGCAAGGCGAGCCGCCCGCTGCGCTGGCGATTTACGACCCCGAGTTCCACGAAGGCGTGGTGGGCATCGTCGCCTCGCGGCTCAAAGACCGCGTGCACCGCCCGACCTTTGTGTTTGCCAAAGGCCAAGACGGGCTGCTCAAAGGCTCGGGCCGCTCGGTGCCGGGTTTTCATCTGCGCGACGCGCTCGACCTGGTGGCCAAGCGCCACCCCGAGGTGCTGGTGAAATTTGGCGGCCACGCGATGGCGGCCGGCTGCACGCTGGCCGAGCCGCACTTCGCCACCTTCGAGGCCGCGTTGGCCCAGGTGGCCCAAGAGTGGTTGCAGCCCGACCAGCTCAGCCGCACCGTGCTCAGCGACGGCCCCCTGGCGCCCGAGCTGTTCACCGCCGAGACCGTGATGCAGCTTGACGCGCAGGTGTGGGGGCAGGCCTTTGAGGCGCCGGTGTTCAGCGACGAGGTGGAGGTGGTGTCGCAGCGGCTGGTGGGCGAGAAGCACCTGAAGCTGACCCTGCGCCACCACGGTGTCGCCCGCGACGCCATCTGGTTCAGCCACACCGACGCCCTGCCCGACCGCACCCGGCTGGCGTTTCGCCTGAGCTTGGACGAGTACAACGGGCGGCAGCGGATTCAAATGGTGGTGGAGGCGGCCGGATAGCTGAGGCACCCGGCGCAGCGAGCCACGCCCCCCCTGAGCTGCCTTTAAGATTCGCCTGCGCCAAACGGCCGCTGCCACCACGCATGTCTCACCGCCCCACCACCGCTTCGCCACCCACATCGCGCACACGCCTGCTGGCGTGGCTGGCGGCGTTTGCCTGGCTGTTGGCGACGCTGGCCCCGGCGGTGTCACAGGCGCTGGCCAGCCAGCGCGGTGGGCCGGAGCTGGCTTTTGCCATTTGCAGCAGCACCGGCTCGGCCACCCGCCTGGCCTTGCAGAATGCTGCTGCGAGCATCGGTGATCCGTCAGACAGCGGCAGCGCACACAGCGCCTTCGAGGCCTGCGCCTACTGCCTGTTGCAGCACCAACAGACGCTGGCGCTGACCGCGCCCGTCGCACCGGTCCGCTGGGCCGCGCACACCTTCCGCCACGAGCGACCGCGGGCCCATGTGCCATCGGCCACGCCGAGCGCAGCGCCCTGGGCCCCGCCCGCACGCGGACCGCCCACACTGGCGGCCTGAGCCCGCGCCACCTCGGCGCGCGGCGGCGCACACCCATCGCGCCGCAGATCCCCTTTGTTTCACGCCGTCCGCCGGCCCCCTAGCACCGTGCCATCACGGCCCGGGGCTCGCTCGCCGCGTCCCGTCCACTGCGCCAGACGCAGGGCGTGCGGGTGCGGCCGCCTGGCGGGTTGGCGCCGCAAGCCTCTTCCGAGATTCAATCCATGACATCCACGTCCACACCCTCCGCCGCCCCCCGAGCCGGCGGATCCTCCGGGTTCTACGCCCTCGCTTGGCGCTGGCACTTCTATGCCGGCCTCTGTGTGATTCCGTTCCTGCTGATGCTCGCCCTCACCGGCCTGGTGATGGTGTATTTCACCGGCTTCCAGAGCCGCTTGGGCAATGTGGTGCACGTGACACCCCGGGCGCCGATCCTGGCTGTCACTGCCCAAGCGCAGGCTGCGCTGCGCAGCCACCCAGGCGCTCAACTCAAGGCCTGGATGTCGCCCCGGGCCGCCGACGTGGCCAGCGAGTTTGAACTGCTGCACCAAGGCAGCACGCTGTCGGTGGCCGTGAACCCCTACACCGGCGATGTGCTGCGCACCGTCGACAAGGAGCACACCATCTACGCCTGGGCCGAAAAGATCCACGGCACGCTGTTGATTGGCGACCTCGGCGACCGGCTGATCGAGGTGGCCGCGGGTTTGGCCATCGTGATGATCATCACCGGCCTGTACCTGTTCTGGCCGCGCGGCAGCACGCGCTGGGGCGAGGTGCTGGCGCCCGATCTGCGCGCTGGGGGTCGCAAGTTCTGGAAAAGTCTGCACAGCAGCATCGGCTTCTGGACCAGCGCCGTGCTGCTGCTCTTCCTGCTCAGCGGCATGGCCTGGACGGGCATTTGGGGCGGCAAGGTGGTGCAGCCCTGGAGCAGCTTCCCCGCTGAAAAATGGGATGCCGTGCCGAAGTCCGATGCCACGCATGCGGCGCTGAACACCCCCGGACTGCACGAGGTACCCTGGGGCTTGGAGCAAACACCGCTGCCACTCTCGGGCTCGGCAGCAGGCGCGCCAGGCATCCCTGCCGGCACCCCCGTCAACCTCGACAGCGTGGCTGCTTTTGCCCACCAGATCGGCCTGCGCGGGCAGTTCAACATCGCCGTGCCGCAGGATGCGACCGGGGTCTACTCGATCTCGGCCGACAGCATGCATGGCGACCTGAGCGACCCCACACAAGACCGCTTCGTGCACCTCGACCGCTACACCGGCCGTGTGCTCGGCCAAGCCACTTTTGCCGACTACGCGCCACTCGCCAAGGCCATGGCGGTGGGCATCGCCTTGCACCAAGGTGACCTGGGCTGGTGGAGTGCGTTGCTCAATGTGGCGTTCTGCCTGGGCATCGTGCTGCTGTGCGTGAGCGGCGTGTGGATGTGGTGGCGCCGTCGCCCGCAAAGCGCAGGCCGCTTGGGCGCGCCCAGCGTGCCAGCGCAGGCCGCGTTCTGGAAGGGCGGCGCGGTGGTGATGCTGCTGTCGGCCCTGGCCTTCCCACTGGCCGGAGGCGCGCTGCTGGTGGTGCTGCTGCTCGATGGCCTGCTGATCTCGCGCCTGCCCGCGCTCAAGGCCCGCTTGTCCTGAGCCCCGGCGCCCGGTGGGGCCGTTTTTCCCGGTCTGCCCGGAATGAACCCGCGAGATGGTGAACACACCGACTGCAGTGCCCCAGCGGCGCCCGTTGCTGGCGTCGGGCACAAGGTCGCGCCGAGCCAGTCCCTTGCCACGGAAAAAATGGATCGGATTTGTCGCAGCGCATGTCGCCCGCACTTGATCGAAGGCAAACTGGCTTGGTCTGAAGGCGCCTGCGCCCTCAGCCACCGCATCTGGCGACCACTGAAGCCACCGGGCCTTCAGTGACCTTCGTTTTTGCCCCCGTGGCCCGGCGTTTTCTCCCAGGAGTTCTCCCCATGCACAAGACCCCCACCACCCGCCGTGTGTTCCTGATGACCGTGGCCGCCACTGGCGCGCTGGCGGGCACCGTGGCCCAAGCCCAAGCCGCCAAGCCGCTGGACGAAAAAGACCCGCAGGCCGTGGCCTTGGGTTATGTGGCAGACGCCACCAAGGCCGACAAGAAGAAGTTCCCGAAATACGCCGCCGGCCAAGCCTGTGGCAACTGCGCCCTGTTCCAGGGCAAAGCCACCGACGCCACCGGCGTGTGCCCCTTGTTCGCCGGCAAGCCTGTGGCCAGCAAGGGCTGGTGCAGCGCTTACGCCAAGAAGGCCTAAAGCTCTCGTTGTTGGGCGGCCGCATTGCGCTGCCGCGCAGCCGGGCATCGTGCCCAGCAGCATCGATTCGGCCGCCGCCCACCAGGGGTGGGCGGCCGAACTGTTTTCAGCGAAGCGCGCGCGTTCAGGGCGACGGTGGCGTGACGGCTTTCGCCGTGCCTTCACTGGCCTGGCGGCGCAGCATCTCGGCCACCATGGCGCTGAACTGGGTGGCCGTTTGGCGGCGCACCACGGCCGGGCCGATGAAGGGCGGGAACCAGTCGCCGGGCTCGCCTTCAGCGTGATAACGGATTTGCGTGCCGCCACCCGCTTGGGGCGCCAGCTGGGTCTGCGACGCCATGCGTTTGAAGCTGCCGCTGATGGCCTGGCCGCGAATTTCGTTGGGCGGATTCAGGTGCAGCTCGCGGGTCGAGTCGAGCTTCAGCGTGAACAGCCCCCACTGCACGCTGCCCCGTTGGCGCACCGTCAGGCCGTCGGCACTGCGCTGCAGCACCTGGCTCTGCAAAAGGTTGGGCACGTAACGGGTCATGTGCTCAAAATCAACCAGTACCGCATACGCCAACGCGGGCGGAACAGCCACTTGCATCACCGCATCCACCGTGAAGGTGCTGCCCAGTCGCGACACCGTCACGGCCTCGTCAGGCACCGCCGGAGGGGCCGACACCACGGCTTCGGCCTCAGCCGCCGCACGGCCAATGCACAGCAGAGAAGCACTGGCTGCGGCCAGAAGCCGACGGCGATGGATCGAGAGCGCGGGGTGAGCCATGTCATCGACTGTAGCCTGCGGCGCAGCCACTCTCCGTGTCATGGCGCACACACCGGCAGTCGGCATGTCTCGCCGCATCGGCCGCAACAACCCCATTGACGTGGCGCTCAGCCCGCGGCCGACCAGCGCGCAAACAGCGCCGCGATGTCGGTCGGCGTGGTGCGGCAGCAGCCGCCGATCAGGCAGGCACCGGCATCGGCCCAGCGCAGGGCCTGTTCGGCAAAGGGCGTGTGCGCGGCGTGGCCGGCAGGCACCCATTGTTTGCTGACGGCGTCGTAGGTCTCGCCCGCGTTGGGGTAGACCACGATGGGCTTGGCGGTGCGGGCGCGAGCGCGCGCCACCAGCGAGGCAATGTGCTGCGGCGCGGTGCAGTTGATGCCGATGGCGACGATTTGCGCATAGCCCTCCAGGGCCGCCACGCAGTCGGCCAGCAACTCGCCCTGGCTGTTGTGCACGCCGTCGGCACAGCTGAAGCTGATCCAGGCGGGTGTGGCGGGCCACTCCTGGCGCAGCAGCCGCGCCACGGCGCGGGCTTCAGCCAGGCACGGAATGGTTTCCACCGCCAGCAGGTCGGCCCCGGCTTGGGCCAGCACCGCCAAGCGCGGACGGTGGAAGGCCATCAGTGCGTCTTCGTCGATGGCGTAGTGCCCGCGGTACTCCGAGCCGTCGGCCAACATGGCGCCATAGGGCCCGACCGACGCCGCCACCAGCGGCCGCGCTCGGCCGACATGCGCGAACTGGCCCACGGCATCGGCCCAAAACGCATCGCGCGCCTCCAACGCCAACTGCACCGACAGGCGCATCAAGCGGGCCGCTTCATCGGCGCCCAAGCCGCGCTGCGCAAAGCCTTCAAACGTGGCCTGGTAGCTGGCCGTGGTGGCCACATCGGCCCCGGCGCGAAAGTAGTCGAGGTGGACCGCGCGGATCAGCTCGGGCTGCGCCAGCAGCAGCTTGGCCGACCAGAGCGGATCGTTCAAATCGGCGCCGCGGCGCTGCAGCTCGGTGGCGAGCGCGCCATCCAAAATCAGGTGCCGACGCTGTTGCAGCCACTGGCTCAGACCCTGCAGGCCAAAGGGGACGACGGAGGACTCGGCCATGACGCTCACTTCGATGCCGCAGAGGCCGCGGCAACGGCGGCAGCGGAGGCGGCGCCGAAGTACTGGGCGTGGATGCGCTCATACGTGCCATCGACGCGGATGGCCGCCAAGCCTTGGTTGAGTCGCGCGGCCAGTGCGGTGTCGCCCTTTTTCACCACGAAGCCATATTGCTCGGGCACAAAACTGGCATCGCTGATGGCCTTGAAGCCCTGGCTGCCGTTGTTGGCCACGTAGTGCGCGATCACGCCGTTGTCGGCCACCACCGCGTCCACACCGCCGCTCTCCAGCTCTTTCAACGCCAGCGGCGTGTTCTCAAAGCGTCGCAGCTTGCTGTTGGTCTTGCCCATCAGCTTGGAGGCCGCTTCGTCGCCGGTGGTACCGGTTTGCACGGCCACGCGCAGGTTCTTCAACTCGTCAAAACGGATGATCTTGGAGGCCGAGGGCACGGCGATCAGCTGCGTGGCGTTGAAGTACGGCGCGCTGAAGTCCATGGTCTGTTTGCGCTCGTCGGTGATGGTGATGGCCGACACCAAGATGTCGCGGTCGCCCTGGCTGAGGGTGTTGAACATGCCCTCCCACGGGGTGTTCACAAACTTCAGCGTCAGGCCGGCCTGGTCGGCCACGGCTTGGAGCACGTCGATGTCGAAGCCGACGATCTCGCCCTTCTCGTTTTGTGATTCAAACGGCGCGTAGACCGCGTCGGTGCCCACAGCGTAGACCTTGGCGGGGGCCGAAACTGCCGCGGACGAAGCGGAGGCTGCGGTCGCAGCGGTGTCGGCGGGTTTGCCACACGCGGCGAGCAAGGCGGCAGCGGCCAGCAAGCTGCCATGGCGAAGGACAACACGGCGGCTGAGGCGGGAGATCGAGAAGGTCATGGTGAGGCTCTTGGAGAAAACTGGGGCAAAAGAATGGGATCGGGCAACATGAAATTAGGCACCAGCACCAGCACGAGGCGGGCGGGCAGTCAGTCAGGGGGCCAGCGCCGCGGCCAGGTCGGTGATCAAGTCGTCAGCGCACTCCAAGCCCACACTGAGGCGAAACACGCCCTCACCGGCATAGCGCTGGTAGTCGGCCAGGGCCTCGCCGTGCAGCGCATAGGTGCTGCGCATCATGTCGTCGGTGCCCAGCAGCACGATCAGGCTGCGCTGGTGGCCGAGCGAGAAGGCGCAGTGGATGTGGCGCAAGCGCCGCGCCATCTGGCGTGCCATGGCGGGCGCATCGCCGCGCACTTGGAAGGTGAGCATGGCGCCACCGCTGGTCATCTGCCGCTGCGCCAGCGCGTGTTGCGGGTGGCTGGGCAGACCGGGGTAGATCACATCCTTCACCGCCGGGTGCTGGCTCAGCCAGTGAGCCAGTTGCAGCGCCGTCTGGCTGGACTGCTGCAGGCGCACACCCAGGGTGTCGAGGCCACGCTGGATCAACCACGCGCTGTGCGCGCTGAGCGTGGCGCCCAGGTACACCCCGGCCCGCGCCCGCAACTTGGCAATCAACTCGCGCCGGCCGGCCACAGAGCCACCCAAAGCATCGCCGTGGCCGTTGATGAACTTGGAGAGCGAGTGCACCACCAGATCGGCGCCAAACGCCAAAGGGCGGGTGAGCACGGGCGTGGCCAAGGTGCTGTCAACGCTCAGCAAGGCGCCCTTCGCATGCGCGATCTGGGCCACCGCGGCCAAGTCGGTCAGACGCAGCAACGGGTTGCACGGCGTCTCGGCATGGACGAGGCGCGTGTTGGGGCGCAGCGCGGCGCGCAGGGCATCGAGGTCAGAGAGATTGACCGCCGTGACCTCGACACCAAAATCCGGCAGCACCTTGCGCGCCAACTCGTTGGCGCCGGCATAACAAACGTCGCTGACGATCAGGTGATCACCCGCCTTCAGCAGCGTGAAAAACACGGCCGCCACGGCCGCCACGCCGGTGGCGGTGGCCAAGGTGTCCTCAGCCCCTTCGAGCGCGGCCAGCCGCAGCTCCAACTGCCGCACCGTGGGGTTGCCCCAGCGCGCATAGAGGTAGGGCAATTGCGCGAGGTCGTCCACCCCATCGGCCGAGAACGCGGCCTCGCCAGGTACAAACACGTTGTTGATCGACATGCTGATGCCGGGCGCAATGGCGCCGGTGGCAGGGTCGATCTGCAAGCCGGCATGCAGGGCCTGGGTGCTGGAGGCGGTGGGCGCGGTGGCGACAGTGCCGGGCAGCATGGGTGCGGTGGGATGGAAAAACGCAACGGGCATCCACCGCAGTGTGGCGAAACGGAATGCGGCCGGGCTGCAAAGCACGCCCCCTCCACGCGGAGAAGCCGCAAACGCAGCGCGGCCAGATCCTAAACTCTGCGCATGGCCGCGCCCTCAACATCACCAACACCCACCACCACCACCACCACCACCACCGCCCCGCTCGCACTCGACCTGTTCGACCGCCAGATTCTCGACCGCGTGCAACACGACTGCCAACTCAAGGCCGAGGCCATCGCCAGCCAGATTGGCCTCTCGGCCTCGGCGGTGCAGCGGCGGCTCAAACGCCTGCGTGCGCAAGGTGTGATCCGCGCGGAAGTGGCCGTGCTGGACCGCCAGGCCGTGGGCCGCAGCCTGACCTTGGTGGTGGGGTTGGAGATCGAGCGCGACAACTACCCCGCGCTGGCCACATTTCGCGATTGGGCCGCGCGCGAGCCTGCCGTCCAGCAGGTGTATTACGTGACCGGCCAGGTGGATTTGGTGGCCATCGTGATGGCCCGTGACATGGCCGAGTACGACGCCCTGTGCGCGCGTTTGATGAGCGACATCCCCACCATCCGCCGCATCAACACGCAGGTGACGATCGACGTGCTGAAACTGGGCTTGCAGGTGCCGGTGGATGCCGCCGATGCAGCGCCAGCCTTGAGCTGAGCGCCACGCGCTGCGGCCCCACTGCGGACGCAAAAAAAACCCACCAAGGTGGGGTCGTCCTGGCGCGGGCCGGGCGCAGTGCCCGGTGGCCCGGCTTACTTGGTGGCGGCCGAGGCGGCTGCAGCGGCCTTGGCGGCTTGCTTCTCAGCCTTTTTTTCGGCCTTCTTTTCGGCCTTGGTCTTCTTGGCGTCTGGCGCGGAGGCGGCCACAACGGCTGCCGGCGCGGCCTTGGCGGCGGCCATGCTGGCGGCGGGTGCAGGGGCAGCCGGCTTGGCGGCTGCAGGCATGGGGGCCGGGGCCTTCACAGCGGCAGCCGCGGCAGGTGCCGAAGCCAGCGCCGGCACGACCGGCTTGGCAGCAACGGCTGCGGCCGGAGCCACCACCGCAGCGACCTTGGCCTTGGCTGCGTCAACCGCCGCGGGCTTGGCCGCCGGCGCGGCCGGTGCACCCGCGAAGCTGGCGCCATTGATGGTCAAGCCTTCGGCCGAGAGCTTGGCGGCGTTGCCCTCACCAATGCCTTTGACGCGCTCAATCAGGTCCGGCCAGTCCTTGAAGGCGCCGGTCTTGCGCGCGGCCAAGATTTTGGTGGCCACGGCCGGTCCAATGCCCTTGATGGTGTCGAGCTCGGCCGAGGTGGCCTTGTTGACATCGACCGCCGCAAAAGCGGTGGCAGCGACCAGACCCAACACAGCGGCGAACAGGCGTTTGATGAACATGCAATTCCTTGATTGAAGGAGGCGGGGCGACGAGATGGCGCCCCCAAGCCGTGCACCTACAACGCGGCCCTGGGCCGGCTGGATGACGCCGCGTGACACAAAGTTCAGCGCGGCACTGCCGACATCGAATGCCCCTCGCGTGCTCAGGCCCGCTTCGGCACTTCTAGAATGGCTCGGTGAGCACACCCGCCATCCTCCTGAACGCCGACCTGCATTGCCACTCCACCGTGTCCGACGGCACGCTGGCTCCCGAGGTGTTGGCCGCGCGTGCCAAGGCCAACGGGGTGGCGTTGTGGGCCCTCACCGACCACGACGAAGTGGGCGGCCAGCACCGCGCGCGCGATGCCGCGCTGGCGCTGGGCCTGCCCTACCTCACGGGCGTCGAGATCTCGATCACCTTTGCCGGCACCACCGTGCACATCGTCGGCCTGGGCTTTGATGCCGACAACGCAACGCTCAAGGCGGGCTTGGCGGCCACGCGCGGCGGCCGCACCGAGCGTGCGCGTGAGATGGCGGCCGGCCTGGCTGGCGTGGGCATTCGCGATGCGTTTGAAGGGGCGCTCAAGTACGTGGGCAACCCGGAGCTGATCTCGCGCACGCACTTTGCGCGCTTCTTGGTGGAGACGGGCGTGTGCAACGACACCAACGAGGTGTTCCGCCGTTTTCTCACCGACGGCAAACCCGGCTTTGTGGCCCACCGCTGGGCCACGCTGGGCAACGCCGTGCGCTGGATCACCGAGGCCGGCGGCATCGCCGTGATTGCGCACCCGGCGCGCTACCACTTCACGCCCAACGAGGAGTACGCGCTGTTCTCCGAGTTCAAGGCCCATGGCGGCTTGGGCGTGGAGGTGGTGACCGGCAGCCACACCGCCGCCGAGTACGTGACCTACGCCGCCATGGCCCAAGAGTTTGACCTGCTGGCCTCGCGTGGCAGCGACTTCCACAGCCCCGACGAGAGCCACACCGATCTCGGCAGCCTGCCCCCCCTGCCCGGCCAGTTGCGGCCGGTGTGGGAGGCGCTGGCGCACCGCGTGTCGCACCCGACCGCTGCGGCCTCGTGAGCGGCGCCCTGCCACTGCGCCGCCCCGGCCTGGGCATTGCGCTGATGCTGCTGGCCACGGTGTGTTTTGCCTCGCTCGACAACACTGTGCGCTACCTCGGTGGCACGGTTCCGGTGCTGGTGCTGCTGTGGGTGCGCTACCTGTGCCAAGCGCTGGTGATGGCGGGCTGGCTGCTGCGCCCAAGCAGCGATGGCTTTCGCAGCGCGCACCCGAAGTTTCAGTTCATGCGCGGCGTGCTGCTGCTGGCCACCTCGGCGCTCAGCTTCACTGGCGTGCAATACATGCAGGTGGCCGAGTACACCGCCATCAACATGCTGGCGCCGGTGGTGGTGACGCTGCTGGCCGCCTGGCTGCTGAAGGAGCAGGTGTCACCGGTGCGCTGGGCCTTGGTGGTGGGCTGTTTTGCAGGCGCGCTGATCGTCATTCGGCCGGGCAGCGGCATCATGGGCTGGCCGGTGGTGTTCCCGCTGGCGGCAGCGGTCAGTTATGCGGTGTTTCAGGTGCTCACCAGCAAACTCTCTCAGCTGGAGAGCCCCACCGCCACGCATTTCTACACCGGCGCTGTGGGCGTGGCGCTGCTCACGCCGTTGCTGCTGCTGCACCCCGAACTGCGTGGGTCGTATTTCAGCCAACTGCCGGCCGCGACCTGGGGCCTGATGCTGATGGCCGGCATGCTGGGCACTGTTGGCCACATGCTGCTGATCTTGGCGTTGGGGCTGGCGGCAGCGTCCACGCTGATGCCCTTCATCTACGCGCAGATCGCGGTGGCCGCGGCCATTGGCTGGCTGGTGTTCGACCACCTGCCCGACGGCTGGAGCTGGGTCGGCATGGCCGTGGTCGCGGCTTGCGGTGCGGCCACGGTGTGGCTGAACGTGCGCGAGGCGGCGGCGCAGCGCCGACCCACCTCCACGGTGCAGGCTGACACGCTGGGCGATTGAGGCCGGCCTGCGGTCGGGGTCGCGGGCTGATGCGGCGCAAAGCATGCCCGGGTCGCGGGATGCGCGTGTCACGAGGCACGGCGACAATCCAGCCATGTCGCAATATTTTGAAGTCCACCCCGAGAATCCGCAGGCGCGCTTGCTCAAGCAGGCCGCGCAAATCCTGCACGCCGGCGGCATCGTGGCCGTGCCCACCGATTCGAGCTACGCGCTGGTCTGCCACCTCGACGACAAAAATGCCGCCATGAACCTGCGCCGCATCCGCGGTGTGGACGACAAACACCACCTGACGCTGATCTGCCGCGACCTGGCCGAGCTGGCCAACTACGCGCGCGTCGACAACCAGCAGTTCCGGCGACTGAAGCTGGGCACGCCCGGGCCCTTCACCTTCATTTTGGAAGCCACCAAAGAGGTGCCGCGCCGCTTGTCGCACCCCTCGCGCCGCACCATCGGCCTGCGCGTGCCCGACCACGCGGTGCTGCAAGCGCTGCTGGCCGAGTTTGGCCAGCCGCTGCTGGCCACCACGCTGATTGCGCCGGGCGAAGACGAGCCGATGAACGAGCCGGAGGCCATCCGCGAACGGTTTCAGAAGGTGATTCAGGCCGTGGTGGATGCGGGCGCCTGCCCGATGCAGCCGACCACGGTGATCGACCTCAGCGGCGATGAGCCGGTGCTGGTGCGCCAAGGCCGGGGCGATCCGGCGGACTTGGGGTTGAGCCTGGGCTGAGAGGCGGCGCTCAGCGCCGAGGTGGCCAGCGCCGCGTTGAGCGATCAGCCGATCAGGTTGGCCAGCGAGAGCAAGGCCACCAGCAGCATCCACAACACCACCGAGCGCCACACCAGCGCCACCACGGTTTGCAGGTGCGCGGCCACGGGCGGCAAGCCTGGGGTGGAGCCTTCGGCGCTCACCTGCTCGGGCGCCGAGGCGCCGTCAAAGGTGCGCGAGCGGTCGGGCGTGACACCGGGTGCCGCGGCACCACCAAGTTGCACGCCCACCGCACCGGCCGCGGACGCGAGGATGATGCCTTCGTTCGGGTGCAGCCACAGCGAGGCATCACGGCGCCAGCAGGCCACCGCTTCTTCAAAATTGCCCACCACCGCAAAGCCCGCGGCCGTGAGGCGCGCCGGCAGGTGGTCGATCACGTTGAACAGGCGTTGCGACAGCGCCATCAAGCGCTGGTTGCTGACCTCACCCACCGTGCGGTTCTTGAACGCCCAGTAGCGGCTCGCGAACTCGGCCATGCGGTACAGCACCGCACCGGCCGGGCCCAGGCCCACAGTCGACAGCACCACAAACCAGAAGAACACGCCAAACACATGGCGGTGCGCGGCCAGCAGCGCGTGCTCAATCACGTGGCGCAGCAACTCGGTGCGCGGCAGCTCGCTGGCATCCAAGTGGCGCCACTCACTGAGCAGCAGGCGCGCCTGCATCTCGTCGCCACGCTCCAGCGCGTCGCGAATGTCGGTGAAGTAGTGGCTGAACTGGCGAAAGCCGAGCGTGAGGTAGAGCACCAGCACGTTCCAACCCAGGGCCAGCAGCAAACTGAAATGCAGGATGCCGAGGTAGATGCCCCACGCCACCAAGGCCGGCGCCACCACCGTGACGCCCCAGACCACCCAGGCGTGCTGGCTGCGGCCGGCGTCGAAGTTGCGCCCCGTCCAGCGCATCCACGCGGTCAGCGTGTCGTGCACCCAGTTCTCACGCGGCAGCGGCTTGAGCTGCTCAATCAACAAGGCAAACAGAACGGCGAAGAAACTCATGCGGCAGGATGATACCGGTCAGAGGCGGGTTCAGCGGGCCTGCGAGGCAGAGTCTGCGCGCCTCAGGCCGACAAGAATCGGTACAGGTTGCGCAACATCGCCGCCGTCGCGCCCCAGATGAAATAGCGGCGAGGTTGGCCCTGGGCATCCGAGCCTTCCCACGGCATCGACAAGAACTCGCGCCGCACGCCTGCCACCTCCACCGCATGGTGCCGGTGGTGCGCGGGGGTCATCAAAAACGCCAGCGGCACCTCGAACACCTCGGCCACCTCAAACGGGTCGGCGGTGATCTCGAAGCCCGGGCGCACGCCGGCAATCACCGGCGTGACGATGAAGCCGGTGCCGGTGGTGTAGGTGGGGAGCGTGCCCAGCACGTCGACATGCTGCGGGTGCAGGCCAATTTCTTCCTGCGCCTCGCGCAAGGCGGTGGCCACGTCGTCGGCGTCAAAGGCCTCGCGCCGCCCGCCGGGGAAGCTGATTTGACCGGGGTGGTCGGTGAGGTGATCGGTGCGCTGGGTCAGCAGCACGCGCAAGCCATCGTCGCGCATCACCAACGGCACCAGCACCGAGGCGTGGGCCGGGGGACGCTCAACAAAGCGCCGCTCCGCCACCACCTCTGGCTGCCAAATGGGCGAGCGACTGAACCGCTCGCGCAGAGCCTCCAGGCTCAGGTGATGCGGCGCCACGCCGGGCAAATGACCATCGCTGGCGAGCACGGGCAACTGTTGGGGGTCGAAGCTGGAAGGCATGCCCGATTGGAAAACAAAAAGCCCCCCGAGGGGCGCTGAGGGGGAAAGCGAGCGCCCAAAAAAAAGCCACTCTTGCGAGTGGCTTGGAGGCTTTTGCCTTCGGCGAAAACGAGTCTCGCCAGCGGAGCAGCGCGCAAGCGCGCCGCTCCACACCATCAGGCGAGTTTCTCTTTGATGCGTGCCGACTTGCCCGAGCGTTGGCGCAGGTAGTACAGCTTGGCGCGGCGGACGTCACCGCGACGCTTGACTTCGATGCCGGCGATCAGCGGGCTGTAGACCTGGAACGTGCGTTCCACGCCTTCGCCGCTGGAGATCTTGCGGACGATGAAGCTGCTGTTCAGACCGCGGTTGCGCTTGGCAATCACGACGCCTTCGTAGGCTTGGACGCGCTTGCGCGTGCCTTCAACCACGTTCACGCTGACGATCACGGTGTCGCCAGGGGCGAAGGCCGGGATGGTCTTGTTCAGGCGAACAATTTCTTCTTGTTCGAGGGTTTGGATCAAGTCCATGTGCTACTCCAAATGATCATGCCGACGCTGGGTTGATGGAATTCGGTGCGGCCCGCTGTTGCCAGTGGAGCTCGCGCCGGACGGTGTCATCTGAGGCCCGAAGGCCACAACAATGCACCGCGTAAGGTGCGGCAGAGGATCGAAAAGCCTCTGATTATAGCCCGGACAACCCGAGAGCCGCCAAGGCCTTCTCGTCGGCCTTGCTCAGCTTGCCATCGGCACGGGCGACGGTGATCAATTCGGGGCGGCGGCGCGCGGTGATCTCGAGCGCGCGGTCACGCCGCCAGCGGGCGATGTGCGCGTGGTTGCCCGAGAGCAGCACGGGCGGCACGGGCAGCTCGTCGCCGCTGGCCGTGCGCAGCAGCTCGGGCCGGCTGTAGTGCGGGCAGTCGAGCAGGCCGTCGGAAAAACTGTCTTGCTCGTGCGAGGCAGCGTCACTCAGCACGCCGGGTTGCAAGCGCGCAATCGCGTCGAGCAAGGCCATGGCCGGCAGCTCGCCGCCCGAGAGCACGAAGTCGCCCAGGCTGATCTGCTCGTCCACCGATTCGTCGATAAAGCGCTGGTCCAGACCTTCGTAACGGCCGCAGACCAGAATCGCGCCATCGCCGCTGGCCCAGCGTTGCACATCGCCGTGCCCCAACGGCTTGCCTGCAGGGGAGAACAGCACCACCGGCACCGGTTTGACCGGGGCCGAAGGGGCTGGCCGCGCGGCGCGGATGTGCTGCACACACAGGGACAGCGGCTCGGCCAGCAGCACCATGCCCGGGCCACCGCCAAACGGGCGGTCGTCAACCCGGCGGTAATTGCCTTGCGCGGCGTCGCGCGGGTTGGTGAACACCACTTCCACCTGGCCCGACTCGAAGGCGCGGCGCGTCACGCCGGTCTTCAAAAACGGCGCAAACAGTTCAGGGAACAGGGTGATGACGTCAAAACGCATGAAACGCCCGAGCGCTCAATAGTCGGCCTGCCAG
>JBEAOO010000278.1:0-20359 GCA_041164825.1 Pseudomonadota bacterium | reverse complement strand
GGCGGTCTCGGTGGTGTCGGCGGGGCGCCACACGTCCAGGCCCGGGATCAGGCGCAGGCTGGCGGCGTGCTCAACCGACTGGTGGGTGGGGCCGTCTTCGCCCAGGCCGATCGAGTCGTGGGTGAACACATGGATCACGCGCGTCTTCATCAGCGCGGCCATGCGGATGGCGTTGCGGCTGTAGTCGCTGAAGGTCAAGAAGGTGCCGCCGTAGGGAATGAAGCCGCCGTGCAGCGCCACGCCGTTCATGATCGCGGCCATGCCGAACTCGCGCACACCGTAGTTGATGTGGCGGCCACCGTTGCTGGCGCCGGTGTCGGCGTCAAAACGCAGGTTGGGCGTGCTCTTGGTGTTGGTGAGGTTCGAGCCGGTCAGGTCGGCCGAGCCACCGAGCATTTCGGGCAGGGCGGCGGTGAAGGCTTCGAGCGCGATCTGGCTGGCCTTGCGGCTGGCCACGGTCTCGGCCTTGGTTTGGGCGTTGATCACGGCGTCGACGGCGGTCTGCGCGAAGTTCTTCGGCAGCTCGCCGTTCATGCGGCGCACCAGCTCCAGCGCCAGCTCAGGGTGGGCGGCGCCGTAGGCTTCAAAGCGGTCGACCCAGGCGGATTCGGCGGCGAGGCCGGTGTGGCGGGCGTCCCAGGCGGTGTAGACCGGCTCGGGGATCACGAAGGGCTCGGCGCTCCAGCCCAGGGCTTCGCGGGTGAGCTTGATTTCTTCGGCGCCCAGCGGCTCGCCATGGGCCTTGGCTGTGCCCGCGCGGTTGGGCGAGCCCTGGCCGATGGCCGTCTTGCAGGCGATCAGGGTCGGCTTGTCAGAGGTCTTGGCGGCGGCAATGGCGGCGTCCACGGCGTCGGCGTTGTGGCCGTCCACCGCGCGGATCACGTTCCAGCCGTAGGCTTCAAAGCGCTTCGGCGTGTCGTCGATGAACCAGGGGGCCACTTGGCCGTCGATCGAGATGCCGTTGTCGTCGTACAGCGCAACCAGCTTGTTCAGCTTCCAGGCGCCGGCCAGCGCGGCGGCTTCGTGGCTGATGCCTTCCATCAGGCAGCCGTCGCCCATGAACACATAGGTGTGGTGGTCGACGATGGCGTGGCCGTCACGGTTGAACTCTTGGGCCAGCAGCTTTTCAGCCAGCGCCAGGCCGACGGCATTGGTCAGGCCTTGGCCGAGCGGACCAGTGGTGGTCTCAATGCCGGGGGTGATGCCCACTTCCGGGTGGCCCGGGGTCTTGCTGTGCAGCTGGCGGAAGTTGCGCAGCTCGCTCATCGGCAGGTCGTAGCCGGTGAGGTGCAGCAGCGCGTAGTTCAGCATCGAGCCGTGGCCGTTGGACAGCACGAAACGGTCGCGGTCAAACCACAGCGGGTTGGCCGGGTTGTGTTTGAGGTGGCGGCCCCACAAGGCCACCGCCATGTCGGCCATGCCCATCGGCGCGCCGGGGTGGCCGGAGTTGGCCTGTTGCACGGCGTCCATCGCCAGCGCGCGGATGGCGTTGGCCATGTCTTGCGACGTGGCGACGTTGGCGGCGGGCGTTTGCTCGATCAAGGAGGTGTCAGCTGACATGCGGGGGTCCGGTCGGAGGGCGGGCAAAAAGCGCGACCGGCAAGCCGGGCGCGAGGTGTGGAACCCGGGATTTTAGCGACCCGCACCGCACACCGCCTCACGGCCACGCACCCAAAGCATGTACGGGCTTGCTGATTGACGGGCGCTGACGCGTGTTCAGCGTGCCGCGGGCCGGTGTGCTGCCGCTTCCGCTGCCGCTGCCACCGACCACTGCCACCGACCGCTGCCAAACTGTCTCCCGCCAGGGTGGGCAGGCCGAAGCTGCGTGGGCCGGGCAGGCGGCCCCGCGCGCCTAAACTTGTCGCCCATGACCGTTCAGAACGCCGCTGTTGCCGCCCCCCGCGCCCTGATCCTTGCCGCCGGCCGCGGCGAGCGCATGCGCCCGCTCACCGATGCCACGCCCAAGCCGCTGCTCACCGTGCACGGCAAACCGCTGATCGTTTATCACCTCGAAGCCCTGGCCACGGCCGGCGTGCGCGAAGTGGTCATCAACACCGCCTGGCTCGAAGACCAGTTCCCGGCCGCGCTGGGCGACGGCAGCCGCTGGGGCCTGACGATCCACTACTCCATGGAGGGCCGCGACCACGGCGGCGCGCTGGAAACCGCCGGTGGCATCGCCAAGGCGCTGCCGCTGCTGGCCCCGCAGGGCGACGAGGTGTTCTGGGTGATGTCGGGCGACGTGTTTGTGCCGGGTTTTGCGTTTGATGCGCGCGCCGCGCAAGCCTTTGCCGCCAGCGAGCGCTGGGCCGAGTTGTGGCTCGTGCCCAATGCGCCGCACCACCCGCAGGGTGATTTCGGCATCAGCGCCGAGGGCTTGGCGCTGAGCGATGCGGCCGAGAAGTTCACGTGGGCCAGTGTCGGGCTGTTTCGCCCCGCCCTGTTTCGCGACATCGCGCCGGGCACGCGTTTGCCGCTGCGCCCCAAGCTCGACGCCGCCATCGCCGCCCAGCGCTTGGGCGCACAGCGGTGGCACGGCCCGTGGACTGATGTGGGCACGGTGGAGCGGCTGGACGGCTTGAACCGCTGAGCCGGCGCGCCCCGGCGCTTACCAGCGCGCCGGCAACCGCCGCGAGCTGTGAAAGATGCGCAGCACCTCCACCCGCTGGCCTTGCACACGATACGGCACCACATAGCGCGTTTGCGCCACCACCAACTCGCGCGTGCCGGGCACGCGGCCCGGTCGGCCCAGCGCGGGCTGCTCGCGCAACTGCGCCACGGCTGCCATCACCCGTTGCACCACGCGTCGGGCCGCAGCGGGATCATCGGCAGCGATGTAGCTGGCCTCGTCGTCAAGATCGCGCAGCGCCCGCCGCAGCCACTCAACCCGCATTCGCACCCCACTTGCGTGCGAGCGCACCCACCTCGTCGGCGCTCGCAAAATCGCCGGCATCGGCTTCTTTCAACGCGGCCTGGATCTCGCCGATTTGCCATTCGTTGGTTTCCACATAGAGCCGAATCGCCTCGGAGGCCAAGAACGACTTGCTGCGCTGCGTGGCATCGGCCAACACGTCGAGGCGGTCTTTGATGTCGTCTTCAAGGCGCACGGTGAGGGTGGTGGACATGGCAGAGGTCTCGCTGGGGATCGGGTGTGATCGAATGTGTACATCGTAGGCCAAGCGCGGAGGCTGCGCCAGCCTGGGCGGCCATGGCGGTTTTGCTGCGGTGTCCCTGCGGCAGGTGGCGCGGCGCGATCTGGGCCTGAGTCGCACCGGCCGCGTCCTAAGATGGTGGTTGTGCCCCGGCACACGACACCGCACCAACTCGCACCTCCGCATGGACAACGCCAACAACCTGAACCTCGCCATCATCGGCGCCGGCCCCGTGGGCTTGGCGCTGGCCTTGCAAGCCGCGCGACAACTGCCCCAGGCGCGGGTGACGGTCTTTGATGCCCGCCCGCTGGACAAAGACGTGTCGGGCGACCCGCGCACGCTCGCGATGTCGCTGGGCAGCGTGCAGATCCTGCAGCAGTTGGGTGTGTGGGATTCGCGTGTGGCGCAGCCGATCCGCGAGGTGCATGTGTCGCAGCAGCCGCCCAGCCTGGGGGGTGTGCTGGGCGGGCTGTTGGGCGAGCCCGAGGTGACCTTGAGCGCCGAGAAAGAAGGCGTGCCCATGCTGGGCGCGGTGCTGAGTTACGGTGCCATCGTGGCGCCGTTGCAGGCCGCGTGGTTGGCGGCCTGTGCAGCGTCGCCCGAGCGCCTCACGGCATGTTTTGGCACCCCGGTGACGGACTTGCGCCAGCTGCCGGGCCAGGTGGACGTGGATGCCGGCGTGGTGCAAAACTTTGACCTCGCTGTGGTGGCCGAAGGCGGCGTGTTTGCCGACCAGGCCCGCAAGGCCGTGGCACGCGACTACCGGCAGACCGCCTGGGTGGGCCAGGTGACGCTCGCACCCGGCGCGCGGCCCGGCGTGGCGTTTGAGCGTTTCACGCGCCACGGCCCGGCCGCCTTGTTGCCCTTGGGCGAGGGCCGGGCAGCGCTGGTGTGGTGTGTACCCAGCGACGACGACCCGGTGGCTGCGCTCAACGATGCACAGCGCCTGGCCGTGCTCAACACCATCTTTCACCCCAGCGTGGGCCGGCTCACCGGCATCACGCCGCTGAAGCACTTTGCGCTGGGCCTGAACGCCGAACGCACGCTGACCGAGGGCCGCACCGTGCGCATCGGCAACGCGGCGCAAACCCTGCACCCCGTCGCCGGCCAGGGCCTGAACCTCGGCCTGCGCGATGCGGTGGAACTGGTTCGCCGCCTGCAGCGCGAGCCGGATGTGGACGCCGTGCTGCGCCGCACCGAATGGCAGCGCGCCCCCGACCGCTGGGCCATGATCGCCGCCACCGATTTCCTCGCGCGCAGCTTCACGTGGAAGTTGCCTGGTGCTGGCGCCGCACGTGGTCTGGGCTTGGCGGCGTTGCAGGTGTTGGCGCCCGTGAAGTCCGCACTGGCCAAGCAGATGATGTACGGGCGGCGCTGAGGCTCACCCCCATGCCCAGGCCGGTGCTCGGAGTGCTGTGCCGCATTCGCTTTGCTCCGTGTCCTCCGCCGGCCTGCGGCCGGCTCCCCCATTTACCTGCGCAAAGCGAATGCGGCACAGCGCTCCCCCAACCGGTGGTGGCATGCCACGTCGACGCACGCCACGGTGATGGCGGGGCGGTGATGGGCCGGGGCGATGTGCGCAGGTAAAGGGGGAATGGGCCGACCGAAGGGAGGACCAGGAGGACACGGAGCACATCGCCCCGGCCCATCGCCGCCCGAGCGCCAATCGTCGAACGAAAAGTGGCTTCACGCCCAGGACGGCAAGGTGTCGAGAGCGACTCTGGCCGCCCGCTGCACGTTGTGAGCGCAAGAACCCCTCAGTCGCCCAGCTTCAAAAACAAATCGCGATCGGGTGCGAAGTGGGCGTAGAGCGGGAGCAGGGCGCCGCCGATGGCGCGGGCGTCGGAGCCGATGGTGCCGGCCAGCACTTGCGGGCGCGAGACGCCTTCCCAGCTGTGCTGGTCGAGGTTGGCGTGCACGGCGGCGAGCAGGGCGCTGAGCAGTTCGCGGTTGAACACGCCGTCGATGATGACGCCGTCGATATCGAGCAAGCAGGCGCCGCTGGCGATGGCCCAGCCGACGGCGCGGGCGGACTCGGCCACCCACGCATCGGTCTCAGTTCGCCAAGCGCTGGTGAAGGCGCGGCCGTCGGTCCAGGCTTGCGGGTCGAGGCCGGCCGCGCGGTAGCGCGCTTCGAGCGAAAACAGCGAGGCCACGCTCAGCAGCTGCGGCGGCAGGCCGCCTGCGGTGGGTGCTGCGGCCAAGGGCAGCGAGCCCACAGCGCCGGCATTGCCGCTGACGCCGCCGTGCAGGTGGCTGTCGATCACCAGGCCGCCACCGATGAAGGTGTCGACAA
This sequence comes from Pseudomonadota bacterium, assembly GCA_041164825.1. Classification (GTDB taxonomy): domain Bacteria; phylum Pseudomonadota; class Gammaproteobacteria; order Burkholderiales; family Burkholderiaceae_C; genus JBEAOO01. Next base: position 14,914 of record JBEAOO010000278.1, on the reverse strand, counting down.
AGATGTAGAGGAAGCTGCGCATGCTGCGGCCGCGGCCGGCCACGAGCTCAGCCACGCAAGCGGCGGCCGTGTCTTTGACGAAGTGCACGGGCAGCGGCGTCATCTCGGCCACGCGGGCGCGGATGTCGATGGCGGCCCATTTTTCAGCCTGGCCGGGGGCGATGCCGAGCAGCGTTTGCCAGCCGCCCAGCGACAGCGGCGCGGCAATGCCCACGCCGTGCAAGCGGCTCGCGCGCTCGCTGCCCAGCGTGGCGAGCAATTGCTGAACGCGGCTGTGGATCTGTGGGAACAGCGTGTCGGGGTCGGGGAAGTCGTAGTCGAGCGTCAGGCGCTCGCGCACGTGCGCGGCAAAGTCGACCAGCAGCACATCGAGGCTGCGGCGGCCGATCTTGATGCCGATGGTGAAAGCGCCGTCGGGGCTGAGCGCCATCGGCACCGAAGGTTGGCCCACCCGGCCGCGCAGTGGCGCCAGCTTGTGCACCAAGCCATCGGCCTCCAGGCGGCCGATGATGAGTTGCACGGTTTGCGGCGTCAGGTGCGTGATGCGCGCGATGTCGGCCTTGGGCAGGCTGCCGTGCAGGCGGATGGCTTGCAGCACCACCCGCTCGTTGAACTGCCGCATCCCCACGTGGTTGGAACCACGCGGGCGCAGGTGGGCATCGCCGGAAACACGGGGCGGCGTCATGCCGGGCTCCGTGCGGGGTCGCGATGCCCGCGCTGCAGAGGGGATGCGGCGTGCGCGGTCACGGGCGCAACGCGTGGGCGATCACGCCCTTTTTGAACAAGAAATTGCCGTAAGCCTGCATCTCGCCAGTTTGCACGATGGCGTAGCAGTTTTTGACGCGTTCATAGAAGGCAAAACGCTCGATGGCTTCGCACTGCGCATCCAGCGCGTCGCCGCGGGCCACCAGGGCGCCCACCACCTCGCGCTGCACGGCCGAGCGGTAGCCTTCGGCGGTGCCGCTGACCTGCATGTAGGCCACCGGTTGGTCCACCATCTCGTCGAGCGGGAACACCGACAGCACGGCGGCACAGGCCGCCGCCATGTCGGCGCCGGGCAGGCGCAACACGATCTTGCCCTTGCCCAGCGATTCGGCGGTGAAGTTGGCGTCGGCCAGCACCACCTCGTCGCCGTGGCCCATTTCGCACAAGACCTTCAGCAGTTCGGGGGTCAGCAGCGGGTCGATGTTTTTGAGCATGGTTGGGAGTCTTTTCGTCTGCGGTGAGTGCGTCAGTGCGCCAGCGCCTCGGGCGGCAGGTCTTCGGCGCGCATGGCGCCGGTCATCACGGCCACGGTGTCGCTCATGCTGATCTTCTTGGGGTTCAGCACGGCGGCACGTTTGCCCAGGCGGGCGACGTGGATGCGGTCGGCAATCTCGAACACGTGCGGCATGTTGTGCGAGATCAGGATCACGGGCAGGCCCTTGTCGCGCACGCGGCGGATCAACTCCAGCACCATGTTGCCTTCCTTCACACCCAGTGCGGCGGTCGGTTCGTCCAAGATCACCACGTGCTCGGCAAAGGCTGCGGCGCGGGCCACGGCCACGCACTGGCGCTGGCCGCCCGAGAGCGTTTCCACCGCCTGCGTCATCGAGCGGATGCCGACCTTCAGGTCGTTCATGCGGGCGATGCTTTGCTCAAGCATCTTCTTCTTGTCGAGCATGCGCAGCACGTTGCCGGCAAAGCCTTCGCGGCGCAGTTCGCGGCCGAGGAAGAGGTTTTCGGCAATCGTCATCGCAGGGGCCACGGCCAGGTCTTGGTAGACGCATTCGATGCCGACCTTGCGGGCGTCCATCGGGCTCTTGAAGTGGATGGCCTGGCCGTCGAGTTCGATCGTGCCTTCGTCAGGGATGGTGGCGCCTGAGAGGCACTTGATCAGCGACGATTTGCCGGCGCCGTTGTCGCCGATGACGGCCAGGATCTCGCCCGCGCGCAGCTCAAAGTCAGCGCCGTCGAGCGCCGTGACTTGGCCATAGCGCTTCACCAGGCCCTTGGCCCGCATGACGATTTGTTGGTTGTTCGAAGCCATTTCAGCGAGCTCCCTTGCGAGACAGTTGGTCCACGGTCACGGCGACGATGACGAGAATGCCGGTGATCAGCACTTGGTAGACGGACGACACGCCCATCAGCGTCAGGCCGTTGCGCAGCACGCCCACAACAATGGCGCCGGCCAGCGAGCCCAGGATGACGCCGCGGCCACCGAACAAGCTGGTGCCGCCCAGCACCACCGCGGTGATGGCGTCGAGGTTTTCGGTTTGGCCGGCGTTGGGGTCGCCCACGCCAGTGCGGGCCACGCTCAGCAGCGAGGCGATGCCGTAGAACACACCCGCCAGCACGTACACGCCGAGCAGCACGCGGTCGGTCGGGATGCCGACCAGGCGCGTGGCTTCGGGGTTGTTGCCCACGGCGTAGACGTGGCGGCCCGAGGCCGTGTCACGCAGCCAGAACCACACGCCCAGGTACAACAGCACCATCAGCACGGTGCCGTAGGAGATGGCGGTGTTACCGATCAGGAAGGTGTTGCCCAGCCAGGTCATGGCCTCGGGCACTTCGGTGATGGTTTGAGCACCCGAGTAGAGCTGGGTGATGGCAAAAGCGATGTTGAAGGTGCCCAGCGTCACGATGAACGGGGGCAGCTTGATGCGGGTGACGAGCAAGCCGTTGAGCAGGCCAAAGGCGGCGGTGACGGCAATGCCCACCAGAATGGCCAGTGGCGCAGGCAGGCCGAAGTCTTCAGCCACCTTGGTCATGACGACGCTGCCCAGGGCCATCACCATGCCGCACGAGAGGTCGATGCCGGCGGTGAGGATGATCAGTGTTTGGCCGATGGCGATCACGCCGACCACCATGACCTGCTGCAGGATCAGCGCGAAGTTGGCGCTGGTGAAAAAATTGTCGGTGGTGATGCCGAAGATCACGCACGCGATGGCCAGGGCGATGAATGGCCCCAATTGGCTGATCGGTGGCAGCTTTTCTTTGAATGAATTCACGGTGGTCCTCACTGAAACGCGTTGTGGGGTGGGGGGAATGAAAAAGGCGCCCACCCGCGGCATCGGGCTTGGGGCCCGCGCCGCGAGGGAGCGCCTTCAGCGCTGCGGCAGAGGCGTCAGGTGCGCGAGGCGCCCGACCCCTCTTGCAAACGCTGACTTACTTGGTGCCCCAGCACAGGTCGGTACCGACCTTCACGCTCTTGCTGTCCACGCCCTTGATGGCCTTGTCGGCAATCAGGGTCACGCCGGTGTCGACATAGCCGCTGACCTTCTTGCCGGTCTTGGCGTATTCCACGCCAGCAGCGACGCCCATCGAGGCCATCTTCAGCGGGTACTGTTGCGAGGTGGCGGTGATCACGCCCTTGCCCACGTCCTTGATGCCCGAGCAGCCGCCGTCAACCGACACGATGGTCACGCCCTTGGCCTTGCCTGCGGCCTTCAGCGCGTTGTAGGCGCCAGCAGCTGCGGGTTCGTTGATCGTGTAGACCAGGTTGATGTCGGGGTTCTTTTGCAGGCAGTTTTCCATGCCGGTCTGGCCCTTGGCGCGGTCGCCGAACGAGTCAGCCATGCAAACCACTTCAGCGGGCTTGGCCAGTTCGTTGTTCTTGGCGTCGTTCGATGCCAGGCCGAAGCCTTGCAGGAAACCGTTGTGACGCTGTGCGCCCACCGGGTGGCCCGGGAACAGGTCGAGCGTGGCGATCACGGCCTTCTTGCCGCCCAGGGCCGACTTGGCGTATTGGCCAATCAGCACGCCGGCCTTGAAGTTGTCGGTGGCAAACAGCGCGTCGGTGGCGTCAGCCGGATCGGCCGGGCTGTCCAGGGCGATGACCATCACGCCAGCGGCGCGGGCCTTCTGGATGGCGGGCACGATGGCCTTGGAGTCGCTCGGGGTGATCAGGATGGTCTTGGCGCCAGCGGCGATCATGTTTTCCATCGCGGTGATCTGGCCGGCGTTGTCGCCGTCAGCCTTGCCGGCACCCGTCAGCAGCTTGGCGCCGAGCTTCTTGGCTTCGGCTTGTGCGCCTTCCTTCATCTTCACGAAGAAGGGGTTGGTTTCGGTCTTGGTGATCAGGCCGATGACCGGCGTGGCGGCGTGGGCAAAGCCAGCAGCGCAGATCAGGGCAGCAGCAGCGCTCAGTTGGGTCAGGGTGCGGGTCTTGAAGGTCATCGTGCGTCTCCGTTGGGGTGGTGCCAGGGGCCTGGCTGTTTTTGTCACCGGGGGGTGAGGACCGAATTATTGGCGGCCTTGTTTAATAAATCAATGCGATTTATTAATGGAAAACCCGGGGAGAGACAACCCTGAAAGCGGCCCTGGTGTTGGCGTTGCTGCGCGTTTCGCGGGTCCATCCGCGGCGCGCTCAGCCTCTGCTTAACGGCCCTGACGCGGGCGCCGGAGACCGCACAAACCCGCGGGCTGTGCGTGTTCTCCACCAGACTTGATGGGCCGCCCACGGGATACTTCGACCATGAGTTCTGAGGTGTTCCTGAAGTTGTTGGCCCTGATGGCCGTGGTGGCGGTGGGCTGGGTGGCGGGCCGCATGCGCTGGCTGGCGGTGGGCGTGGCGGGCGATGCGGGCGAGCCGTCGCGGCCCATGGCCAATGCGGCGCTCTACTTGTTCATCCCGGCGCTGCTGTTTCGCAGCATGGCCAAGGTCGACGTGCGGGCGCTGCCGTGGTCCACCCTGGTGCTGTTTTTTGGGCCGGCTTTGTTGATGGTGGTGGGTACCTATGCCTGGAGCCGCAGGCGTGCGCGCCGGCAGCCATTGCCGCTGGCCAGCGCCGGGGTGCGTGCGGTGTCGGCCGGCTTTGGCAACTCGGTGCAAATTGGCCTGCCGGTGGCCGCCGCCTTGTTTGGCGAAGCGGGCTTGGCGGTGCATGTGGCCATCGTCAGCGTGCACGCGCTGCTGCTCATCACGCCGGTGACGGCGCTGGTGGAGATGGACCTCAGCCGTGAGCGCCGTGCCCAGGGCCTCAGCAACGGCCACCTCGGCCGCACCGTGTGGCGCATGGTCACGGCCACGGTGATCCACCCCGTGGTGCTGCCGGTGTTGGCCGGCCTGTGCTGGAACCTGCTCGGCCTGCCCGTGCCTTGGCTGCTCGATCAGGTGTTGAGCACGCTGGCGCTGGCGGTGACGCCGGTGTGTTTGCTTCTCATCGGCCTGTCGCTGGCCGAGCACGGGGTGGGGGGCGTCTGGCGCGGGGCGCTGCTGCTGGGCGCGCTGAAGATGCTGCTGCTGCCCGTGCTGGTGTGGGGCGCGGCCCGCTTGGCCGGGCTCGACGGCCTGCCGCTGCAGGTGTTGGTGATGGCCGCAGCCCTGCCCACCGGCTCCAACGCGCTGATCTTTGCGCAGCGCTACCGCACCCACGAGGCCGAGGCCAGCGCCACGGTGGTGCTGTGCACGTTTGCCTTTGGCCTCACGGCGCCCATGTGGTTGGCCCTGCTGCATTGGGCGGGCTGAGCTCGGCCAATACCCCTTCTGCATTGAACCTGCGAAAATCCGCCGATGACCTCGACCGACCTCCAAGCCACCGTTGCCCAACTGGGCGTTCAGGCCCGCGCCGCCAGCACGCTGATGGCCGCCGCACCCACCGCAGCCAAAGACGATGCCCTGCGCATCTTGGCGCGCTTGCTGCGCAGCGACACCGCGCCGCTGCACGCGGCCAACGAGAAAGACCTGGCCGCTGCGCGCGCCGCGGGCCTGGCCGAGCCCATGGTTGATCGCCTCAAGCTCGGCGCCAAGGTGCTCGACACCGTGGCCGAAGGCTGCGAGCAGCTCGCCGCCATGCCCGATCCGATCGGCGAGATCCTGCATCTGCGCCGCCGCCCGAGTGGCATCCAGGTGGGTCAGATGCGCGTGCCGCTGGGGGTGTTCGGCATGATTTACGAGAGCCGGCCCAACGTCACCATCGAGGCCGCCTCACTCGCCATCAAGAGCGGCAACGCCTGCATCTTGCGTGGCGGCTCCGAGGCCATCCACTCCAACCTTGCGCTGTGGAAATTGGTGCAGCAAGCGCTGACCGAAGCCGGCTTGCCGGCCGATGCGGTGCAGCTGATCCAGACCACCGACCGCGCCGCGGTGGGTTACTTGATCGCGTCGCCCGAGGCGGTGGACGTGATCATCCCGCGCGGTGGCAAGGGCCTGATCGAGCGCATCAGCGCCGAGGCCAAAGTGCCCGTCATCAAGCACCTCGACGGCAACTGCCACACCTATGTGGACGCCAGCGCCAACATCGAGTTGGCCGTGCGCGTGACGGAGAACGCCAAGACGCAAAAATACAGCCCCTGCAACGCCACCGAATCGCTGCTGGTGCATGTGGACATCGCTGCGGCGTTTTTGCCGAAGATCGGCGCCGTGTTTGCCGCCAAGGGCGTGGAAATGCGCTGCGGCCCGCGCGCCGCGGCCATCTTGCGTGATGTGCCGGCTGCCAGCGTGGTGCCAGCCAGCGCAGAAGACTGGGCCACCGAGTACCTGGCGCCCATCATCAGCGTCAAGCTGGTGGATTCGCTCGATGAGGCCATCGCCCACATCAACAAGCATGGCTCGCACCACACCGACGCCATCCTGACCGAAAGCCACCCGAACGCGATGCGCTTTGTGCGCGAGGTTGATTCGGCCAGCGTGATGGTCAATGCCAGCACGCGCTTTGCCGATGGCTTCGAGTACGGGCTGGGTGCCGAAATCGGCATCAGCACCGACAAGTTCCACGCCCGCGGCCCGGTGGGTCTGGAGGGTCTCACCTCGCTCAAGTACGTGGTGCTGGGGCAGGGCGAGATCCGCGTTTGAGCCGACCCACACCGACATGAATTCCCTCGATCCGCGCACGGCGCTGGTGTTGTTCTCCGGTGGCCAAGACTCCACCGCCTGCCTGGCTTGGGCGCTGTCGCGTTACGCGCGGGTTGAAACCTTGGGTTTCGATTACGGCCAGCGCCACCGGGTGGAGCTTGATTGCCGCCTCGATGTGTTGCGCACGCTGCGCCACACCTTCCCGCACTGGTCGGCCCGCCTGGGCAACGACCACCTGCTCGACCTGACCCTGCTCTCACAAATCTCCAGTTCGGCCATGACCGAAGCGCGCGAGATCGAGTTCAACGCCAACGGCCTGCCCAACACCTTTGTGCCGGGGCGCAACCTGCTGTTCCTCAACTTTGCGGCCACGCTGGCCTACCGGCGCGGCGCCAGCGTGTTGGTGGGCGGCATGTGCGAGACCGATTTTTCGGGCTACCCCGATTGCCGTGACAACACGCTCAAGGCGCTGCAAGTGGCGCTGAGCCTGGGTCTGGCCGCGCCCATGACGATTGAGACCCCGCTGATGTGGCTCGACAAGGCACAAACCTGGGCGCTCACGCAGCGCCTGGGCGGCGAGGCGCTGACGGCGCTCGTGATCGAGCGCACCCACACCTGCTACCTCGGCGACCGCAGCCAGCTGCACGCGTGGGGGCATGGCTGTGGCGGCTGCCCCGCATGCGAGCTGCGCCGCTCGGGCTTTGAGCGCTGGGATGCCGCTGGCCGCTCGGAAGCGTTCTTGGCATGACGCTGGACAGCGTCATGGCCTTGCTGCCCACGGCCTCGGCCGCGGTGGTCATCTTTTGGTGCGTGGGAGCCTACAACCGGCTCAAGCGGGTGCGCCAAAGCCTGCCCAAACTCTTCATGCAGTTCGACACCCACCACCGCCTGCGCCACGAGGTGCTCGGCCGCTGGGGCGAGGCGCTGCGCGTGTTGATGGTGGAGCCCGAAGCGCTCGATTCGCTCGACGCCGCGCTGCAGCAGTCGCAAGCCGCTTGCGAGCATGCCCGCGTGCGGCCGACCGCGCCGCAAGCGCTGGCCAGTTTGCGCCTGGCCGACGAGGTGTTGGCCGAATCGCGCAACCGCCTGCTGGCCGAGTTGGCCGGCATCGAGGGCTCGCGCTTTGATGAGTCGGCCCAGGGCCTGCTCGATGAACTGGCCGCGAGCGACGCCTCGGTGGAGTTCGCTCGTCGGCAGTTCAACGAGGCCGTGCAGGCCTACAACGCGGCCTTGCACCAGTTCCCGACCGTGCTGCTGGCGCGGCCGTTTGGCTTTCGGCCCGTTGGCAGCGTGTGAGTGGCGCCGCTGAGCCGGGTGGCTCAGCGCTGGCGCATCAGCCGCCTTGGCCCGCGATCGAGGCCGTGGCCACCAGCTCGGTCAACAGCGCCATCGAGGCCGAGCCCGACACCGCATAGGGGTTGAAGGTGGGCGTCTCGGAGTACTTCAGCAGCAGCCCCGGGTTCAGGCGCGACAAATTGACCTGCCCCATGGTCCAGCTGGCAAAGCTGCGCTCACAGATGTCTTCGTAGCTCAGCAGCACCACATCGGTGTGGCGCGGGTCGGCCACGATGTGGTTGTACAGCGCGCTCACCGCGTTGCGCCCACCTTCGAGCACCTGCAAAAAGATGTCGCCCGAGTGGCACAACACCCCGGTGATGCCGTGCTCGGGGTTGCAGGCGCGGCTTTGTTTTTGAATCGCAGCCAGCGATTCCGGCGTCAGCGGCTGGGCCGCGCGGCTCACGTACATCAGGCGAACGAGCATGGTGGTCAGGCCTTGTTGTTGAGCAGGGATAAAAATTCGCGGCGCAGGTTGGGGTCTTTCAAAAAGGCCCCGCGCATCACGCTGTTGGTCATCTTGGACTGGTCGTCCTTGACGCCGCGCCAGTGCATGCAGAAGTGGTCGGCTTCCATCACGATCGCCAGCCCGTCGGGCTTCACCCGCTCTTGCAATTCATCGGCCAGCATGATCACCGCCTCTTCCTGAATTTGCGGCCGGCCCATGATCCATTCGCAGATGCGGGCGTATTTCGACAGCCCGATCAGGTTCGAAAACTCATTGGGCAGCACGCCAATCCACACCTTGCCCATGATGGGGCACAGGTGGTGCGAGCAGGCGCTGCGCACCTTGATCGGCCCCACGATCATCAGCTCGTTGAGGTGCGAGGCGTTGGGGAACTCCGTGACCGCCGGCATCGGCACATAACGCCCACCAAACACCTCGGTCAGGTACATCTTGGCCACGCGCTGGGCGGTTTCGTGGGTGTTGTGGTCGCTCTGTGTGTCGATCACCAGCGACTCCAGCACCGCTTGCATCTTGCTGGCCACCTCGGCCTTGAGCTCGGCCAGCTCGCCCTCACGCATGTGGGCCGAGATGTTGTCATTGGCGTGGTAGCGGCAATTGGCGCCCACCAGGCGGTAGCGGATGCGCTCAGAAGCGGGCAGCTGAGACAGCTCGTCTTCGCTGCGGGGAATCAAGGGGGTTGTGCGGCCGGGCATGGGGCACCTGAAAGCTGACAGGACGACGAGACTACCGCAGCCCAGGCTTTCGCGTGTGGGTGTCTGCCCGAGCCCGTAGACTTCGCGAGTGAATTCAGTCTCAAGCCCCCCCTCCCATCCAGTTTCCCCCGCGCAGGCCTTGCCCTTGGCGCGCCTGCTGGGCCACACCGCCGATGCGGTGCAGGCTGTGCGCCATGGCCATTCGCTGACCGACGCGCTGGCCGAGTGCCCCGCCGCCGCGCGGCCCGGCACCCAAGCGCTGAGTTTTCAGGTGCTGCGTTGGCTGGGCACGGCCCAGGCCTTGCGTCAGCGCCTGGTGCCCAAGCCGCCCGCGCCCGCGGTCGATGCCTTGCTCATCAGCGCGTTGGCCCTGCTGTGGCCCGAGGGCCCGCCGCCCTACAACGAGCACACCTTGGTGGACCAGGCCGTGGAGGCCGCACGCCGCCGCAGCAAGGCCAGCGCGCCGTTTGTCAACGCCGTGTTGCGGCGCTTTTTGCGCGAGCGCGACGCCCTGGCCCTGGCCATGCACCAAGACCCGGTGGCCGCCTTCAACCACCCGCAGTGGTGGGTCAACCAGTTGCAGGCCGATTGGCCCGAGCAGTGGCAAGACATGCTGCGCGCCAACAACCAGCGCCCGCCCATGACCCTGCGCGTCAACGCCAAGCGCAGCACGCCGGAGGCCTATGTGGCGCGCTTGGCCGAGGTGGGCCGCGAGGCCAGCGTGGTCGGCCCCTGCGCCGTGCAACTGGCCCAGCCCTGCGCGGTGACGCTGCTGCCCGGCTTCGGTGAGGGCGATGTGTCGGTGCAAGACCTGGCCGCGCAGTGGGCCGCGCCGCTGCTGCTGGGCTGGAGTGACGGGCAGAGCGAGACCGGCCGCTGGTTGCCCGCCGGCGCCCGGGTGCTCGACGCCTGCGCCGCGCCCGGCGGCAAAACCGCCCACCTGCTGGAGCTGGCCGAGCTCGACCTGCTGGCGCTCGACAGCGACGCCCACCGCCTGCAGCGCGTGCGCGACACCTTGGCCCGCGTGGGCGAGCGCGCCCAGTTCAAAGCCGCCGATGCGGGCGATGTGGCAGCGTGGTGGGATGGCAAGCCGTTTGACGCCATCTTGCTCGACGCGCCCTGCAGCGCCGCCGGCATCGTGCGCCGACACCCCGACGTGCGCTGGCTGCGCCGCGCCAGCGACATCGACGCGCTGGTGCAGATCCAGGCGCGGCTGCTCGATGCGCTTTGGCCGCTGCTGCGTCCCGGAGGCCGGCTGCTTTACGCCACCTGCTCGGTGTTCCTGTCGGAGGGGCAGCACCAAATCGATGCGTTTTTGCAACGCCAACCCACCGCCCGGCGGGTTGCTGCGCCGGCTTCACCCGGCCACACGCTGCCGCTGCCTGACAATGGTTCAGGCCCGTCCCCGGACGGCTTTTTCTACGCTTTGCTCGAAAAAAGCTGAACCTGCTGCGCGTGTTTGCCTCGCTGATGTCCCCCACCTGCCTGAGCGGCCTGCTGCTGGTGCGCTGCGCCCGCCGTGGGCGTGCGGCTGGCTTGGCGGTGGGGGTCGCTCCGTGCGCCCGGGCGTGGTTGGCGGGGCTTGTCTTGGCTTGCGCGCGCGGCGGCTGGAGCGCAGTGCTGCTCTGTCTGCTGTGGCTGGGCGGGGGCGCAGCCCTGCCGCTGGCCGCGCGGGCCGATGGGCTCGCACCCACCGCCGGGCCGCCCATCACCCTGGCCAGCCTCGATGTCGAGCGCAGCGACGACGGCGTCTCGGTCAGCTTCGCGCTGCGCTTTGACCTGCCGCGCACGGTAGAAGACGCGCTGCTCAAAGGCGTGCCACTCAATTTTGTGGCCGAGGCCGAAATCTACCGCGACCGCTGGTACTGGCTCGACCGCCGCGTCGCCCGCGTCACCCGCACCTGGCGCCTGGCTTGGCAGCCGCTCACCCGCAAATACCGCGTCAGCTTTGGCGGCCTGCACCAGCAGTACGACAAGCTGCCCGACGCGCTGGCCGCCCTGCGCCGCGTCAGCGAATGGAAGATTGCCGACGCTGGCGTGTGGGAAGACGGCTCGCGCCACTACGTGCAGTTTGTCTACAAGCTCGACACCAGCTTGCTGCCGCGGCCCATGCAAATCGGCATCGTCGACCAGCCCGAATGGACGATGCAGGCTGAGCGCCGCCAGCGCTTCAACTGACCCCCATGTCCCGCGACTCCACGCTCGACCCGGCCGCGCCCCGCCAACGCAGCAGCCGCGCCACGCGCTGGGCCTGGGGCATCTCGCTGGTGGCCATCACCGGCGCGGTGCTGGTGCTGGTGTTTTTGTTGTCGATTGCCACCAACAACCGCGCGCTCTACGAGCGCCACTACGCCTGGCTCTACTGGGTCAATGTGGTGGTGGCTGCCATGCTGGTGCTGGTCATTTGCGTGGCCGCGGTGCGGCTCACGCTGCGCGTGCGGCGCGGCAAGTTTGGCAGCCGCTTGCTGCTCAAGGTGGCCGCCATCTTTGCGGTGGTCAGTGTGGTGCCCGGGGTGCTGATCTACACCGTGAGCTACCAGTTTGTGAGCCGCAGCATCGAGAGCTGGTTTGACGTGAAGGTCGAAAGCGCGCTCGAAGCCGGCCTCAACCTCGGCCGCGGCACGCTCGATGCCCAGTTGGCCGAGCTCGCCAAAAAAACCCGCCTCGCCGCCGACCGCCTCAGCGAGAGTGCCGCCGTGCCCCAGCCGATTGCGCTGGAGCGCCTGCGCGATCAACTCTCGGCCCAGGAGCTCAACCTCATCTCCGGCGCGGGCCAGGTGATGATCAGTGTGGGCAGCTATTCGGCCAAACTGCAGCCCGAGCGCATTCCGGCGGCCACGCTGCGCCAAGCACGCAGCGCCGGCGTGGTGTCGCAGCTCGATGGGCTGGACGATGACGCGCAGCAAGCCACCGGAGGCGCTGCCGGCAGTGGTGCCGGTGCGCGCATGTGGGTGATCGCCCATGTGCCCAGCGCCAGCTTCGCGCTCGCGCAAGACGACCACTTTTTGCAGGTGACCCAGGCCGTGCCCGCCGCCATGGCCGCCAATGCGCTCGCCGTGCAAGCCGCCTACCGCGAGTACCAGCAGCGCGCCCTGGCCCGCGACGGCCTGCGCCGCATGTACATCGGCACGCTCACGCTCTCGCTCGTGCTGGCCGTGTTTGGCGCGTTGCTGCTGGCCATCACCTTGGCCAACCAACTGGCGCGGCCGCTGCTGCTGCTGGCCGAAGGTGTGCGCCAAGTGGCCCGCGGCGACCTGACACGCAAGCCCGTGTTCGCCTCGCGCGACGAGTTGGGTGGCCTGACCCGCTCGTTTGCCGACATGACCGAGCAGCTCAGTGACGCCCGCGCGCTGGTGCAGCGCAGCGTGGCGCAAGTGGAAGGCGCGCGCGCCAACCTGCAAACCATCCTCGACAACCTCACCGCCGGCGTGATCGTCTTCGACCGCCAAGCACGCATCGAGACCGTCAACCCCGGCGCCACCCGCATCCTGCGCCTGCCACTCTCGGCCTACCGCGGCCTGAAGCTCGACGAGGTGCCCGGCCTGAGCCAATTTGCCCCCGCCGTGCTGCAGCGCTTTGAGGCCCACGACGCCCATCCCGAAGACGGCGAGCGCGACCACTGGCAAGACGCCTTCGAGCTGCAAACCGCACCTGACCGCGACAAACTCACCCTGCTCGTTCGCGGCGCCGCCATGCCGCAAGGCGCGCGGTTGATGGTGTTTGACGACATCAGCGACGTCGTCTCGGCCCAGCGCAGCGAGGCCTGGAGCGAGGTGGCGCGCCGCCTCGCCCACGAGATCAAAAACCCGCTCACCCCCATCCAGCTCTCCGCCGAGCGCCTGCAGCACAAGCTCGAAGCCAAGCTCGAAGGCGCCGACCAGGCCATGCTCGTGCGCTCCGTCAGCACCATCGTCAACCAGGTGCAGGCCATGAAAACGCTGGTCAACGAGTTCCGCGACTACGCCCGCTTGCCCGCCGCTCAGCTCAAGCCGCTGGCGCTCGACGTGCTCGTGAGCGACGTGCTGATGCTCTACGCCCAGGCGCAAGAGAGCGGCCGGCTGCGTGCCGACTGCGCGCCAAGCCTGCCCCTGATCCTCGGCGACAGCACACAACTGCGGCAAGTCATCCACAACCTGGTGCAAAACGCACTGGATGCGGTGTCAGATCAGCCCGATGGCGTCGTCAGCCTGCGCACCGAGCTCAGCCGCACCGACACTGGCGAGCCGCGTTCGCTGCGGCTTCATGTGACAGACAATGGTCCCGGGTTCCCCGACAAAGTGCTCGGCCGGGCCTTTGAGCCCTACGTCACCACCAAAGCCAAAGGCACCGGCCTCGGCTTGGCGGTGGTCAAGAAGATTTGCGACGAACACGGCGCCCGCGTGCGGGTCAGCAACCTCTCTGCAGACCCCCAATTGGGGGAGGCCGAAAGCCCCGACGTGCGGGGCGCCCAAGTTTCGATATCATTTTCAAAATTCGCGTCGGGCGACGGACTTCCTTCCGAGCCGCCATCGAACGAAGCTCCGACGCCCTGAGGACCCATGGCCACCATTCTTGTTGTTGACGACGAACTGGGCATCCGCGCCCTGCTGTCGGAAATTTTGACCGACGAAGGCCACAGCGTGGAACTCGCTGAAAACGCCACCCAGGCTCGCGCCTGCCGCGAGCGTTTCCGCCCCGACCTCGTGCTGCTCGACATCTGGATGCCCGATGTCGACGGCATCACGCTGCTCAAAGAGTGGGGCGCCACCTCCTTGCTCACCATGCCCGTCATCATGATGAGTGGTCACGGCACCATCGACACCGCCGTCGAAGCCACCAAGTTCGGCGCCACCGCCTTCCTCGAAAAACCCATCACGCTGCAAAAACTGCTGCGCGCTGTCGAGCAAGGCCTGGCCAAACCCGCGCCGCGTGCCGCGGCCGTCAGTCACAGTGGCGGTGCTGCTCACGGCAGCAACAGCAGCAGCAACATGGGCGGCAGCATCAGCAACGGCGCGCCCAACCATTACCACCTGCACGCTGACCAAGACCTCACCGTCGAAGCCGCCATGACCGGCGGCGTCATGCTGCCCACCGCCCCCTTGGTACTTGGCCCCCAGGCCGAACAAAGCTTCGATCTCGACCGCCCGCTGCGCGAAGCCCGCGACGCGTTCGAGAAGAGCTACTTCGAGTTTCACCTCGCCCAAGAAAACGGCAGCATGACCCGCGTCGCCGAAAAAACCGGCCTGGAGCGCACCCACCTCTACCGCAAGCTCAAACAACTCGGCGTCGACCTCGCCCGCAGCAAGCGCAGCATGCTCTGAGCCTGGCGTCGCGATTTCTTCGTTTTTTCTGGCCAAAAAGGTCAAAAGCCCGTTATACTTGTGGGCTTGAGGCCTGGTAGCTCAGTTGGTAGAGCAGCGGATTGAAAATCCGCGTGTCGGTGGTTCGATTCCGCCCCAGGCCACCAAAAAAGTGTTTGCTTCGGCTGTCCGAACGCAAGCCGCAACGAAAGCCCGCCTTGTGCGGGCTTTTTTGCGTCTGGGCTGCGTGCCTGCCGGATCCGCGTGTGCGAGCCACCCATGAAATCATCCATCCACATCGTCGACGTTGACCGCCTGGATACCTGGTCGCGCTACCGCCCGGGGCTGTGCGACAGCTGTGTGG
>JBEAOO010000277.1:0-4625 GCA_041164825.1 Pseudomonadota bacterium | reverse complement strand
GCGTTGCTCCGTGTCCTCCGCCGGCCTGCGGCCGGCTCCCCCTTTACCTGCGCAAAGCGAATGCGGCACAGCGCGCCCTGAACCAGCGGTGGCATGCCACGTGTACGCATGCCTCGGTGATGGTGGGGCGGTGATGGGCCGGGCCGATGTGCGCAGGTCAAGGGGGAATGGGCCGACCGAAGGGAGGACCAGGAGGACACGGAGCACATCGGCCCGGCCCATCGCCGCCCTCGCTCCGAACGTCGAACATCGAACATCGAACATCGAACGATAAGCCTTCGAACAGAAAATGCGCCAAACGGCAGCGGCCTCAGGCCAAAGCCGCGAACGTGCAGACAATGCCCCTGAGCACCTGCTGAGAACGCGACGACGCCTCCGCTGTGCAGCAACCGCAACCATTGACCCCAACCCGTCAGGAGATGGCCATGAACCCCGATCTGTTTGAGCAAGGCATGAAGATTCGCCGCGAGGTGCTGGGCGACAAACACGTGGACGCCGCGATGGCCCACGTGGACGACTTCAACCGCCCGCTGCAGGAGCTGGTGACGCAGTTCGCCTGGGGCGAGGTGTGGTCGCGGCCCGGGCTGGCGCGGCGCGACCGCAGCCTGATCAACCTGGCCATGATCTCGGCACTGAACCGCCCACATGAGCTCAAGGGCCATGTGCGCGGCGCGCTCAACAACGGCGTCACGCGCGAGGAGTTGCGCGAGGTGCTGCTGCAAGTGGCGGTGTACTGCGGCATGCCGGCGGCCATCGACAGCTTCCGCGTGGCACGCGAGGTGCTGGCCGAGGTGGACGCCGAAGCGGCGGCTGCGGCCCGGCCTTGATCTCGCGCTGATCTCGCACCCATCAGGTGCGGATCACACCCGAATCAAACGCCACAGCCTGCCGGTGCGGGCTGCTGCACACCGTCCACAAACACCCGCAACTCGCCCGGCGCAAACGCCACCCAAGGCTCGTGCGCGGTGAGCGGCTGGGTGGCCACCATGGCCACGCGGTCGGTGGGCGTGGTGTGCTCGGCGAAGTTGATGCTCAGGTCTTCATCGGCCAGCCGCGCGTGTTGAAACGGGTGGCGGCGCTCCAGGCTGTGCAATGCGGTGCTGCAGTGCGCCCACAGCGCTTGGCCGTTGCTGAGCAAGAAGTTGAAGGTGCCGTGGCGCGCCACCTGCGGCGCCAATTCGCGCAGCGTGGCGCTCAGCTCGGCCACCGAGGGCACGCTGGCGTGGGCCTTGGCCAACTCTTGCATCAGCCAGCAAAAAGCGCGCTCGCTGTCGGTGTCGCCCACGGGCCGAAACGCGCCGTGCAGGCGCGGTGCGAAGTCCACCAGGTTGCCGTTGTGCGCAAACGCCCAGTAGCGGCCCCACAGCTCGCGCTGGAAGGGGTGTGTGTTCTGCAGCGCCACCACGCCCTGCGTGGCCTTGCGGATGTGGGCGATCACGTTGCTGCTGTGGATCGGGTAGAGCTTCACCATCTCGGCCACGGGCGATTGCCGCGCGCTGCGGTGGTCCACAAACAAGCGCAGGCCCGGATCCTCGAAAAACGCGATGCCGAAGCCGTCCTTGTGCTCGTCGGCGCGCGTGGCCAAGCCGGTGAACGAAAACATCACATCGGTCGGCGTGTTGGCATTCATGCCCATCAGCTGGCACATGGCGCGGGGTCCTTGGTCATTCGGTTCTCAGGTCGTCATGGCAAAAACAATTTGAGCAGGCCACGCAGCGACACCAGCTGGCCCGGGTTGCTGCGCTCTTCCAGCACGGCCGCCATGCCGCGCAGCACGCGCGCACTGCGCTGGGCGCGCCAGATCAGCAGATCGGCCAACCAGGGGTGGGCGTTGACGTGGCTGGCGCGCTCGTACAAGGCAAAGCGCGGTTTGAGTGACTGCAGCGCAGCCTCGTAGCGGTCGCGGGTGCGGGCCTCATCGGGCTCGGCCAGCACCGCCTCGGCGGCCAAGATGCCGGTTTCCAGCGCCTTGCCGATGCCCTCACCCGTGAAGGCATAGGTGCTGCCCGCGGCCTCACCGGTCACCAACAAACCGGGGCGGCTGTGGCGCGCACCGTCGAGCGAGCAGCGCATGGGCGCGCCCTTGAGCGCGCTCACCACCTGGCCGCCGGCCATCAGCTCGGCGGCGTGCGGGTGCACGCGCACAAAGGCGGCAAACATGTCGCGCAGGTTCACATCCTGCATCGCCTTGCGGCCCCCACCGGCATCGCGCGCGTGGCTTTGGCTCAGGCCCACGCCGATGTTGAACACCCCCTCGGGCGCCGGAAAAATCCAGCCATAGCCGCCGCGCAAAGCCGGGTGCCACACCACCTCCAAATCGGTGATGCGTGCGCTCATCGCAGGGTGACGCACATAAGCCCGCAGTGCCACGCAGCTCGGCGTGTGGCGCTCGCACAGGCCCGCGGCCATCAGCGCCTTGGGCACGGCGCCGGTGGCCAGCACCACCCAGCGTGCGCGCACCTCGTGTGCGCCCGCACCGGTCGAGGTCAGGCGCGCGCCGATCACGCGCGCCTCGCCGTCATGCCCCTCGCCACGCCCCTCACTGCCCAGCAGCGGAGCCTCAAAGCGCCAGGGTGCGAAGAAGCGCGCACCGGCCTGCTCGGCCCCCTGCTTGAGCAAGTCGTCGAGCTCGCGGCGGGGCAGCACGGCCAAGCGGCCCGGCACATCCACCCGCCCGCCGCGCGGCGCAAAACACGCCACGTGGGGCACCGCCTGCGCGCGCGCCATCACCACGTCGTACAGACCCAAGCGGCGCAGTGCCTCGTGGGCATCAGGAATCAAGCCATCGCCACACACCTTGTCGCGCGGAAACGCCTGTTGATCGACCAGCACCACGTCGAGCCCGGCGCGCGCCAGCGTCAGCGCACACGCACTGCCCGCCGGGCCCGCGCCCACCACCAGCACATCACAGCGGGCAGGCAACAGGGCGGGGGCAGCACGGTGAAGATCGGGGGCGAAAGCAGTCATGCGAGGCGGGGCCGAACGCGGGCGTGGATGGGGCCACACACCAGGAGCGCGCATTGTAGGGAGCGCCTCCTGGGCCCTGGCCGACGCCACCCTGCGGTGCCGCGGCCTGCGGCGACGGACTTGACCGCCATCAACGCCAAGCCGGGCACAACGGTTCACGATCAAGCGCAGGAGAACCCCCATGACCACGCACCTCAGCCCCAGCGAACACACGCAACTCGAAACCGCACTGCGCAACCAACGGCGCGCCCTGCACAGCGAGTTGCAGCAGCACCTGGGCGGCGAAAGCCGCGCCGAACACGCCCGCGAGGTGCTGCTGCAAGACGGCGACGACGCCCCGCAACGCGACGCCGACCGCGAGGTCGATTTCGCCCGCTCCGACCGCGACACCCTGCTGCTCGCGCAAACCGACGCCGCCCTTCAGCGCCTGGCCGATGGCGACTACGGCCTGTGCACCGATTGCGGCACAGCCATCGCCGCCGCCCGCTTGCACTTGGCGCCCCACGCGCCCCGCTGCGTGGCCTGCGAAAGCGTGCTGGAACGCGGGCAAGCACGCCCAGCCACCATGTGAGGGGCAGCCTTCGGCGGCAATCGCAGGTATAAACCGGGCGCTGCCACACGCGGCTGCGCGCCATTCGGCAGGCGGCCCGCGGTGGCCGGACCTTCACCTGCCGCACCGCCCATGGCCCGACCCATCCACTCCCACTACGACAACCTCAAGGTCGCGCGCAGCGCGCCGGTGGAAGTCATCCGCGCCGCCTACCGCGCGCTCGCCAAGCAATACCACCCCGACCAGAACCCCTCGCCCGACGCGGCGCGGGTGATGAAGCTGCTCAACGCCGCCTGGGAGGTGCTGGGCGACCCGGTGCAGAGGGCCCAGCACGATGTGTGGATTGCCGAGCAGGAGCACGCCCAGGCCCAACCGAGCTCGCCCCCGGGGCATGCCGCACGGACGCCGGGCAGGGGCGACACGCAGGCGGCTGCTTCGGCCCGCCCCGCGCCGGCCTGGGACCCGGCCTATGCCGGCGCGCACGCGGGCTTCGTAGACAGCGTGGTGCATTGGTTGCGTCACGCCCGCAAGCGCCACTTGGCCTTGCTGGGGACCGGTGTGGCTGTCGTGCTGGCCCTGTGGGTGTTGATCGTCACCGAGCCCACAGGCGCGCAGTGGGAGCCCTCGCCCAGCGTGAAGTCTGAGTTGCACCCCTTGCCACCCACCGCTGCCGAAGCGGGTCACCCGCTGCACCCCATCCCCGTGCCCGCCTCCAGCCCCTTGCCGAGCAGCCCGCCCTGAACCCGTGCCGACACGCTTCGCCATGAAACAGGGCCGCTGATGCGGCCCTGTCTCTTGATGAGGCTGCGCCCGGCGCGTTGACACGCGCCAGGTGGCCCATTCGGCCTCAGGCCGCGCCGGCCTTCACCTTCAACCGCCACGCATGCAGCAGCGGCTCGGTGTAGCCGCTCGGCTGGGTTTTGCCTTTGAACACCAGGTCCAGCGCGGCCTGGAAGGCGGCGCCGGTCGGGTGGGCCACCAGGCTCTTGTACGACGCGTCACCGGCGTTCTGTCCATCGACCACCGCGGCCATGCGCGTGAAGGTCTCACACACCTGCGCTTCGCTGACCACGCCGTGGTGCAGCCAGTTGGCGATGTGCTGGCTGCT
>JBEAOO010000276.1:0-14171 GCA_041164825.1 Pseudomonadota bacterium | reverse complement strand
GCCTTGTTCCCTGTTTCAACCCCCCCCCACCTGGAGTCACACCATGGGCATCACCGCCATCAACGTCCGCAACCAATTTCGCGGCAAGGTCAAAGAGATCATCGAGGGCCCTGTCGTCTCTGAGATCGATGTCGAGACACCGAGCGGCTTGCTCGTCACCTCGGTCATCACCACCCGCTCGGTGAAAGAGTTGGGCCTGGTGGTGGGCAAAGACGTGATCGCCTTGGTCAAGTCGACCGAGGTGTCGATCGCCACGCTGTGAGCAACGCACCATGAGGCAGACACCGCGCTTGCTCATCGTGCCCGGCTTGCGCGACAGTGGCCCGGCGCATTGGCAAAGCTGGTTGCAGTCGCTGCACCGTGGCTCGCTGCGCGTGGTGCAACGCGATTGGCACACGCCCGACCTCGACCGCTGGGCGCTGCGCGTGGCCAGCACCTTGGAGCGTGCGGGGCCGGGTGCGCCTTGGCTGGTGGTTGCGCACAGTTTTGGTTGCCTGGCCTTGGCGCGGCACATCGCCTTGCAGGGCGCCGAAGGCTTGGCCGGTGCCTTGCTGGTGGCGCCGGCTGATCCCGACAAGTTTGGCGTGGCGGAGTGCCTGCCTCGGCAACGCCTGCCTGTGACCACGTCCATGGTCATCAGCGACACCGACCCGTGGATGCGCGCGGCGCAGGCCCGCCTGTGGGCGCAGCGCTGGGGCAGCCATGCGGTCAACCTGGGCGATGCGGGCCACATCAATGCCGAAGCCGGCTTTGGCCCACTGCCGCTGGCCCAGCGCTGGGTGACGGCCATGACGCAGCGCGCCGCCCGCAGCGAGCGCTGGCATCAGGCCGATGTCGGTGGCTGGACCTTTGCGGTGTGAGCGCAACCCGCGCAGCCGCATGACGAGCCATCGCGTGACCGCGGCCACCGCCGTGGCGGCGTTGCGTGCGGGCGATCAGTTGTTTGCGCTGTTCCTCTCGACCCGCGGCCATCTGCCCGACTGGCAGTTCAACGTGGCCGACTGCGACGGCGAGCGCCAGACCATCGTGCTGCAAGGCCCCAGCGCCTGGGAGCGCGAGGTGAACGACATGGACCGCATGATGTCGTCTGGGCCTGTGGACCTGTGGACCTGTGGGCGCGTGAGGTCGCCGCGTGATCCCCGCCGGCGAAGGCTGGAGGGGCGTGCCGGTAGCCCGTGTTGGGCCCTCTTGCGGGTGATCGACGGCACGGGGTGGCCGCTTCTACGATGGTCACCTGCCTCCCCCGAGGGCTGTGAGCGTGGTGCCCGTCCGGACAGGCAGCTCCGCCCTGTGTGCGGAGGGGCGAGGGAGCGCGCGCATGTTGACACCCAAGATTCCCAAACCGCTCGCGGTGGCTGCCTCGACCCATCGGGCACCGGCGCCCAGCCCGTGGGGCGCCGCGCCGAGCCGCAGCGACACCCGCCTGCCGCCAGCGCCGCGCTGGCTCGCACTCGACGCCGCCGATCCCCTGGCAGCCAGCGCGACAGCGGCGACGGCAGCGCCTGCTGCTGTGTCGGCCACGGTACCGGGCGACATGGCGCAGCAAGCCGCCACGGTGAGCGGTGTCAGCGTGGAAGACCTGTTCGAGCAGCCCGCCATTCAGCAGCGGCTGCGTGCCGCAGCAGAAGCAGCGGAGGCAAGCGAAGCGGCTCAACCCGGCGGCGAGGTCACCCACCGTGCCGATCTCTTGATGGACTATTGGCGACAACGCTTCATCGACTCCGTCAACTACATCCTGTTCGTGCGCAATGCCCCGCGTGCGAGCAAGCAGCGAAAGGCGCACCGCCAGTTGCGACGCCTGGAGTACCGGCTGATTCAACACCCGCCGCCAGACCTGATCGCGCAAGTGGAGGCCCTGCGCGACGCCACCCGCGCCGAGTGGCAGGCCACCGCGCAAGCTGCGGCCGATCGATTCGTGGTGTTGGCCGAGAACGAAGCGCAGTTCGTCTCGGTGAAGCAGCGCGCCAGCGTGGAGCGGGTGTGGGGCTTGCCCGATGTGATGGAGCCCACGGCCACCGTGGCCGAGCAGCCCGAGTTGCTCAACAAGGGCAGCCGCGAAGTGGCCCAAGCCGTCATCAACTTCATGGCCGCATTTCGCAAGAATTCTCGCTTTCGCGCCAAGGCCGACAACTATGAAGGGCACGAACTCAGCAACCCCAGCCTGGGCGGCGATCCCCGCCATGTGGGCAAGTACTCGTTTGACGTGGACCTGAGCGGCGACATCGCCACCGGCCCCGATGGCTTCTATGACAAGGCGCAGGTGATTGCCTTCTTCATGGACGTGGACAAGGCAGCCGTGGCCACCAACACCGCGTGGGTGGCGCTGTACAACGACTTCGCGGTCGCGCAGGCGGTGAACGAAGCCCTCGGCCGCCGGCACATCGGATTTTCGGGCGGCGGTGGCAACGCGCATTCGGCGCCGGGAAGCTTCCACCATGGCCCTGCGCCATACCTGCTGCACATCCACTTCAACATCATGCCGCGTGCACTGAAGGCCCAGTACGACAGCTCGGTGCGCTGGGTGCGTGCTGTGCGCGACTATGCAAAAAGCCTGGTCCCGCGAGTACCCAAGCGGCCGGCGGGGCAGGGCTCACGCAGCAACAAACCACGCCCCCGGGCCAAGCTCCCCCAGCCTTAGGTGTGCCCATCAGCACGTGGCGCGTAGCACGTAGCACGTGCGCCTGCCGACGCAGCCAACGAGCCCCTGCTCAACGGTTGACGGTCGCCATCCGGCTCGCGTCCGGTCGCCATGCTGAGTGGCGTGGCCAGCGCCACCCGCCTGCGCTGCCCGCATGCTGTGCCACTTGGCGCTCGTGTGAAAACGTGCGAGCCGTGCGCACGGCGCCGCGGCTGCGCTTCACCCCGTCGCCCAAAGTCTTCCACCGGCGCCAGCCGCACCACCACCGAGCGCTTGTCCTGCTGTTCCGGGCCCAGCTTTCTCGCTTCGAACGGTGAGCCGTCGCGCGAAACGGTGAGTCCCCTACCCGGTTTCAGGCACAGAGTTTCGACCTCTTTTGTACGTCGATTCCGTTGACGTGAGCGGCTGGATCGGGTCTTCAGCAGCATCTCACCAGTTGTGCTCACTGCGTCCAACAAGAAAGCCCCTCCGCAATCCCATCGCGGAGGGGCTTTTGTTTTCGGGTGTTCGTGTGAAGTTCGCCAATTCCTGACCGTAAGTAAGCCATTACTTGGCGCGACTTCACAGATTTTGTACCAAAAACCGACCTTCAGTAAGCCATTACGTGGCGGAACTTGCAATGAATAACCCAATTCTTGGCGGAACTTGCGAGGCTGCGTAAGTTGTTGATTTATTTGGGATTTTTCTTTGGTGTTGCGAACTCGTGTGATCGACATCCCCCATTCGGAAGCGATCTTGTGAAGTTCGGCCATGAATTGAGCTACTTCGGCGTGACCACCTCGATGTGGGGTCCTGGATGAATGGGGTCGCGAGCGACCGCAGAGTCATCGAGAGGGTGATCCGCGTCAGAAGCCCAGCAAGTGTTTCGCGGAGCCGAAGTTCGGCGCAAACTCAATCGCATGGGCCTGGAAATCGGACGAGATATCCGCCTGCAGATGCGTCGAATTTGGTCCGTGGTATTCCTTGGTGTTCGACGACGCAAAGACGATGCGACCAACGTGCCCCGCAGCGCGGAGTTGCTGGGCCGCCACAAGGTAGGCCTCGACAACTACACAGTCCTTCATCGACTCTTTGCCCTTTCGCGCAGGGGTTCTCGGTGCATTGACACGCGCGAACGCACGCCCGGTGACCCCTGGGTTGTCCGGAATTCGGTGAGCGGCGGACTGCCATCGGTCAAGCACCCACCGGGAACGTGGCACATGTTGATGCAAGTGGGAAATTGGCAACTGCCCAACTGCGCCATAGGCTGCGGCGACGTCGTTGATTCGTTGAACCTGAGTAAGGAATTTCGCCAGTTTGTCCCCAGCCTCCTGCTGGACCTCTTGCAGGTTTGACGACAGTTCTATGGATACCTGCTCGGCCATCAGCACGATCAACTCAGAATTGGATTCAGCGGACGCCAACAAGGTAAGTCCTGCTCGGGCATCCGCTGGCTTCACTGTTTCCCGGGTGATGTCCCGCACAACGTCAAGCAGCGTGCATGTGTCAACGCACAGGACCGGTGCACCCAAGGCCACCAGATCCCGAACTTGGTCCGACCGGAGGCTCATGTGCGCGTCTGGTCGTACTGCGCCAGCAGGCTCTGCGCAAATTCATATTCGATGGCAAGCTCCCTGGCGGTCTCTACTGGCCAGCCTTCGACCTCTGCCAGCCACCGAGCCAGGCGATCTGTGTCCAGTCCGACGGACAGGCGATGGGCCGCTATTAAAAACTCGAACCAGCGTTGCTTGTCACGCGGGTGAGCTGCCCCCGTGGACATATTTGCGAGACTCGAAAAGCGCCTCAACAGGGTCGCAGCCTCAGGGTCGACCCAATCTTCGATGCTCTGTTGCGGAGCCGAGAGTTGGACTTCAAACCCGCCAGCGATTGCGGCTGGGCTAGCGATGCGCTCAACGAAGTCACGAAGGATGGCGTTGTACTTGGCGATGCCGAGCTCACCGACGTTGTGCGGAACGATGTTGGCTACTTTGTAGCCGCTTTCTTCTTGCCAGAGAACCAGACCCGCCTCGTCAATGTCATCGGTCGCCGCCCGGATCAGCGCAATAACATCCTCGTTATCCACGGCGTAAGCCTTGACGTTTTGTTCTTGCTGCGCATCGTGGCGCCAGGGAGCCTGCATGCGCGAAAGGATCTCGCGCCGAACTGAGGCTAAGTCAGAGCGCATCTTGAGATGGAGATCCTGAAATACCTCAATGTGAGCTTTGTTCATGTCCCAATGTACCGTCAGTCGCCCACTGGCGCCACTCGGTTGGGGAGTGACGGTTGGAGGCGTTTGCTGGCGCTCGGGCTCGATGGTCGAGCGAAGGCTTTTGCCTCGAGCGGTCCACGCGGGCCGTCGGTGCCGATGACCGCTGCACGCTCGTGACCGGTCACTCACCCGCTGCCGCGGGCCGCAACAGACGAACGACTGCTGCTGCGCAGACCGAGGGTCTGAACCCGATTGCGCTGACCGCTTGCGACATTGATACACAGACTGTGCCGTTGTTATCCATCACCGCAAGCGAGGCGCGCTTCGGTGCGCAGCAGCGATGCTGCTCTTAACGTTTACGATTGAGCACTCGGCCTCGCACAGCGAACAAATCGGCCCCGGCAAGGGCTTATTATGTTCTCACTCCACCCTGATAAAAGGACGACCCAGTCTTTATTCGTCACGGAGTGGGATTCAAAAAACTTTAGGCGGCGAAAGCAGTCTCCAAAATCTTCTATTAATAATGCCAATCGAAAAATCCCAAGATGCCGATCTGAAGGAGTCCATTGAAAACTTCGCAGAACACGTCCGAAGCTATCAACGAGCACTCAAGCTCGAGGGTACCTGGCTGCTATTAGCCACGCTAGGTTGTTGGAGCGTTACAAGTCAATATCTTCAATGGTTCGCCTACATTATTGTGCTATTGGTGTTTATTGATCGGATGAGAGAACGAACCGGTGACACTCGCTCATTTGATAGAATCGCTGGAACAATCGATCAGCAAATTAATTCTTCACTGGCAAGTGAAGACACGAAGAAAGCTAGACTTTGGGACTTGAAGCAGGTACAAACAGCCGAACTGGGGGCCAAGGTATCCACGCGGCGAAATATACTATTCTTCATTTGCTGGCTGTTCTATGGGTTTTCTGTTCTCGCCACAACACCCCTGTGGAAGTCTGCGGTCTAACCCTCAGTCGAGGCGAGAATTGCACCAAGCTGCAATTTTTGCCTCACGTTTAACGTTGAGTTACTGCAATCGGGCACCGAATCTCGTGTCACTGTTGTCTGCAATCGTAAGCTCCCCTGTCACGCAGGCAGTTGATTCTAGGAAAGCAACTCGCTGCGCTGATGGCTCAGGCGCCCCTATCGGCCAACGCAATTGAGCATGAGAACCGCTGGACTCAAATATCCTTAGCCTACTTCCACGGTCTGATCGTGGCGCAAGCGCGCCGGCTTTGCTACTCCGCAGTTCGGAAGCGAGAAGGCAATGGCTGGGTAGTCACAGCAGACCAGCAAGAGTACTGGGTGCCGGCCCCCGCGTTCGGCGGGGTGTCGGCGCCGATCGCAAATTGAATCTCGGGTGGTCAAAATGCGGTCGGCAAGGACTTCAAGCAGTGCTGTCACCGAATGATTTGGCGCTGATCAAGTCACCCAGAGTTGGTCCGACATTTGCAAGGTAGTACAGCATCTGCTGGCTCAGATGGTGTTCCCCGGGAAGATCAATGCCGACCTGATGCGCCCACTCCCTGAGTACTCTCAGAAATACCATAGCGAGATTGTGGCCGTCTTCCATAAACTGAATCAAAAAAGTCTTTAGCCTCATTCGGCCTTCATCAGAATGCCAATCTAGGCCGCCGGGCACGTCATGCAGCCGATGCGCGATGACATTGCGGTGTTTGAGGAAGCGATCCAACTGGTCGTCGAAAGTGGGATGCAGTTCCACCAGCTTCCGCAGTGCCTTGAGCAATTGTCCCAAGGTCGCTTTCGAATGCCGCCCAAGCAGTGATTGAAGCTGTTTCAAGGTCTGCAGCGGCTCGTCTTGAAACGGAAAGGTCAGGCAGGTGTCCATCAAGCGCTCGACGCCCTGACCCGCGATGACAGCCAAGCCCAACGTCTTGAGTACATCGTCCTGTAGCGCCTTGTAGCCAGATTGTGCTTCGTCTCGCATGACCTCACCTCATCCAAAGCATCGCCCACCTCAAGGCTTGGCCGCCACGATGAATTAATCCCCGTTGCGAGTTAGCGCTCGCCCTGCCGTCGGTGTCCTTGTCCGGCTGAAGTCTCGTCCATGCACCAACTACGCCCAGTGGGCCTTGCGGCAGTGAAACACCCTGGCCAGCAGCAGCGTCTTAACCGCCCATCCGGGCGCCTTAGTGTGGTCAGTTGCGCCGCCGCGCTCGGCCGAAGCCGCTTGACAACTTTACTCAGCGCGTCATCCATCGCGTCCGTCGTGGCGTCCGTCGGGGGCTGCGGGGTGTGATGGGTAGCAAGGTGGTGCTTGCAGCAGACCTCCGCGACCTGCACGCCAGCCTCGCCCTCCTTGAGGATCGCCACGATCTGGCTTTCCTTGAACTTGCACTTCCTCATCGGCCTCTTCATTCTCGGTTGGGCCGCATTCTCTGATTTCAGCTGTCTACTTGGTTGAAGAGCTTACGCCTCAAACTGAGCGCAGCGGGAGCCAGGGTGAGTTGACCGGAGGCATACAGCGCGAGGGCCGTTACGGATCTCAGATGCGTTCCACTTGAGATGTTCCTCGACCTGCCTGACCGCAAACGGGCGGCCACGCTTCTGTTCGAGGCAGAGTTGTACCGGGTGCCAACGCGGTCGCTTGTGTCGCGTCTGGGTCTCGGCTGGGCGTGGGCTGCCGCTCAATCCAGCCGTTCGGCTGCGTCGGCGATCACCGACAGAAGGCGATCGAAGTCCTCCATGCGCAGGCACGGGTTCAGCAGAGTCAGCTTCAACGCGGCGCGCCCCGCGATCGTTGTCTCGCCGAGCACGGCCTGCCCGCTTGTCAGCAGGTGCGCGCGCAACCGCCGGTTGAAGGCGTCCATGTCACCGCCTGCCGCAGGGCCCACGTACCGGAACAGCAGCGTTGACAGGCGTGGCGGCGCAAGCAGCTCGAAGCCACTGTGCGATCGGAAGAGGTCGGCCACCTCGCGCGTCTGTCGCAGCAAGTGGTCAACCATGCACCCCAGTACCTCGGTGCCTACGGCGCGCAGCATCACGTAAACCTTTAGGGCGTCGAAGCGGCGAGTCGTGGACAGCGTCTTGTCAACGAGGTTGGGCAGGTCGTCGGTATCGCGGTTGAGGTACTCCGATTTGTAGAGCAGGTGCCTGAAGCGTGTGCCCTCGCGCAGCAGCAGTGCGCCGCAGCTCACAGTCTGGAACCACATCTTGTGGAAATCGACCGTCAGCGAGTCCGACTGCTCGAGGCCCGCCAGCCTGTGCCGCTCCTCGCCGAGGACGAGGGCGGAACCGTAGGCGCCGTCGACGTGGAACCACATGCCGTGGCGGCGGGCGACAACGGCGAGGCGTCCCAGGTCGTCGATCGCGCCGTGGTCGGTCGTCCCGGCCGTGCCCACTAGGGCGAACGGGATCAGGCTGTCGGCGAGCAGCTGGTCGACGATGGCGTCGACCTGGTTGACGTCCATGCCGCCGTCATCGAGCACGGGCACCTTCACCACTGCCTTCTGACCGAGCCCCATGACTGAGGCAGCCTTGTCCACCGTGAAGTGGCTCTTGGCGGAGGCGACGATGCGCAGCCGCTCGGCGAACCCCCCGAGCCCGTTGAGCTGGACGCGGTGCTGGTACCGCTCCCACAGGAACCAGTCTCGCGCCATCAGCAGGGCCATGATATTGCTCTGCGTGCCGCCGCTGGTGAAGACGCCGTCGGCCCCATCGGGGTAGCCGAACAGCCCGCACAGGTGGCCGACAACCTTCTGCTCCACGAAGGTGGCCGCGCCCGATTGGTCCCACGAGTCCATCGACAGGTTCTGCGCCGCGATGAAGCGTTCGGCCGCCAGGCTGCTCACTAGCGGGGGCGTGTGCAGGTGGGCGATGCAATTCGGGTGCTGGACGACAATGGCGTGGGAGGCGATGTCGCGGCTGACCTCCTCCAGCACGTCGTCCAGTGGCCGCACGCTGGTGGCAGAGAAGTCGACGGCGTGGAGGCGACGCAGGAGGTCCGCCGGATCCAGCCCCGAATACGGGCCCGTCACGCGCTCGAACAGCGTTGTGAGCTGTGCAGTGCAGGCCTGCATGGCCGCACCGTAGCGCGCCGCGCCGCCCGCGCCCAGTTGGATGAACTGGTCGAACCAGGCCTCGTCGCTCATGCCTGCGTCCGGTTTTCTTCGACCGCCTGCGCGAACACGCGTGCCGCGAAGTCGACCTGTTCTTCAGTGATGTTTAGCGGTGGCAGAAAGCGCAGCACGGCTCCGTGACGGCCGCCCTTCTCGATGATGAGGCCGCGCTGCAGCGCCGAACGCTGGATACGGTTGGCCTGCCCGGCGTCCGCCAGCGGGTGACCAAGCGCGTCCTGCTTGCCTGGCACGACGATCTCTACCCCCAGCATCAGACCCTTACCGCGCACGTCGGCAATGCACGGATGGTCGGCTCGCAGGGTCATCAGCCGGTCCAGCAGCAGGCTGCCCATTCTCGATGCGTGGTGAGCGAGTTGATCGCGCTGGATGATCTGGAGCGTCGTGGCGCCGGCCACCATTGCGATCTGGTTGCCACGGAAGGTGCCCGCATGTTCGCCCGGGTTCCAGTTGTCGAATCGCTTGTTGAAGACCAGGCAGGACAAGGGCATGCCGCCGCCGACCGCCTTCGAAATCACTAGCACGTCAGGCACGATGTCCGCATGCTCGAACGCGAAGTGGCGACCTGAGCGGCCGACGCCGCATTGGATCTCGTCGAGGATGAGCAAGATGTCGAGCTCGCGCGTGATGCGGCGCAGTTCACGTAGCCAGGCCACGGACGCGGGCAGCACCCCGCCTTCGCCCTGGATGGGCTCGACGATGATGGCGGCCGGTTTGACAATGCCGCTTTCCTGGTCGTGCAGCACCGACTCGAGGTAGCGGATGGACGCTAGTTCACCCGCCTCGCCGCCCTGCCCGAACTTGCAGCGCAGGTGGTACGGGAAGGGGAAGAAATGCACGTCGGCCATCAGGCCTGTGCGACGCTGCTTGGCGCCAAGGTTGCCCATCAGGGCCTGCGACCCGTTGGTCATGCCATGGTAGGCCCCGTGGAAGGCGGCAATCGTGTTGCGGCCCGTGAACTGCTTGGCCAGCTTGATGGCAGCCTCCACTGCGTCGGCGCCGGAAGGGCCGCAGAACTGGATGCAGGCGTCCCGCGCGAATTCGACGGGCAGGAAGCGCATCACTTCCCGGATGAAGACGTCCTTGACCGGCGTCGCTATGTCCAGCGTCTGCATGGGCAAGCCGGCCTGCAGGTTCTCAACCATCGAATGCACGACCTCAGGATGGTTGTGGCCCAGTGCGAGTGCGCCGGCGCCAGCCAGGCAATCGAGGTAGAGCTGGCCGGCAGTGTCCTGTACCACCGCGCCCTGCGCGCGCTGGATCGCCAGCGGAAAGCGACGCGGGTAGGAGCGGACGTTCGACTCCAGTCGTTCCTGGTTGGCAAGCTCGGCGCAACAGGCCAATTCGCGCAGCGCGGATGGTGGAACGAGGGGAAGCGCGTTCTGCCGCGCGGCGAGATGGAGATCTCGTGGGTAGTTCATGTGAGGTCAGTCTCCCTGTCGTTGGATGTGGGGATTCCGGCGGCGGTACGCCACCGCTCGGCGATGCCGAAGGTCTGGAACACGGTGCGGGTAGCGGTGGGGTAGCGATCTGTGCCTGTCAGTTGGTTGACGATGGCTGCGTTGCGAGCAGCACCCAGGCCGAGGTCGGGCGCCGAGATGCCGTGCGTGTGCATCTCGGCGTTCTGCACAAAAACCTTGCCCGTGCCCGCGAAGCGGGCCTGCAGCGTGTAGTCGCGCCGCACAAGCGGCCGGCCGTCGGTGTCGACCTCGATGGCCCCGGCGAGCCTGTCCATGCAGGGCGGAAACGCGTGGCGGTATCCGGAGCCGAGCACGACGGCGTCCGTGCGAACCTGAAAGGCCTTATCGAGCTCGACGTGGCGGAACGACAGCGACCAGCCCGGCCCGCTGCGCTCAGCGTGGACGAGTTCGCTGCGCGATTGCAGGACGACCTGGCCGTCGACGCCGTCGACGCTGCGCATGTACAGGGCGTCGTAGATGTCGGCGATGGTGCTCAGGGAGATGCCCTTGTACCAGTTGCTCTGCGTGGCGAGGATGTTGCGGCGCGTGGCCTCAGGCAGGCGGAAGAAGTGGTCGGTGTAATCGGGCGAGAAGTGCTCCAGCCCGAGCTTTGAGTACTCCATCGGGAAAAAGCCGCTGCTGCGCGTGAGCCAGTTCAACTCGTAGCCACGCTGCGGTTGTTGGCGCAGTAAGTCGAGGAAGCACTCGGCGGCGCTCTGGCCGTTGCCCACGATGGTGATGCTTGCCTTCTCCTGCAGTCGTTCACGGGCAAAGCGGTAGTGCGCGGAGTGCACGAAGTCCTGGCCGTCGAGCAACGACTCCATGCCCAGCGGCACCGTGGGCGTGGTGCCCACGCCCAGCACGACATTGCGTGCGAGGTGCCACGACAGCGCGTGGCTTTGCACGTCCCGGGTGGTGACGCAGAACAGCCCGTCCTGCTCGACCACTTCGACCACCTCCATGCCGAACCGCAGCGACGCCAACTGCCCCGCCACCCAGCGGCAATAGCGGTTGTATTCGATGCGCGGGATCTGGAACCGCTCGTAGAAATAGAACTGGTACATGCGCCCATGAACGCACAGGTAGTTCAGGAAGCTGAACGGGCTCGTCGGGTCCACCATCGTGACCAGGTCAGCCATGAATGGCACCTGCAGATGGCAGTCCTCGAGCAAGAGGCCGTCGTGCCAGACGAAAGAGGCCTTGGAGTCGAAGAACCGTGCCTTCACGGTGTCGACGGGTTGGAGCAAAGACGCAAGCCCAAGATTGAAGGGTCCGATCCCGATCCCGATCAGGTCGAGAATCTCGCTGCCCTGGGCGGGGGGGGTATCCATATTGAGGTGGTTCATTGATCGATAGCGAGCGCGGACGAGCGAAAGCACAACGCTGCCTTGCGGCGCGCAGGAGAACAATCGGAAGGGGGAAGCCTGGATGGCGTACGCCATCGCTGCCGCACCTCCGGTGCGGCAGCGATAGCCTTGCTGACCGGCGTCGACGACTCAGGTGGGCGTCTTCAGCACCTGGTGGTAGGTGATGTAGACCTCTTCACGCTCGTAGCCCAGCGATTCGTACAGGGCCTGCGCCATCTTGTTGGTGGTCGCGGTGTCGAGTGTGAGGCGCTGCGAACCCAGGTTCGTGAAGTGGTCGGTGATGTAGTTCATCAGGTGGCGCGCGTGCCCGTTTCGGCGGGCGGACTTGGCCACGTACAGGTCGGACAGGTAGTAGTACGGCCGCATGCTGATTGAGCACACCGACGGGTAGAGCTGCGAGAAGCCGACGGCCGTGCCCTCGTCGTTCAGCAGCAGGAAGATCTTCGAGCGATTCTGCTGCAGGTTTTGCTGTACGAAGGCGCGGCAGGCCGGCACGTCGCCGGGCTGCTCGTAGAAGATGCGGTAGTCGTTGAACAGCTCCGACAGGATGTCGATATGCGCTTCGGTGCAGTGGATGACTTGCATAGATGTGTCCTTGGTGAATAGATAGATCAGTTGACCTGGCCGATCTCGATCTGAACCCCGTTAAGGTCGCGGAAGAAGAAGGCCTTGTAGCCACCGAGTTCGTGCGCGGTGTAGGGCTCGGCGGTTGTCGGCTCCAGCCCAAGCGCCTTCACACGACGGAAGACCTCGTCGATGTCCGAAACCATGAAAGCCAGGTGGATGCCGCATACGTCGTTGTGGTGCGCGTAGAGATGGCGTCCCTTGGAGCTGTGGTGCTCGATCAACTCGAAGCTGCGGTTGCCGATGCGCGCCATGCATGAGTGGTAGTCGGGCTTGTCGACCGCGATGATCTTGCCGACGCCGTCGCCGCCGATGTGCGTCGATTCCTCGTAGATCTCCACATCGGTTAGCTGGCGGTAGAAGTTCAGCGTCTCCTCGATGCTGTGGACGGTCAGGCCGATGTGGTTCAGGTTGGGCAGGATGGGCACGTTCATGGGGTTTGCAGGGTAGTGAACAGGAATCCCAGAGTGGGGCTGTGAAGAAACTCGGCGAACGGGACGCGCACAGCAAAGCGGCGTTCGATCGCGCTGAGCATGCGGACGATCTTGATGGAGGTGCCACCCAGGTCGCGGAAGTTCGAGCCCGCATCGAGCGTGTGGGTGGGCACGCCGAGGACGTCGCTCCACAGCGCGGCGAGTTGGGCCAGTGCGTGCGAGGCGGGCTCTGCGGGTGTGGGCGCCGTGTGCGCTTCATCAGGCGCGAGGTCGGGTAAGGCGTCGTAGTCCACCTTGCCGCTTGGCCTGAGCGGCAGACGCTCGAACGCGCGGAAGATCGATGGCACCTTGACCTCGCCGACCGTCTCGGCGAGGTGGCGGCGCAGGTCGTCGATGTCCTGGCCGGTGGGCAGCACGACGTAGGCCACCAATTCGCCGTAGGACTGTTTCACGGCCGCCTGCGGGCATCCGAGGCTTACCAGCGCGCCCTCGATCTCCTCGAGCTCAATGCGGTAGCCGCGCACCTTCACCTGGCGATCGGTGCGGCCGACGAAATGGAGGTCGCCCTGGGTGTCGCGATCAACGATGTCGCCGGTCTTGTATAGCAGCCCGTCGTCGACCGTCGGACGCGCGACGAACCGGGCCCGCGTCGCCGCCTCATTGCCCAAGTAGCCGGACGACAACGCCACGCCGGCCACATGCAGTTCGCCGCGTGCGGCGGGTTTGCCGTGATCGTCGAGCACATGCAGTCGCACGCCCGGGATCGCCTGGCCGATGTTGGTGCGGTCGGGCGCGGTCGCCATCTGCTTGAAGCTCACCAGCACCGTGCACTCGGTGGGGCCATACAGGTTGTAGAGACGACGGCCCGCGCCCCAGTTCGCGAGAGTGGCGGGGCTGCACGCCTCGCCACCGGTGAGGACGTCGCGCAGCGCTGGAAAGCGCGCGGCTTCGAGCACACCCAGAAGAGCAGGTGGCAGGAAGGCGAGGTCGATCTGGTGGCGAGTGCAGAACTCTTCCAGCAGGGCGGCGGACAGGCGCTGATCCTCGGTCGGGATGCACAGGGCGGCGCCGGACAGCAAGGTCGGGAAGATGTCCAGGATAGACGCGTCGAAGTTGATCGTCGAGTACTGCAACACGCGCCGGCCGGGGGCGAACGCGAACTCCGCCCGCATCCAGTCGACCAGGTTCAGCAGGTTGCGATCGGTGATGCGCACGCCCTTGGGCCGCCCAGTGGAGCCGGAGGTGAAGATGGTGTAACAGCCGTCTTCAGGAGCGCGAGGCGCTGCGGCTGGCGACAGCGACCACGCCTCAGCGTCACGCGGGTTGATGCAACGGTTGGCAGCGGCGGCCGGCGATGGCCGCG
>JBEAOO010000275.1:0-7011 GCA_041164825.1 Pseudomonadota bacterium | reverse complement strand
ACGGACTGCAAACCGAGCAAATTCCGCCCTGAGTTTCCACATCGCGAGATGGTCAGGCCGAACTCCGCGTTTGAGGTGAGGCAGGCTGCAAATCAGGGGGGGTATTTCAGCAGCCTGCTAGTAACCATGCAAAGAATTGTATTTGCCGTCTTAACTATGCTTGCTGCAAATGCCGAAGCCCGGGGCGGCGGCGGGGGTGTTTTTGGTCTTGATATTCTGGGTGGCGTTTTGATATTAATTGGGTTGTGTACTTTGGTGAAGCTGGTGGGCTTAGATTCGATCAAGTACATTGCTGGTTTTCTGATCGCGGCTGCGGTGTTTTTGCATGTCGTTAGTTTTCTATTTAATGCGGTTTTCTAGGCTGGCAATGGATGATTCCCATTGGGTTATAGATCATAGTAACTTTAGTTGCACCTTCAACTTGCGCTGTGCCAACCGTTGGAAGGTGAAGCACTATGTCGAAAGCGAGTGAGCCTCCAGCCGTGGTCATGCCCACGGCTGCAGAAGACGAAGCCATCTCGGCCGCAGCCTTGCGCGATCCCGATGCGTTGCCCCTGACGGAAGCGCAGCTTCAGGCCATGGTGCCGATGCGGGCGCTGCGTGGGCGGCCCAAATCGGACAACAAAAAAGTGTTGATCTCCGTCCGCTACAGCCCCGAGGTGGTGGCGTACTTCAAGTCCACAGGTGAGGGCTGGTAGTCGCGGATGGATGCCGTGCTGCGCCAGTATGTGGACAGCCA
This sequence comes from Pseudomonadota bacterium, assembly GCA_041164825.1. GTDB lineage: Bacteria > Pseudomonadota > Gammaproteobacteria > Burkholderiales > Burkholderiaceae_C > JBEAOO01. The sequence goes on along the minus strand of JBEAOO010000275.1, from coordinate 6,272 downwards.
GCCCGGGGCGGCCGGACGGTGAAGCCAAGGCGTGCTGTTGTCGGGTCGCAAGGCGGCGAGCAGAAAGCCGCGGTGATGCTCAGGGCGCGATGACTTCCAAGGTCGGAAAGTACGTTCTGAACCGACTCGCGTCCCGCGTCAGCAGTGGCCAGCCCTCCACAGCCGCATGCGCGCCGATGAAGAAGTCGGGCAGCACCTGCTGTTTGTTGCCGCCGCGCCGGCGGTATTGGGCATGGGCTTTGGCAGCCAAGAAGAGGGCGGGGCGAGGGATCTCCCGCACATCCAACGCCATCGTGTTCACCACGTCTTCCAGCGCTTCAAGCGTGGAGAACGAGAGCGAGATTTCAGCGTAGATCACCGGGTTGATGACCAGGGCATGCACACTGGCCTGAGCGCGCAATTGGGCAATGGACCAGTCCGCCCATTGCGGGTCGTTTTGCAGCACGTCCACCAGGACGTTGGTGTCCACCAGCAGCATCAGGCCTCAGTCCCCTGACCTCAGCAGCTTCATCAGCTCATCGGTGCGCCAGGGCACGTCGGCGCGGCCGCGCACGGCGTCAAACCGATCCGGTGCGGGCTTGGGGCCGCGTGCGGTGGGCTTGGGGCGGTGCAGCACCACATCGCCTGCGGCGTTCACCGAGAACTCGACGGCTGCACCGGGCTGCAGTTGCAGCGCATCACGCACCCGCTTGGGGATGGTGACTTGGCCTTTGCTGGTGAGGGTGGTCGACATGGCGGACTTCCGAAGTGTTACCTGAATGTCGCACGGTAATACTTGTGGCGTCAAGCCGATGGGCTGTTCAGTCCTTGACCCACCCCACCCGCCCGTTCCCGCCATCGTTCAACTGCTGCTGCAGCGCCGCGGCCTGGTCGTCGGCAATCGTGAACCTCACGTCCACCAGCGCCGCGCCGTGATTCACCTCGCCCAGCACCGCGCCGGCCGCGTCGAGCTGGCGGCGCAGCCAGCCTTCTTGGGCGTAGGGGATGTGGCAGCGCAGCGTGGTGAGGCGCTGGCGCGGCGTCTTGACGGCGTGCAGCAGGGCCTAGGCGACGCTGTCGGTGTAGGCGCGCACCAGGCCGCCGGCGCCGAGTTGCACGCCGCCGTAGTAGCGCACCACGGTGGCGAGCACGCCTTCGAGGTCTTGGTGGCGCAGCACCTCGAGCATGGGACGGCCGGCGGTGCCGGAGGGCTCGCCGTCGTCCACCGCGGCCGACTGGCCGCCGGCCATCAGCGCCCAGCACACGTGTGTGGCGCCGGGGTGTTCGGCCCACAGCGCGTCGACGATTTGCACCGCTTGGGCGCGGTCAGCCACGGGCTGCACGCAGCCGATGAAGCGGCTCTTTTTGATGACGAGCTCGGAATGGACGGGGGCGGCGAGGGACAAGGGCATGGGGCCGTGAGGTTAGCCCATGCTGGCGCCGTGACGCGGCCGGCTCGGCGGCCTGTGCGCTGCTGATCACCGGCGGCGACCTGCGCTTGATGTGCCTCAAGGCCCGAACAGGTGCTGCGGCGCAGCATCGAGCCCATGGACAGCCCTTCTGCCAGCCCCACCTCTGTGCCCCCCGCCGTCTTCACCGCCCGCCACCTCAGCAAGGTCTACGTCACCGGCGATGTGGAGGTGCACGCGCTGCGCGATGTGGACCTGGACATCTACCGCGGTGAGTTCGTGGTGCTGCTGGGCGCCTCGGGCAGTGGCAAGTCGACATTGCTCAACATCTTGGGCGGCTTGGACGTGCCGAGCAGCGGCGACGTGAGCTTTGGCAGCCAGGCGCTGCAGGGCGCGGGCGAGGCCGCGCTCACCGCCTACCGGCGCGAGCACGTGGGCTTCGTGTTCCAGTTCTACAACCTGATTCCGAGCCTGACGGTGCGCGAGAACGTGGCGCTGGTGACCGACATCGCCACCGACCCGATGCCCGTGGACGAGGCCGTGGACCGCGTGGGCCTGACGCCGCGGCGCGACCACTTTCCGTCGCAGCTCTCGGGCGGCGAGCAGCAGCGCGTGGCGATCGCACGCGCCATTGCCAAGCGGCCGGATGTGCTGCTGTGCGACGAGCCGACCGGCGCGCTCGATTACCAAACCGGCAAGCTGGTGCTGGAAGTCATCGCACGCATCAACACCGAGCTGGGCACCACCGCCGTGGTCATCACCCACAACGCGGCGATTGCGCGCATGGCCGATCGCGTGATCTACCTGGCCGATGGCGGCATCCAGAAGGTGGCGCGCAACGACCACAAGGTCTCGCCCAGCGAGTTGTCGTGGTGAGCCGCAGGGTGCGCACATGGCCATGCTGAAGGCACTCGACCGCAAGCTGCTGCGCGACCTGCGCGGTATGTGGAGCCAGGCGCTCACCATCGCGCTGGTGGTGGCCAGCGGCATTGGCGGCTTCATCACCACGCTGTCGGCGGTCAATTCGCTGTCGCTGGCGCGCGAGGCCTTTTATGCCGAGGGGCATTTCGCCGATGTGTTTGCGGCCGTCAAGCGCGCGCCCGACAGCCTGGCCGCCGTGCTGCGCGAGGTGCCCGGCGTGGCCGATGTGCAGACCACCACCGAAGAGGTGGTGCGCATCACCCTGCCCGACAGCAGCGACCCGGTGATTGGCCAGCTGATTGGCCTGGACCGCCGCGAGCCGCAGCGCATGAACCGCGTGACGCTGCGCAGCGGCCGGGCGCTCTCGGCCAGCGCGGGGCAGGGCGGGGTGATGGAGGCCTGGGTGTCCGAGGCCTTTGCCACGGCGCGTGGTTTGAAGGCGGGGTCCAGCGTCAGCGCGCTCGTCAACGGCAAGCGGCGCACGCTGCGTGTGGTGGGCATCGCGCTGTCGCCGGAGTACATCTTTGCGGGCCTGTTCGGCATGCCCGACCAGCGCGGGTTTGGCGTGTTTTGGGTCGATCGCGATGCGCTTTCGGCCGCCTACGACATGGGCGGCGCCTTCAACCGCGTGGCGGTGAAGCTGGCGCCTCAGGCCGATGAGAACGTGGTGATCGACGCGCTCGCCCAGCGCCTGGCGCGCTACGGTGGCCGCGCGCCCAACGGCCGCGAGCACCAGACCTCGCACGCCATGCTCGACAGCGAGATGAAGGTGCAGACCGTGATGGGCACGGTGCTGCCCGCCATCTTCTTGCTGGTGGCGGCGTTCTTGTTGAACGTGGTGGTGTCGCGCCTGGTGGCCACGCAGCGCGGGCAGATCGCCGCGCTCAAGGCCCTGGGCTGCGACAACCGCGCCATCGGCTGGCACTACCTCAAGCTGGTGCTGGCCATCGTCTCGCTGGGCCTGGTGCTGGGGCTGCTGCTGGGCGATGTGCTGGGTGGGCTGTTCTCGCGGCTCTACACCGAGGTGTTTCGATTCCCGCACTTCGTGCACCGCGTGGGGCCGCAGCTCATCGGCATCAGCGTCGGCCTCACGCTGTTCACCGCGGTGTTTGGCACCTTCAACGCGCTGATCGCCACCGTGCGGCTCACGCCCGCCGAGGCCATGCGCCCGCCCTCGCCCGGCAATTACCGCCCGGCCTTCAGCGAGCGGCTGCTGGGCGCCTGGGGCCAACACCGCCCGGCCGTGCGCATGGTGTTGCGCAACATGGAGCGGCGACCGCTGCGCACCGGTTTGTCCATCGTCGGTGTGGCCGCGGCCGTGGCCATCGTCATCATGGGCCACTTCTTTCGCGATGCCATCGACGCCATCGTCGACACGCAATTCAACTTGGCCATGCGCAGCGACATCTCGGTCTGGACCACCGAGGCCGTGCCCGACCGCGCGCGTCTGGAATTGGCCCGCTTGCCCGGCGTGACGGCGGTGGAGAGCACACGCTTTGTCAGCGTCAACCTGCACCACGGCCACCGCAGCGAGCGCTCGCAGGTGCGCGGCTACCCGGCACAGCCGGAGCTCTATCGCATCATCGATGCCGATGGCCATGCCTTCGCGCCCAGCGGCGGCGGCCTGGTGATGACGGATCGGCTGGCCGAGAAGCTCGCGCTGCGCCCCGGCGATGGGGTGGAGGTGGAGGTGCTGGAGGGCAAAGCACGGCGCTTCAATGTGACGCTCGACCGCACCGTGCGCGAGGTGATGGGGCTCAACGCCTACATGGACCGCCGCGTGCTCAACCACCTGCTCGGCGACGACGACGTGAGCACCGGTTTTTTGCTCGGCCTCGCGCGCGGCCATGAAGAGGCTGCGCTCAAAGCCACCGCGCAGTTGCCGCGTGTGGCCGGCGCCTTCAGCAAGGCCACCATGCTGCGCAATATGCAGAACCTCAGCGCCCGCAACGTGCGCATCATGAGCACGGTGCTGACGATGTTCGCCAGCATCATCGCCATCGGCGTGGTCTACAACAACGCGCGCATCGCGCTGGCCGAGCGCGAGTGGGAACTGGCCTCGCTGCGGGTGCTGGGCTTCACGCGCGCTGAAGTGTCGGCGCTGCTGCTGGGCGAGCTGGGCTTGTCGATCGCGCTGGCGCTGCCCATCGGCATGGGCCTGGGCTGGTTGCTGGTGCACTCGGTGGGCGCGCTGCTGGCCAACGATCAGTTTTTATTCCCTGTTGTCATCCGCGCCCGCACCTTTGCCGGCGCTGCTGTGGTGGTGTTGCTGGCGGGGGCGGGCAGCGCGCTGGTGGTGCGCCGCCGCATCGACCAGCTCGACATGGTCTCGGCACTGAAGACACGCGATTGAGGAACACAGCACATGAATAAAAAAACGTGGTGGATCGTGGGCGCTGCAGGCCTGGGCGCTGTGGCTCTGCTGGCCTGGGCCTTTGCGCCCAGCCCGGTGGCAGTAGAAGTGGCGGCCGTCACGCGCGCCGCGTTTGAGACCAGCGTGGAGGAAGACGGCCAGACGCGCTTGCAAGAGCGCTACACCGTCTCGGCCCCGCTGGCCGGGCGCCTGGCGCGCATCACGCTGCGCGAGGGCGATGTGGTGAGCGAGGGCCAGGTGCTGGCCACATTCAGCCCCGCCACCGCGGCACTGCTGGACGAACGCAGCGCGCGCGAGCAGGCCAGCCGCGTGCAAACCGCGCAAGCGCAGGTGCAGCTCACGGCGGCGCGGGTGGCCGGCGCCCAGGCGGCGCTGGCGCAGGCCAACAGCGCCTTGCAACGCACCCAACAGCTGGCCACGCAAGGCTTTGTGGCGCCCAGCAAGGTCGACACCGACCGCTTGCTGCAGCAGGCCGCGCAGAGCGACCAGGCCGCTGCCATCGCCGCGCGCCATGTGGCCGAGCTCGATCTGCAAACGGCCCAGGTGGCGTTGACGCTGAGCCGCAGCCCCAACCCGGGCAGCACCGCGTTTGGCGTGCGCTCACCCGTGGCCGGCCGGGTGATGAAGCTGCTGCAAAGCAGCGAGGGTGTGGTGGCGCTGGGCAGCGGTTTGCTGGAGCTGGGCGACACGCAGCGGCTCGAAGTGGTGGCCGATCTGCTCACCACCGACGCGCTGCAAACCCCGCCCGGCGCGCCCGTGCGCATCGAGCGCTGGGGCGGCCCGGGTGTGCTCACCGGCCAGGTGCGGCGCGTGGAGCCGGGTGCGGTGACCAAGGTGTCGGCGCTGGGTGTGGAGGAGCAGCGCGTGAAGCTGCACATCACCCTCACCAGCCCACCCGCGGCGTGGCAAGCGCTGGGCGATGGCTTTCGGGTCAGCGTGCGCATCGTGACGCAGCAGGTGGCTGATGCGGTGCAGGTGCCGGTGAGCGCGGTGTTTCCGCTGCCAGCGGCACCCGGCGCGGCTGCAGGGGTTGAGCCACAGATGGCGGTGTTTGTGTTGGCCGGCGGCAAAGCGCGACAAGTGCCCATCACCCTGGGCGCGCGCAACGGCAGCATGGCCTGGGTGCGCAGTGGGCTGAAGCCCGATCAACAGGTGATCGTGTACCCGGGTGCCGCGGTGGCCGATGGGGTCAAGGTGAAGGTGCGGGCTGTTTGACAATGGCTTGCGTTCAAACGAACTGGGTCTCCATGGCCGGAAGGTTTGGTTCTCGACGCTGAGGCAAACCTCTCGCCGAGGCTCTGGCGCGAGGAGCGCAGTGCCGCATTCGCTTTGCTCCGTGTCCTCCGCCGGCCTGCGGCCGGCTCCCCCTTTACCTGCGCAAAGCGAATGCGGCACAGCGCTCCCTCAACCGGTGGTGGCACGCCAAGTCGACGAACGTCGCGGTGCTTGTAGGGGCGGTGATGGGCCGGGCCGATTTGCGGAGGTAAAGGAGGAGGGCACGCGCAGCGGGCCCGGGGGACACGGAGCAAATCGGCCTGGCCCAGCGCCGCCCTCTCGCCGATCTCCGAACGAGAAGCCTTCGAACACGA
>JBEAOO010000274.1:0-9586 GCA_041164825.1 Pseudomonadota bacterium | reverse complement strand
CGATCACGCGCTGGTCGATGCCCTCATAGCGGCCACACAGCAGCACCGCGCCCGGGCCGGCGGCCATCTCTTGCACCAAGGCCTGGTCGATGCGGCGGCCCGTGGGGCTGAAGTGGATGGTGGGCAGGCGCGCCTCGCCTTGGTCGGCGCGGACCGCACTCAGCGCGCGCTCCAACGGCTCGGCCAGCATCACCATGCCGGGGCCGCCGCCATAGGGGCGGTCATCGACACGGCGGTAATTGTCTTCGGCAAAGTCGCGCAGCGCCCAGAGGCGCACGTCCACCTGCCGCGACTCGTAAGCGCGGCGCGTGATGCCTTGGGTCAGGTGGGGGCCGAACAGCTCGGGGAAGAGCGTGATGACGTCGAAGCGCACGGCGCTCGGGCCCGACTCAGTAGTCGAGGCCCCAGTCGACCGTGATGCGGCGCTCGGCCAGACTCACGTCGTCGACATAGGCGCCCACAAAGGGGATCAAAATCTCAGACGACTCGGGCGCACCGGCTGGCGCGGCAGCGGGCATCACACGCAGCACGCTGTGCGGGCCGGTGTCGAGCAGCCCAACCACGGTGCCGAGCACGGCAGCGTCGCGGTTGATCACGCTCAGGCCGATCAGGTCGACCCAATAGAACTCGCCGTCTTCGGCGGTGGGGAAGCTGGAGCGCGACACAAAAATGCGCGCGCCACCCAAGGCTTCTGCACCTGCGCGGTCGCTCACATCGTGGGCCTGGGCCACCAGCACACCGGCGTGGTCCTTGGTCTGCATGATGCGCAACACGGCCGGGATCGAGACCCCCGGAGGCAGCGGCCGGCGCTGGGTGGCACCGGCTTGCGGCAGCGGCGGTTGCAGGAACCACCGCTTGGAAGAAAACAGGGCCTGGGGGTCACTGGCAAAGGTTTGCACCTTGAACCAGCCTTTGACACCCCAGGCGTCGAGGATGCGGCCGACCTCGATCGCGTCTTCAGGCCAAGCCGGCTCGACGCCGGCGGAGAGGGCTGACAACGCGCTCGAATTCATGCCGCGGGGCCCCGAATCAGGCCGCGACCTTGGCCTTGGCTTCGCCAACCAGGCGAGCCACGGTGGGCGACAGCTGAGCGCCGACGCTGGTCCAGTAGTCCACGCGGTCGAAGGCGACGCGCAGGGCTTCCGACGCGCCCGAAGCGACCGGGTTGTAGAAGCCGACGCGCTCGATGAAGCGGCCGTCACGGCGGTTGCGCGAATCAGCAACGACCAGATTGTAGAAAGGGCGCTTCTTGGAGCCGCCGCGCGAGAGTCGAATCACGACCATGGGTTTTCCTTGCAGAGATCAGTCGTCTACCGCACCAAGGAGACACTCAGGGCGAGCAGATCAAGAAGTTGGCAAATGCGGCACAGGGCCTCATCTGCCAGGGACTCGGTGTCGTAGATACGCTTGCGCGCCGACGCTCGCAATGAGCAATCAACGCTTGGGCCGTCACCGAAACCCATGATTATAGGGCCTTCGGCGCGCGCAGCAGTGCACAAGGCGTCGTCTTCGCCCACGAGTGAGGCATTGCCATAAACTGCAGCCATGCCCTCCCCTACCCCCTCTGCGACCACATCCGCCCCTGCCGGCGTGCGCATTCGCCCCAGCACTGCCGCCGACCTGCCCGCCATCACCGCCATTTACGGCTGGAATGTGCTCAACGGCACCGGCACGTTTGAGACCACCGCGCCCGACGAGGCCGAGATGGCCCGCCGCCGCGACGACGTGCTGAGCAAGCCCCTGCCCTGGCTGGTGGCCGAGCGCGACGGCGCGGTGCTGGGCTATGCCTACGCCAACTACTTTCGCCCGCGCTTGGCGTTTCGCTACTGCGTGGAAGACTCGGTTTATCTGGCGCCCGAAGCGCGAGGCCAGCGCGTTGGCAGCCTGCTGCTGGGCGAGTTGATTGCGCGCTGCGAAGCGCTGGGCGCGCGGCAGATGGTGGCGGTGATTGGCGATGCGGCCAACGCGGGCTCGCTCGGCGTGCACAGCGCACATGGCTTCGAGCCCACCGGCGTGATCAAGGCCGCGGGCTGGAAGTTCGATCGCTGGCTGGACGTGGTGATGATGCAGCGTCCACTCGGCACCGGCCATGACACGCCGCCCGCGGACCACACCGGCGCCGCCGCATGAGCGCCGCCCCCTCCGAGCACGCCGCAGCGCCCGTGCGCTCCAAGTCGATTGCCACCTGGGCCGCGCTCCTCGGCGGCGCGGTCGGCCTGCACCGCTTTTACCTGCATGGCCTGGGCGACCGCTGGGGCTGGTTGCACGCCATTCCCACGCTGACCGGGCTGTACGGCGTGCAACGCATGCAAGCCCTGGGGCAAGACGACATGATGGCCTGGGCGCTGATCCCGCTGCTGGGCGTTGCCGTGGCGGCGACGATGCTGCAAGCCATCGTGTATGGCCTGATGCCCGACGACAAATGGAATGCCCGCTACAACCCGAAAGGCGGCATGGCCCCCAGCGGCTGGGCCGCTGTGCTGGGCGCGGCGCTGGCGCTGCTGCTGGGCGCGGGCGTGCTGATGGCCACCATCGCCTTCAGCGGCCAGCGCTACTTTGAATACCAGGTGGAAGAAGGCCGCAAGATCAGCCAGCAACCTTGAGAAGGTGTGAGCCTTCGGAATCCATGGACAAAGGGGCGGCCTCGCAAGAGGCCGCCCCTTTTTGCTGACACCCGAGCCCTGGGCCAAACGGCCCCGGGCGCCTCAGCGCGCGATCACTTGAACAGCAAGTTGCTCAGCCAGTAGGCCACACCCGCCACAAAGGCCGAGGCCGGGATGGTGAAGATCCAGGCCCAGACGATATTGCCCGCCACGCCCCAACGCACGGCCGAGGCATTGCGCACCGAGCCCACGCCCACAATGGCGCCCGTGATGGTGTGGGTGGTCGACACCGGCACGCCCAGCGCCGTGGCCAAGAACAGCGTCAGCGCGCCACCGGTTTCGGCGCAGAAGCCGCCCACGGGCTTGAGCTTGGTGATGCGCTGGCCCATGGTCTGGACGATGCGCCAGCCCCCGAACATGGTGCCGCAACCAATGGCCATGTAGCAGGCCCAAATCACCCAGCTGGGTGGCATCTTGTCGCCGGCCGACGCGTAGCCGGTGGCGATCAACAGCATCCAGATGATGCCGATGGTTTTTTGCGCGTCGTTGCCGCCGTGGCCCAAGCTGTAGAGGCCGGCAGACACGAGTTGCAAGCGACGGAACAGCCCGTCCACTTTCAGTGGCGACTTGTGCCGGAACAGGTGCGCCACCAACACCATCATCAGCGAGGCCAACACAAAGCCCAGCACCGGCGAGATGAAGATGAACGCCACCGTTTTGAGCAGGCCACCGCCAATCAAGGCGCTGGCGCCCGACTTGGCGATCACCGCGCCCACAATGCCGCCGATCAAGGCATGCGACGAGCTCGACGGGATGCCATACCACCAGGTGATGACGTTCCAGACGATGGCCCCGACCAGCGCGCCGAACACCACATGGTGGTCCACCACGCCGGGCTCGGCAATGCCTTTGCCCACCGTGGCCGCCACCTTCAGCTGAAACAGCGCAATCGCAATGACGTTGAAAAACGCCGCAAACAACACCGCCTGCTGCGGCTTGAGCACGCCGGTCGACACCACGGTCGCGATGGAGTTCGCCGCGTCGTGGAAGCCGTTCATGAAGTCGAAGGCCAATGCCAGCAGCACCAACAGCACGACGACCCACAGAGAAGCTTGAATGTGATCCATGCTCAGGCGCCGCGAATCACGAATTCTCGAGGACCACGCCCTCGATCAGGTTGGCCACGTCTTCACAACGGTCGGAGATCGATTCCAGCTGTTCGTAAATGGTCTTGAGCTTGATCAGCTCGCGCACATCGGCTTCTTCGCGAAACAGCTTGGACATGGCCGCGCGCATCACCCGATCGGCGTCGGATTCGAGCTTGTCGATCTCTTCGCAGGTCTTCACAGCGGCCTCGGCCACTTCGCTGCGGTTGATGGTGGGCAGCAAGGAGACCGCGTGTTGCACGCGCTCGCAGCACTTGACGCTGATGTCGCCCAGGCGCAGCACCTCGTCGGTGATGCGACGCACGTCGTACAGCGACATGGTTTCGGTCACGTCCTGGAACAGGTCGAGGATGTCGTCCATGCCGTTGATCAGGCCGTGGATTTGCTCGCGGTCGATCGGCGTGATGAAGGTCTTGTGCAGCAGGCGGTTGACCTCGGCGGTGATGCGGTCGGCGTTGTGCTCGGCCTTGATCACGTCGCCACCGTATTTCTCACGCAAATCGGTGTTGTCGTAGTTCTCGATCATCAGCATGAAGGCGCGGGCGCCATCGACGATGAACCCACCATGCTGGTTGAACAACTCGAAAAAATTGCCTTCGCGCGGCAACAGCTTCCCAAAAAACATCCCGTTTCCTCTCGTGCGGCGGTGTGCAGCTTTCTGACGTGCTCGGCGGGCTCGCCAGCACTTGTCATAAAAATGTCACATTTCAAACCGGCGCGAGTGTAAGCCCAAGGGCGTTTCACACCGGTTTCAGACGAGGAACAAACGGGGGTTCAGCCCCGAAAAATGAAATAAACAGCACCCACCATGCACAGGCCGGCCCAGAGGAAATCGAGCTTGAAGGGCTGGCCCATGTAGATCATGGCGAAGGGCAAAAACACGCTGAGCGTGATCACCTCCTGCATGATTTTCAGCTGCGCCAAAGAGATGCCGCCGGCGTAGCCGATGCGATTGGCCGGCACCTGCAGCAGGTACTCGAAGAGCGCAATGCCCCAGCTCAGCAAGGCGGCGACGTACCAGGGCTTGCTCGCCAGGTCTTTGAGGTGGCCGTACCAGGCGAAGGTCATGAACACGTTCGAGGCGATCAGCAGCAACACCGTCTGCATCGACACGGGCAAAGCGCTCCACATGGCGGTCAATCCGTCAGTCCGTCAACACGTTGATGCGCTGGTCGCGCACTGCAGGCAGCAGCGCGCTGAGCGCACCGCGGCCAGGAATCACCCAGCCCTCGCCCGCCAACTCAGCCAGGGGGCGCAGCACAAAAGCGCGCTCGTGCAGGCGCGGGTGGGGCAACTGCAGGCGCGGGGTGTCGAGCACGGTGTCGCCGTGCAGCAGCAGGTCGAGGTCGAGCGTGCGCGGGGCGTTGCGGTAGGGGCGCTGGCGGCCATGCGCCAGCTCCAGCGCCAGCAGGCGCTCCAGCACCTGCTCGGGCGTGAGCGTGGTGCGCAGCTTCAGCACGGCGTTGAAGAAGTCAGGCCCCTGCGCATCCACCGGCGCCGAGCACCAGTGGCGCGACACCGCCAGCACCGTGCTGCCCGGCCACGTGGCGATGCTGGCCGCGGCCTCACGCAAGGCCGCACGCGGGTTGTCGCCCAGGTTGGCACCCAGGCCGATCCAGGCCACGGCGCCGCTGCTCGCATCGACCATGCTTCAGTCCACCAAGGCGGCGTAGACCATGTTGCGGAACAAGGTGCGGAAGTGCTCGCGCTGGTGCGGCGCCTGGATGAGCAGCATGCCAAACAGCTGCTCGCTCGGATCCACAAAAAAGGTGGTGCCGGCAATGCCGCTCCAGTGGCACAGGCCGGCCGAGCCGTTCACCGGCGCCATGCCCTCGCTCTCGCGCACGCTGAAGCCCAGGCCAAAACCATGGCCGGGCACCAGCACGTCGTCGCCGCGTGGCAGCTGCGGGCCGAGGTGGTCGTGCATCATGAGCGACACGGTTTTGCGGCCCAGCAAGGCCACTTCACCCAAACGACCGCCCTGCAGGATCAACTGCAAAAAGCGCGCGTAGTCGGCCGCGGTGGACATCAGCCCGCCGCCGCCCGACTCCAAACGTGGCTCGTCGCGCGGGTCAAACAGCGCCGCCGCTTGGCCCGTCACCGGGTCCACCGCGAACGGCTCGGCAATGCGGTGCTGCTGCTCGGGCGGCACGCTGAAGCCGGTATCGCGCATGTCGAGCGGGCCAAAAATGCGCTGGCGCAAAAACGCGCCCAAGCTCTGGCCCGACACCACCTCGATCACGCGGCCCAGCACATCGGTGGCGCGGCTGTAGCCCCAACCGCTGCCCGGCTCGCGCCACAGTGGCAGCGTGGCCAGGGCCTGCGTGAACTCGGCGTTGGTGCGCGTGCGCGCGGCCAGGTCGTGCTCGGCATACAACTGCTGCAGCGGGCCCTCGCCCACAAATTCGTAGCCCAAACCCGCCGTGTGGCGCAGCAGGTCGTGCAGCGTGATGTCGTGTTGCGCAGGCGCCCGCTCGGCACCCACCGTCATGTGGCGAAACTCGGGCAGGTACTGATGCAGCGGATCGGCCAACTGCAAGCGCCCTTCTTCCAGCAGCATCATGGCCGCCAGCGACACCACCGGCTTGCTCATGGAGTAGATGCGGAAGATCGCATCGTGGTGCATGGCACCGCTGACACCGGGTGCGCGCTGACCGAGGGCCTCAAAGGCGGCCACGCGACCACGGCGCGCCACCAACGCCACCGCGCCGGGCAGGCGCCCCGCGTCGATGTCTTCGTTCAGCCGGGCCCACAAGCGGCCCAGCTTGCGGGCGTCAAGGCCCAGCGAGGCCGGGCTCACGGCCCAGAGGTCCATTGCGGGGGTCGCGGATGCCATGGTGGGCCTTCAGGGTCGGTGTGTGGGCATGGCCAAGTGCCTGCGCTGGCCACTCAGGCGCGCAGATCCATCCATCGGCTCAATCTTCAGACGCGGTCGGCGCGGCCGGCGCATCGCTGCGGGCACCGGCGGGCTTGCGGCGGCGGCGGCGTTTTTTGCGCGCCGGGGCGTCACCATCGGCGGCGGGCTCACCCATGCCGCCATCGTTCTCGTCGTCTTCGTCGGCATCGGGAGTGGCGTCATCGGCTGCCACGGCGGTGCTGCGGGGCGCGCCCTTGGCCGCCGGCACGCGGCGTGGTGCGGGCGTGCGGCGCACGGCGTCGAGCATGTCTTGGCGCACTTCGGGCGAGGCCAGGGAGAAGGCCTCCCACCAGGTGCCCAGCTCGGCGTCGATCTCGCCGGCATCGGCGCGCAGGCGCAAGAAGTCAAAGCCAGCCCTGAAGCGCGGCTGCTCCACCAGCGTCAGCGGCGCGCTGCCGGTGCGGCGCTCAAACCGTGGCTGCATCAGCCAAATCTCGCGCATGTCGGCGGCCAACTTGCCGCGGCCCGAGATGTCGCCAATGCGCGCATCAAACACCGAGTCGATGGCCTGCTGCAGGGCCGGGAACACCGGCTCGCCCTTGCTCTTGAGCTTTTGCCAGCGGTCGAGCACGTCGTGCCACAGCATGCAGGCCAGCATGAAGCTGGGCGCCACGGGCTTGTCTTCGCCGACGCGGCGGTCGGTGTCGGCCAGGGCCTTGGCCACAAACTGCTCGCGGCCGTCGTGGCGCTGCTGTTCATCCAACACCACATCCAAAATCGGGAACACACCGCGGTGCAGGCCCTGCTTCTTCAACTCGGCAATGCTTTGCAGCGCGTGGCCGGTTTGCAGCAGCTTGATCATCTCGTCGAAGGTGCGCGAGGCGGGCACGTTGTCGAGCAAGGCGGCCATTTCTTTGATCGGCGCGCGCGTTTTGGTTTCGATCTCGAAACCCAGCTTGGCGGCAAAACGCACCACGCGGATGATGCGCACCGGGTCTTCGCGGTAGCGTGTGGCGGGGTCGCCAATCATGCGCAGCAGCTTTTTCTTCGCGTCTTGCAAACCGCCGTGGTAGTCGACCACGATCTCGCGGATCGGGTCGTAGTACATGGCGTTGACGGTGAAGTCGCGGCGCGCCGCGTCGTCGATCTGCGAGCCCCAGACGTTGTCGCGCAGCACCCGGCCCTCGGCGTCGACCACGTGGCTCTTGCCAGCGAGTTCGGACTTGGAGGTTTTTTCATTGCCCGCCACCTGCTCGGCCGCCGCCGCGTCCACCAGCGCGCGGAAGGTGGACACCTCGATCACCTCGTGGTCGCGGCCCCGGCCGTGCACCACGTGCACGATGCGAAAGCGCCGGCCGATGATGAAGGCGCGGCGGAACAGGCCCTTGACCTGCTCGGGCGTGGCGTTGGTGGCCACATCGAAGTCTTTGGGGCGCAAACCGAGCAGCAGGTCGCGCACGGCGCCGCCCACGATGTAGGCCTCGAAGCCCGCTTGCGTCAGCGTCTTGACGACGTTGATGGCACGCTCGTCCACGCGCGCCAGCGGAATGCCGTGCTCGCTGACGCCCACCTCCACGCGGCGGTTCGCAGGCGCTGTGGCGGCGGGGCTGGCTGCGGCGGGTTTGCCCAGCAGTCGGTCGATGAATTTCTTGATCATTCGAAGAGTTTCAGAATGCGCCAACCGCGCTCTTGGGCCAGGACCTGGAGTGCGGGGGTGGGGTTGGTGGCCACCGGGTGGGTGGCCCGCTCCAGCAGGGGCAAATCGTTCGGAGAGTCGCTGTAGACGCTGATGCGCTCGAAGTCGGACCAGCTCATACCGTCTTCGGCCAGCCACTCCTGCACCCGGGTGACCTTGCCTTCGCGGTAGCTGGGCGTGCCCTGGATGCGACCCGTGATGGTACCCCCAGCATCCCGCTCCAGCCGCACGGCCAACAAGGCATCGATGCCCAGGGCTTGCGCGATGGGCGCGGTGACGAAGTCGTTGGTGGCCGTCACCAAGGCCACGCGGTCGCCCAGGGCTTGGTGCGCGCGCACCAGGTCAAAGGCAGCCGGGCGCAGTTGCGGGGTGATGACTTCGGCCATGAAACGCGCGTGCGCCGCGGCGTTCTCGGCCGCCGTGTGGGCGCGCAGCGGCTCGCTGGCAAAGGCGATGTAGGCGTGCAGGTCGAGCCGGCCGGCTCGGTAGTCGGCAAAAAAGCCGTCGTTGCGCTGGCGGAACGCGGCTTCGTCCACCCAGCCGCTGCGGATCATGAACTCGCCCCAGGCGTGGTCGGAGTCCAGTGGCAGCAGGGTGTCGTCGAGGTCGAACAAACACAGGTTCTTCATGGCGTTCGGGGTCAGGGGCTTCAGGCCTTGTCCTCTTCGGCCAGCATCTGGCGCAACAAGGGCAAGGTGACGGCACGCTTGTGGGTGAGCGCAAAACCGTCGAGGCGATCGAGCAGCGACATCAAATGTTTGAGGTCGCGGGTGAAGTGGGTGAGCACGTAGTCCATCACCTCGTCGGACAAAAACAGGCCGCGCCGGTCGGCCTCGCGGCGCAGGGCGGCACGGGTTTCGGCCTCAGACAGCGGCTCCAGCGCAAACACATGGCCCCAGCCCAGGCGGCTGCGCAGGTCCTCGCGCAGCGGCAAATCGGTGGGTGGCACCGCGCCGGCGGCGGCCACCTGCACGCCAGATGGCGAAGCGATGGCAAACAGCGCAAACGCGGCTTGCTGCTGGTCGGCGTCGAGCGCCTCGCAGTCGTCGAACACGATCAGCGACCAGCTGTCGTCCCAGTCCCAGGGCAGCGGCGTGCGGGCGTCGAACCACGCCATCTGCAGGCCCTGCTGTTGCACGGTTTGCGCCAGCGCCTGCAGCAGATGCGTTTTGCCGCTGCCCGAGCCGCCCCACAAATACACGGGTGCGGCCGGCAATTGCAGGGCTTGCAGGTGCTGCAAGGCCGCGCTGTTGGCGCCGGGCAC
>JBEAOO010000273.1:0-3288 GCA_041164825.1 Pseudomonadota bacterium | reverse complement strand
GCACATCGGCGCGGTCACCCTCAACCCGGAGCACGATGCGGTCGTGAACATGGCTGCCAACGTTCAACATACTCAGCAGAAAGCTGCGTGACTCAGGCGACAACTACCTTGACGCGCGCCGCACCCCTCATGCTGCTCGACGCCCTTCTCGCCTACGCCCACTGGGTCGCCCTCCTCACCCTGGCCGTGTTCTCGGGCAGCTTGGCCGCTTTGTGCCGGCCCGAGTGGTTGAACGAGGCGGCGCTGCGCCGCCTGCAGGTGATCAACCGCGTGTTCTGGGGCGCGGCGGGCGCCGTGCTGTTGACCGGCTTGGCGCGCAGCGTCTGGGGCATCCACGGTGCGGCCTGGACCTGGGCGCAGCCGCTGTTTCACCTCAAGGTGTCGCTGTTCGTGCTGATGCTGGGCCTGAGCCTGCCGCCGACGCGGCAGCTGGGCCGCTGGCTCGCCACCTGGGACGCCACGGGTGAGCTGCCGCCCGCAGCTGTGGTGCTGCACACGCGCCGCGCCTTCATGCGCGCCTCGCACCTGATGCTGGTGCTGCCACTGCTGGGTGCGCTGGTGGCACGGGGCGTGTGGGGGCGTTGATGCACACAGGCCCGCGCCGCGTCACCCGGGCGTGGGCGGGTCGAGCGTGACGATCAACAACTCGGCCTGCCGCCCAACCTGCGCCAGCACCCGGCCCTGGGCATCGGCCACCGTGCTGAGGCCGCCGTACAAGGTGTCGCCCTCGCGCCCGCAGGCGTTGGCATAGGCGACGCACAGGCGGTTTTCGCAGGCACGGGCGGGCACCAGCAGCTGCGGCACCTCGTCAAAGGCCAGCATGTTGGCGGTGGGCACCAGCACCGCGTCGGCGCCTTGCAGCGCCAGCGCGTGCACTGCCTCGGGGAACTCCACGTCATAACAAATCAGCAGGCCCAGGCGCCAACCGCGCCACACAAACACCTGCGACGCCGCCGGCCCGGGGCTGAAGCGCACGCGGTCGGCGTCGCCATACAAATGGGTTTTGCGGTAGTGCGCCACGGCCGCGCCATCGGGGCCGCGCAACTGCACCGCGTTGTAGGGCAAGCCATCTGCACGCGCCTCGGGGAAACCAAACACGATGCCCAGGCCATGGCGCTGCGCCAGCCGGCCCACGGCCTGCGCCGCAGGGCCATCGGCGGCTTCGGCCCGCGCGGCCACCTGCGCCACGTCGATCAAATAACCAGTCAGCGACATCTCGGGGCACAGCAGCAACTGCGCGCCTGCGGCCGCGGCGCGGGCCGCCACCGCATCGAGCGCGGCCAGTGCCCGCGGCACATCGGCCGGGTGCGGGCTTTGCCAGAGCGCCAGGGTGAGCGAATCGTGGGGCGTCATGGGCGAGGTCATGGGCGGGGTCAGCGGGCATGAACGAGAGACGTTCGGCCTCTCAGTCCGGCAAGGCCAGGGGGCCGATCAGCGGGTAGCGCTCACCCGGCCCGGGGTTGTCGGCGGGGCTGTGCCCGCCCAGGTGGCGCACGATGCCCCAGACCGCGTTCAGCGCCGTCTGCACCGCGCCCTCCACCCAGGCCGGCGTCCACGACACGTCGTCGCCGGCAATGAAGATGCCGCGCTCGGCGGCCGGAAAATCGGCCTGCATGAAATGCCCATACATGCGGTGGTTGTAGCGATAGTGCCCGGGCAGCGCGCCTTTGAAGGCACCCAAAAAATGCGGGTCGGCCTCCCACGACACGCTGATCGGGTCGCCCACGATGTGGCTGGCGATGTCGACATCGGGGTAGATCTTTTGCAGCGCCCGCAGCGCCAGTTGCACGCGCTTTTCGGTGCTGTGAGGCAGCATCTTCAGCGCGTCGCCCATCCAGGCGTAGCTGAGGCAGATCACGCCCGGTTTGTCGGGGCCGTTGTCAAACAAATAGGTGCCGCGGGTGAGGCGGTCGGTCAGCGTCATGCCGAGCTGCGGCCAGCCGTTGGCGCGCAGGTCGTTCCAAAACGGCCGGTCGACCATCACAAAGGTTTTGGACGATTGCATGTACCGCGTGCGGTCGAGCGCCATCCAGTGCGCTTGCGAGAACAAGGTTTCTTCGACCTCGATCTGCGTGGTCAGCAGCCAGCTCTGGCAGGTCACCAGCACGGCCGGGTAGGCGCGTGCGCAGCCCCAGGTGTCGGTGACGGCCAGCTGGCCATCGACCCGGCGCGCGATGGCCTTCACCCCCGCGCGCGGCGCGCCGTGGTGCAAGCTGGCCAGCGTGGTGCCGGCCAGCCAGTGGCGCAGCTCGTGCGCGGCCGGTGCGTGTTGCCACAGGCCCAGCGGCACCTGCTCTGCGCCGCCGGTGATGAGGTGCTGATCCTCATCGCAGCCGGTGAGCACCACGCGCAGGATCTCGAGCATGGAGTTGGGGAAGTCGGAATCCCAACCGCCGGTGCCAAAACCCACTTGGCCAAACACCTCGCGGTGCCGAAACGAGAGCGCCGAGAACGCGGGCGACTGCGCCACAAAGTCGTAAAACGTGCGGTCGTCCCAGAGCGGCACCAGGCGGTCCCAGAGCGCCTTCAGGCGCGGCACATCGCGCTCGCGCAGCGCCTGTTGCAGCCCATGGAAACCAGCGCCCTCTTCCAGCGCCTGGCCCCAAGCCTGGGCCACCTCGGCAAACAGCGGCGGCAGATCGGCCAACGTGCGCGCCCAGTGGGTCTGGCCAGCGAGGTCGATCACGGTGCAGCCGGCGGCCGCGGTGAGCGGGTTGGGAAAGGGTTGTGTGCCCAGGCCCAGCCGCTGCACGTAATGGAAAAACGCGCGGCTCGACGCCGGGAAGCGCATGCCACCCAGCTCGGCCACCACGCCCTGTCCGCCCTCAAACGCCTGCGAGCGCAGCCGCCCGCCCAGGCGCGAGGCCTCGAACACCACCGGCTTCAAGCCCAACTTCATCAGCTCGCTGGCCGCCACCAGGCCCGCCATGCCCGCGCCCACGATGGCCACCTCGATGCCCAGCATCTCGGCCGGCAACGCCCCCAGGCCGGCCGGGTGGGCGAGCCAGTCGTCATAGGCAAACGGAAAGTCAGGCCCGAAGACCGTGACCGGGGCAGTGCTGGGGCGCAAGGTGTTCATGGTGATCTCCGCCGCGCATGCGGCCGTGTGTTCAAAAGTACGGGTTCTCTGCGTTCAGGAAGCTCGCTTCTCAGCAGTGTGTTCGCATGGGGCTGGATCCGTTTTTGTTCGAAGGCTGTCGGTTCGACAATCTGCGCGAGGGCGGCGATGGGCCGGGCCGATGTGCTCCGTGTCCTCCTGGCCCTCCCTTCGGTCGGTCCATTCCCCCT
>JBEAOO010000272.1:0-2996 GCA_041164825.1 Pseudomonadota bacterium | reverse complement strand
GTGTTCGACTGGCTGGTGTTCAACAACTCGCAGGTGCGGCCTTGGGCGGATGCGATCGAGTCTGGTCAGCTGCAGTGGGTGGCCAGCGCGGCCATGCGGGGCGAGCTGATGCACGTGCTGGGTCGAGGGGTGGCGGCCGAGTGGCAGCCTGATCGCGAACGCATCGAGGCACATTGGGTGAGATGGGCGCAGTTGCTGGCGCCCGTCGATCTGCACGGCGCCGCACTGCGGCTGCGCTGCAGCGATGCGGACGATCAGAAGTTCATCGATCTGGCGCTTGGCCACGGCATTGCTTGGCTGGTCACCCGCGACCGCGCCTTGCTCAAGCTGGCGCGACGCGCGCGCCCATGGGGCGTCACAGTGGTGCGCCCGCAGGATGCACCGCACACCCACCCCGACTGGCCGAAACCCAGTGCGATGACGGCACTTGGCGGCGGCCCGCCTCAGGCCGTCGAGGCCCGCTCTGCCGCCAGCTGAGTCAACACCAACCGCGCCCCAGACACGTTGGTGGCGCACGGCACGTTGTGCACGTCGCAGGCGCGCACCAGCGCATTGATGTCGGGCTCGTGCGGCTGCGGGGTCATGGGGTCGCGCAGAAACACCACCACATCCACCTCGCCCACGGCCAAGCGCGAGCCGATCTGCAAATCGCCGCCCAGAGGCCCGCTGAGCAGGCATTCCACGGGCAGACCGGTGGCCTCTCTGATGCGCCCGCCGGTGGTGCCTGTGGCCATCAATTGGCAGCCGGCCAGGTAGTCACGAAAGGCCACGACCAGCGCGACCATGTCGGCCTTCTTGTGGTCGTGGGCGATGAGGGCGATGCGTTTGGGGCTCATCCGGCATCTTAGGCAAGGCTGGTCGGTTGCGGGTAACGAGCGGGTTTCGGCCCGACCGACGCCGCAGCGCGTCTCGCCGCGCCTGACCCCGCCAAACGCCCACGAAAAAGGGCAGCCGAAGCTGCCCTTTGAGGGTGTTGGAGCGCGCCGCAGCGCGCCAGCCTGCGCGGATTACTCTGCGTGGCCTTCGCCGGCTTCCGCCGTCGAGTCGTCGGTCAACGACGTCATTTCCTCGGCCTCGGCCAAGGCGATGGCGCGGCGCTCAGCGTCGTCCATGGCTTCCTTGGCGGCGCGAGCCTTGTGGAAGGCCATGCCGGTGCCGGCCGGGATCAAGCGACCCACGATCACGTTTTCCTTCAAGCCACGCAACTCGTCGCGCTTGCCCATGATGGCAGCCTCGGTGAGCACGCGGGTCGTTTCCTGGAAGGAAGCGGCCGAGATGAAGGAGTCGGTCGACAGCGACGCCTTGGTGATACCGAGCAGCACATCGCTGTGCGTCGCGGTCAACTTGCCTTCGGCAACCATGCGGTCGTTGGTGTCCAGCAGCTCAGAGCGCTCCACCTGCTCGCCCACGATGTAGTGGGTGTCGCCGGAGTTGCTGATCTGCACGCGGCGCAGCATCTGGCGAACGATCACCTCGATGTGCTTGTCGTTGATCTTCACGCCCTGCAGACGGTACACGTCCTGCACTTCGTCGACGATGTAGCGGGCCAGCTCTTCGACACCCAGCAAACGCAGGATGTCTTGCGGGTCGGCCGCGCCGTCAACGATCAGCTCGCCACGGTTCACCACTTGGCCTTCGTGCACCAAGATGTTCTTTTCCTTGGGCACCAGTTCTTCGTAAACCTGGCCTTCCGGATCGGTGATCTGCAGGCGAACCTTGCCCTTGGTTTCCTTGCCGAACGACACCGTGCCGGTGCGTTCTGCCAGGGTACCCACGTCCTTCGGCGAACGGGCTTCGAACAACTCGGCCACACGCGGCAGACCGCCGGTGATGTCGCGTGTCTTCTGGCCTTCGATTGGGATGCGGGCCAGCACTTCGCCAGGGGCGAGTTCTTGGCCGTCGCGGATCTGCACCAGCGAGCCGATCGGGAAGCCGATCGTCACCGCGTGGTCCGTGCCCGGGATCTTCACTTCCACACCGTTGGCATCGAGCAGCTTCACTTGCGGGCGGATGATCTTCGCCGCGCCGCGGCGCTTCGGGTCGATCACCACCAGCGTGGACAGGCCGGTGACCTCGTCCAGCTGCTTGGCCACGGTGACGCCTTCTTCCACGTTCTCGAACTTCGCCTGGCCGGCGAACTCGGTAATGATGGGGCGGGTCAGCGGATCCCAGTTGGCCAGCACGGTGCCGGCCTTGATTTGCTGGTCGATCTTGATCGACAGCAGCGCACCGTAAGGCACTTTGTGACGCTCACGCTCACGGCCATGCTGGTCGGAGATGATGATTTCGCCGGAGCGAGAAATCACCACCAACTCGCCCTTGCCGTTGGTCACGTAACGCATCGTGGCGTTGAAGCCGATCAAGCCGTCGGACTTGGCGTCCACGCTCGATGCAATGGCTGCGCGCGATGCCGCACCACCGATGTGGAACGTGCGCATGGTCAGCTGCGTGCCCGGCTCACCGATCGACTGCGCCGCGATCACACCGATCGCTTCGCCGACGTTGATGAGACCACCACGGCCCAGATCGCGACCATAGCACTTGGCGCAGATGCCGAAACGCGTGTCGCAGGTCAGCGCGGTGCGGACCTTGACTTCGTCGACGCCAGCGGCTTCGAGCATGTCGAGCACGTCCTCGTCCATCATCGTGCCGGCGTTGAGCAGCAGCTCTTGCGTTTCCGGGTGGACGACTTCAGTGGCAGTGACACGGCCCAGGATGCGGTCGCGCAGCGACTCAATCACTTCGCCGCCTTCCACCAGAGCGCGCATGTTCATGCCGTTCTGCGTGCCGCAATCGTCTTCCTGCACCACCAGATCCTGCGTCACGTCGACCAAGCGACGCGTCAGGTAACCCGAGTTCGCGGTCTTGAGTGCCGTGTCGGCCAGACCCTTGCGCGCACCGTGGGTGGAGATGAAGTACTGAAGCACGTTCAGACCTTCACGGAAGTTCGCCGTGATCGGGGTCTCGATGATCGAGCCGTCAGGCTTGGCCATCAG
>JBEAOO010000271.1:0-8643 GCA_041164825.1 Pseudomonadota bacterium | reverse complement strand
ACGGGGCCGATGCCGATGGGTTTGTGAATGTGAACTTTGGCTACAACTGGATGCTCGATCCGGATGCTGCCATGGTGACACCAGACCGCTGGGACTTCTATGCCACCTTTTTCCACGAAATCACCCATGCGCTGGGCTTTGGCGCCACCCTCAGTGAGGCCGGCGCTGATGTGTTTGGCGTCGGCAACGACGGCGGCACTGCGGGCCACTGGAGCACCTTCGACAGCCACCTCACCAACTGCGCTGGTGAAGCGCTGATCAGCCCGGAGAAACTCACCATCAACGCCGGCACTTACGACCAAGCCAAATCTGGTGGTGGCAGCGTTTGCTTTGATGGTGCGTTCGCGCGACTGGGCAACAACGGCCACCCCGTCGAGCTCTACACACCCTTTGACTACCTGCAGGGCAGCAGCCTCAAGCACGTCAGCCAAGACGCCTTCGCCAGCACCGTGATGATGAAGTGGGACCGCAACCCCGGTGCGGACGAGGCACGGGACTACAACACGGCGGAATTGGGCATCTTGCGCGACCTGGGCTACGGCTGGGTGGGCGCGGTGTCACCCGTGCCGGAGCCGGCCACGTGGATGATGATGGCGGCCGGCCTGTTGGGCCTGGTGTGGACCCGCCGAGCCCGGCCACACGTTTGAAGCCCGGAGCTGACTGACCAACTGGTAGAGCCTCGGCTGCAGGCCAGTTCCCGTCACCACTCGACGAGACCCCAGCACTGCTGAGCACGTGCGGTCGTCAGTGCCCGAAGGGCGACCGTTGGTCCTCCCCCGGTGCCATCGCGGGAACTCCAAAGTACCCGCTGGCGCCACCTCTTCGCGAAGTCAGCGACGGGACGGCGTGGCGTGTGCGTCATCACGCCTCAGCGCGCAGCCCATCTGGGCGTCGGGCCGATGCTGACGCTCGCACGTCATCGGTCTCGTGCTGTGGTGGGTGGGTGGGGCGAGCGCCTTGGCCTGCGCGGCCAGCGTTTGTCCTTGGACTTCTCGCGCTCCGTGACGCCCCCGAGCCAGCGGGCCAGTTCCGCGCCAAGCCAGCTTGTTTTGAGCCCACGTCAGACCATGTCAAGATGAAAAAAGGGCCGCTCAATGGCGGCCCTCATCGGGAGCGTGGTGCTTAGCGCCGGGTGAGGCGGGCACGGGTTCCGCTCACTTGAACAGGTCCTTCACCCGGTCCGACCAGGTTTTCTGGTTGGGCGAGTGGCGCTCACTGGACTTCTTGAACGACTCGTCCAGCTCCTTGAGCAGCTTGCGCTGGTGCTCGGTGAGCTTCACCGGTGTCTCGACCGAGATGTGGCAGTACAGGTCGCCGGGGTAGCTGGAGCGCACGCCCTTGATGCCCTTGCCGCGCAGGCGGAAGGTCTTGCCGTGCTGCGTGCCTTCGGGCAACTCAATCTCGGCCTTGCCACCCAAGGTGGGCACCTCGATCTCACCACCCAAGGCCGCACTGATCAGGCTGACGGGCACAGAGCAGTGCAGGTCGTCGCCATCACGCTCGAAGATGTCGTGCTGCTTGATGCGGATCTCGATGTAGAGATCGCCCGCCGGGCCGCCGTTGGTGCCCGGCTCGCCGTTGCCGGCCGAACGAATGCGCATGCCTTCGTTGATGCCGGCCGGAATTTTGACTTCCAGCGTCTTGTTCTTCTTGATCTTGCCTTGGCCGTGGCAGCTGGTGCAGGGCTCGGGGATCACCTTGCCCGTGCCGTGGCAGTTGGGGCAGCTTTGCTGGATGCTGAAGAAGCCTTGGCGCATGTGCACCGTGCCGGCGCCATTGCAGGTGCCGCAGGTCTTGGCGCTGGTGCCGGGTTTGGCGCCCGTGCCCTTGCAGGTCTCGCAGCTTTCCCAGCTCGGCACGCGGATCTGGGTTTCCTTGCCGTGGGCCGCTTCTTCAAGCGAGATCTCCATGGCGTAGCTCAGGTCGCTGCCGCGGTAGACCTGTTGGCCGCCGGGGCCGCGGCGCTGGCCGCCGGCACCGCCACCTTGGCCACCAAAGATGTCGCCAAAGATGTCGCCAAAGGCCTCGGCAAAACCACCAAAGCCTTCGCCACCCTGGCCACCGGGGCGGAAGCCGCCACCCATGTTGGGGTCGACACCCGCGTGGCCGTACTGGTCGTAGGCGGCGCGCTTTTGGCCGTCTGAGAGCATCTCGTAAGCCTCTTTGGCCTCCTTGAACGACTCTTCTGCCACCTTGGCGCCATCACCCTGGTTGCGGTCAGGGTGGTACTTCATGGCCAGCTTGCGGTAGGCCTTTTTGATCTCCTCTTCGCTGGCCGTTTTGGCCAGTCCGAGGACTTCGTAGTAATCGCGTTTTTTTGCCATGAATCGTTGCCGTCTTTGAACGCAAATCCCCCGCGGACCGATGGGGCCCGCGGGGGAGGCTCACCGAAGTGGGCTGACCTTACTTCTGGTCTTTGACTTCCTTGAACTCGGCGTCGACCACGTCGTCGTCCGAGCCCTTGGCGGCGCCGCCTGCGGCGGCTTGCGGGGCCTCGCCACCGGTGGCGGCACCTGCGGCACCCGCAGCGGCTTGGCTCTCGGCGTAGACCTTCTCGCCCAGCTTCTGGCTGGCGGTCATCAGGGCTTCGGTCTTGGCGTCAATCTCGGCCTTGTCCTCACCCTTGAGCGCTTCTTCCACGTCCTTCAACGCGGTTTCGATCTTTTCCTTTTCGCCGGCGTCGAGCTTGTCGCCGTGCTCGCCCAGGCTCTTCTTCACGCTGTGCACCATGCCGTCGGCCGAGTTGCGGGCTTGCACCAGTTCGAGCTTTTTCTTGTCCTCAGCGGCGTTGAGCTCAGCATCCTTGACCATTTTCTGGATCTCGTCTTCCGACAGACCCGAGTTGGCCTTGATGGTGATCTTGTTTTCCTTGCCGGTGCCCTTGTCCTTGGCGCCCACGTGCAAGATGCCGTTGGCGTCGATGTCGAACGACACTTCAATCTGCGGCGTGCCACGCGGTGCCGGCGGGATGCCTTCAAGGTTGAACTCGCCCAAGCTCTTGTTGCCCGACGCCATTTCGCGCTCGCCTTGGTAGACCTTGATGGTCACGGCAGGCTGGTGGTCGTCGGCGGTGGAGAAGGTCTGCGCGAACTTGGTCGGGATGGTCGTGTTCTTGGTGATCATCTTGGTCATCACGCCGCCCAGGGTCTCAATGCCCAGGCTCAGCGGGGTGACGTCGAGCAGCAGCACGTCCTTGCGGTCACCGGCCAGCACCTGCCCTTGAATGGCAGCGCCCACAGCCACGGCTTCGTCCGGGTTGACGTCTTTGCGCGGCTCTTTGCCGAAGAACTCTTTGACCTTCTCTTGCACCTTGGGCATGCGGGTCATGCCGCCCACCAAGATCACGTCGTCGATCTGGCCCACGCTCACGCCGGCATCCTTGATGGCGGTGCGGCAGGGGGCAATCGTGCGTTCGATCAGCTCGTCCACCAGCGCTTCAAGCTTGGCACGGCTGAGCTTGATGTTCAGGTGCTTCGGGCCCGACGCGTCGGCGGTGACATAAGGCAGGTTGATGTCGGTTTGGGCCGAGTTCGACAGCTCGATCTTGGCCTTCTCCGCGGCTTCCTTCAGGCGCTGCAGGGCGAGCACGTCTTTGCTCAGGTCAACGCCTTGGTCCTTCTTGAACTCGGCAATGATGAAGTCGATGATGCGCTGGTCGAAGTCTTCGCCGCCCAGGAAGGTGTCGCCGTTGGTCGACAACACTTCGAACTGCTTTTCGCCGTCCACGTCGGCGATCTCGATGATCGACACGTCGAACGTGCCGCCACCCAAGTCATACACGGCGATCTTGCGGTCGCCCTTGTCGGTCTTGTCGAGGCCAAAGGCCAGTGCGGCGGCGGTCGGCTCGTTGATGATGCGCTTGACTTCGAGGCCAGCGATGCGGCCGGCGTCTTTGGTGGCTTGGCGCTGAGCGTCGTTGAAGTAGGCCGGCACGGTGATCACGGCCTCGGTCACGGCTTCGCCCAGGTAGTCCTCGGCGGTCTTCTTCATCTTGCGCAGGATGTCGGCCGAGACTTGCTGGGCCGAGATCTTGGTGCCGCGCACTTCCACCCAGGCGTCGCCGTTGTCGGCGGCCACGATGGAGTAGGGCATCAGGTTGATGTCCTTCTGCACTTCCTTCTCGGTGAACTTGCGGCCGATCAGGCGCTTGATCGCATACAGCGTGTTGCGCGGGTTGGTGACGGCCTGGCGCTTGGCGGAGGCGCCAACGAGGATCTCGCCGTCCTCTTGGTAGGCCACGATCGACGGCGTGGTGCGTGCACCTTCGCTGTTCTCGATCACCTTGGTGGTGTTGCCTTCCATGATGGACACACAAGAGTTGGTGGTGCCCAGGTCAATGCCAATGATTCGTGCCATGTGAGAACTCCTCGAAACTGAAAATCTGTTGTCTGTGAATTGCGGCTGGCGGCGTCGTTTTCAAGAGCGCCGCGCGCAGGGCAGCGGGCCCGTTTGACGCCGATCAGCGCTTATTTCGGTGCGGTCACCGTGACCAGCGCCGGGCGCAGCACCCGGTCGTTGATCAGAAAGCCTTTTTGCAGAACCATCACCACGGTGTTGGGCTCTTGCTCGGCCGGCACCACGCTGATGGCCTGGTGCTGGTGCGGATCAAACTTGGTGCCGGCGGCCGGGTTGATTTCCAGCACCTTGTTGCGTTCGAGCGCGCTGCTGAGCTGGCGCAGCGTGGCGTGCACGCCTTCGAGCACTTGTTCGGTGTTGGCGCCGGGCAGGCCGATGGCGGCTTCCAGGCTGTCGCGCACCGGCAGCATGCTCTCCGCAAAGCTCTCGATGGCGAACTTGCGGGCCTTGCTGATTTCGTCTTCGGCGCGGCGGCGGGTGTTTTCAGCCTCGGCCTTGGCGCGCAGGTAGGCGTCGGCCAACTCCGCGTGCTTGGCTTCGAGCTCGGCCAAGCGTTGCGACGCGTCGCCGGCGAAGGGGACTTCGCCAGCGTGGGCGGTGTCAGTGGGGGCGGCCGTTGCGTCGGCCGGGGTGATGTGGTCGGTGGTGGGGTCCTGGGTGCTCATGGTGCAGTGATCTCCGATGCGCTCGATCTGAGGCACATGGCCTTGATTTCAAGAGGGGTTCGTCGATTTTTCAGGCGGCGCACCCGAAAAAGGGGGGTTTTGCGCCGGAATGAGGCCGATTTGGCCTGGTGCAGGCTCATTCGCCGTCGTCGACGCTGGCGCTCCAGCGGCTCCAATCGGCCAGCTGCCGGCGGTCGCGCTTGGTGGGGCGGCCTTGCTCAATCGCCATTGAAGGCTCGGGCGCCTCACGGCGCTCGCGGGCCACTTGCTCGCGCAGGGCGATGCTGGCGGCGGTTTCTTCGTACATGGTTTGCGCCAAAGGCGCCGGCCCGCGCACGTGGCTCACCCGTTTGACGATCACCGTGCGCAGTGTCGTGCCTTGGCGAAACACCACCTCGTCGCCGTGTTGCAGCTCGCGCGAGGCCTTGGCGGTTTGCCCGTTCACGTCCACGCGCCCCTTGCCGATGTCGTCGCTGGCGAGGCTGCGCGTTTTGTAGAAGCGGGCGGCCCACAGCCATTTGTCCAGGCGCAGGCGGGCGGTCTCAGGCAGGTCGTTCATCGGAGTCCAGGGGCAGGCGCACGATCGCGTCGAGACCCATCACATGGCCTTGGTGGATGCGGTTTTCAAGGGTCAGGCTGCCGCCCAGTGTGTCCACGATGTCGTGGCAAATCGCCAAGCCCAGCCCCGAGCCGCTGCCATTGTCGCCTGCCGAGAACGGTTGAAACAGGCGCAGGCGCTGCGCCTCGCCGATGCCGCTGCCGCTGTCGGCCACGGTGAGTGCGGCATGGCGACCATCGCTGTGCAGCGTCACCGTCAGGGGCTGGCTCGCGGGCGTGTGGCGGATGGCGTTGTGCAGCAGGTTGCGCGTCAATTCCTTGAGCGCCCACACATGTGATCGCACCGAGGCGGGCTCGGTGTGCAGGTCGAAGTCCAGCGATTTGTCGACCAGCAGCGCCGACACATCGAGCGCCACCTGGCGCACCACCGGCGCCCAGTCGGTGAGTGGCGCATCGCTCTGGTGGCGCAGTTGCTCCACCTTGGCCAGCGCCAGCATCTGGTTGGCGAGCTCGGTGGCTTGGTCCACGGTGTCGCTGATCTCGGCCAGCGCTTGCAGCGGTGGCACGTCGCCACGCCGCGCCGACTGCACCTGCGTTTTCAACACCGCCAGCGGCGTGCGCAGTTGGTGCGAGGCGTCGCGCACAAAGCGCTTCTGGTGCGCCAGCAAGGCATCGAGCCGCGCCATCACCTGGTGGGTGGCGTCGAGCAGCGGTTGCAACTCGCGCGGCGCGCCCTCGTCGGGCAGCGGCGAGAGGTCGCCCTCGGCGCGCTGGGCGAGCAAGGCGCTCAGCCGACGCACCGGGCGCGTGGCGTGCTGCACCACCAGCACCACCACCACGGCCACGCCCACCAGCAGTGCGGCCTGGCGCCACAGCGTGTCGATCAACAGGCTGCGCGCCAAGGTACGGCGCAGCTCCAGCGTTTCAGCCACCTGGATGGTGGCCATGCCCAGGCCCTCCAGCCCTGCCACGGGTTGCAGCAACACGGCCATGCGCACCGGCTGGCCGCGGAAGTCGTCATCGTAAAAATCCACCAGCGCGGCGTACAACCCTTGTTTGGGCAAGGGCCGGCCGCTCCAGCGCGGCAGGTCGTCGAAGCCCGACACCATCTCGCCCTGGAAGCCGGTGATGCGGTAATACAGGCGGCTGCGGTTGTCGGCCTCAAAGGGTTCGAGCGAGGCGTAGCTCAGCGTGGCTTGCAAGCGCACCTCGCTGCCCTGGCGCACCACCTCCAGCGACTCGCCAATCGACTTGGCCGAGGCCAGCAGCGTGCGGTCGTAAGCGGTGTCGGCTGCGCGCAGGGCTTGGCGGTAGGTGCTGACGCTGTTGACCGCGAGGAACAACAGCACCGGCAGCAAGATGCCCAGCAGCAGCTGCCGGCGCAGCGAGCTGCGCCGGGGTGCGGTCGTGGCGCTGATGGGGGCGCTGCTGGGGCCAGAAGGCTCGCTCATCGCGCGCTCATGCGGTCTGTGCCTTGATGAGGTAGCCGAGCCCGCGCAAGGTGATCAGCTGCGCCTGCGTGCCGGCGAGCTTTTTGCGCAGGCGGTAGGTCACCACCTCGATCGCCTCGGGCTGCACATCGGGCTGCCCCGGAAACACCAGCTCAAACAAGCGCTCGCGCGCCACCGCCTGCCCAGGCCGGGCGAGCAGGGCGCGCAGCATGGCGCTCTCGCGCGGCGCGAGGTCCATCACCTCGCCGTGCAGGTAAACAGCAGCGCTGTCAGGGTCGCAGCGCAAGCCACAAAACTCCGGCAGCGCGGGCTCCGCAAAGTCGCGCGCCGGAGCGCTGCGGCGGGCCAGCGCACGCACGCGGGCTTCCAGTTCATCGAGGTCAAAGGGCTTGGGCAGGTAGTCGTCGGCACCGGTGTTCAGGCCCAAGATGCGGTCGCCCACGGTGCCGCGTGCGGTCAAGATCAGCACCGGCGTGGTCCAGCCCTCGGCGCGGGCTTGGGCCAACACCTCCAGGCCGTCGAGGCCGGGCAAGCTCAGGTCGAGCAGCACCACATCGGGCACGCTGGCGCGCCAGCGGTCGAGCGCGCGGGCGCCATCGCCGCAGCACACCACCTGCATGCCGCGGCGCTCAAAAGAACGCTGCAGGGTGGTCTGCATGGTCGGGTTGTCTTCAACAAGGAGCAGCTTCATGCCGGAACGGAACGGGGACACCAAAGGTGAGGGCGGGAGTCTGACTGAAAACACCGCAGCGCTCACTGTCGCAGCATGCCCGCATTTTCCCTAGGTCGCTGTACAGCGGAATGACAGGTCGACACCGGATCATGGCGGCTGCTGTTCAACCCCCACCCGAAGGGACACGACCATGAGACGCGATACTTTCTTGAAGACCCTGGCCGCACTGGCCGCCGCAGGCACCTTGCCCCTGAGCGCCCGCGCCGATGGCAGCCCCGTAAAGATGATGATCCCCGCCAACCCGGGCGGCGGCTGGGACGCCACTGGCCGTGCGCTGGGCAAGGCCCTGCAAGACTCGGGTGCAGCCTCGTCGGTCAATTACGACAACAAGGGTGGCGCAGCCGGTGCCATCGGCCTGGCGCAGTTCGTCAACGGCAGCAAGGGCGACGCCAATGCGCTGATGACGATGGGCGCGGTGATGCTCGGCGGCATCATCACCGGCAAGCCGCCGGTCTCGCTCTCGCAAGCCACGCCGATCGCGCGCGTCACGAGCGAATACAACGTGTTCGTGCTGCCGGCCGAGTCCCCGCTGAAGACCATGAAGGACGTGGTCGAGCAGATGAAGAAGGATCCCGGCAGCGTGAAGTGGGGCGGCGGTTCGCGCGGCTCCACCGAGCACATCGCCGCGGCGATGATCGCGCGTGAAGTGGGCGTCGATCCGGCCAAGATCAACTACGTTGCCTTCCGGGGCGGCGGTGAAGCCACCGCGGCCATCCTGGGTGGCAACGTGACGGTCGGCGGCAGCGGCTACAGCGAGTTCGCCGAGTACATCACCACGGGCAAGATGCGCGCCATCGGCGTCACGTCCGACGCGCGGCTGAAGGGCATCGACGTGCCCACGCTGAAAGAGCAGGGCATCAATGTCGTGATCGGCAACTGG
>JBEAOO010000270.1:0-4005 GCA_041164825.1 Pseudomonadota bacterium | reverse complement strand
GGCGGTGGCGCCTCCATCGGCCCCAACCTGGTCGACAGCCTGCGCGCCACGGTCATCCGCGGCAACACCGTGCACTTCAACGGCCACCTCAAAGACACCACCGGCGGCCTGCAGCTCAATGGCGTGTCGAACGCGCTGATCGAACTCAACACCTGCACCGACAACTGGACCACCGCGCAATTCGACGGCGTCAATCTGTTCATGGACATCATCTCCAGCATCAGCGACGAGATGGCCACCACGGGCGCCGTGGCTTGCGTGATCCGGCGCAACCGCTGCAGCGGTGCGCGTGGCGCGGGTGGCGCCGACTACGCCAGCTGGCTGAGCGCACAAGCGCTCATCAGCGCCCACCCGGCCAACAGCTCCAACGCGCCCAGCTCCGGCATCCGGCTCTACTTCGCGCGCGGCAACCAGGTGTATGGCAACCTGCTGCAAGACAACGGCAGCGGCGTGGCCTGCGACAAGAGCGCCGACAACCTGATCTTCAACAACACCATCGTCGGCTGCACGATGGGCTTCTACGACGGCGTGGGCCTGGGCACGCGCGGCAACCGCGTCTTCAACAACGTGCTGTGCGGCAACGGCTGGGACCTCTATGGTCTGGAAACCGATGGCTGGAAGCCGGTGCTGCCCAGCACCGATGTCATCACGCTCGATGCGCAAGACGGCACGGCCGTGACGATGGCCGGCGCGTTGCAGTTCGAGGCCGTGACCCGCGCCGTCGGCGGCCGCAACTTCTTTGTGCGCGAAACCGCCGACACCGCCGCCACGCTCGGCCTGGCCGTGGTGTCGATGCGCACCTCCGATGAAACCCTGCAGGTGCGCGTGCTGCGCCCCTTCAGCGCACTGAGCTTTGCAGCCGGTGCCCTGAGCATCGGCACGATGGAGGCCTACCGCGCCGGCGTCATGCAGCGCAACGCGCGCTTTGGCGCCACGGTGGGCTCGGTGCGCGCGCTGCTGGCGGGCGCCGATGACCTGACGGCCGATGCGGCGTTGGACGGTGATTTCAAACCGCTGGCGGGCTCGCCCCTGATCGCGGCGGGCCTGCCGGTGCCGAGTTCGGCCTTGTTCGGCGCGCCGGTCGACTTCAACGGCCGTGCGCTCGGCGCCTCGCCCACCTTGGGTGCGGTGGGCTGAGACCGCTTCATTGGATCCGCTGAGTCCCATGTACGGCCACCCCCTCTATCGCCACGCACCTGCCTTCGTGCAGGAGCTGCTGCTGACCGCGCGTTCGCGGTCGCGGGCCGTGCTGCGCCAAGGTGCGGCTTACCGCCGGACCGTGGCCGACCTCGACCGCGTGCAGTGGATGAACGAAGACGCGCTGGCCGCTGACCAGGCCGGCCAGTTGCAGGCCGTGC
Organism: Pseudomonadota bacterium; assembly: GCA_041164825.1. GTDB lineage: Bacteria > Pseudomonadota > Gammaproteobacteria > Burkholderiales > Burkholderiaceae_C > JBEAOO01. The sequence continues at coordinate 2,647 of JBEAOO010000270.1, read as the reverse complement.
TGCGCCATGCGCAGTTGCACGTGCCGCACTACCGCGAGCAACTGGCCGGCCGTGACTTGACGCTCGACCCGCGCGATCTGGCCGGCGGCCTCGGGGCGCTGCTGCCAGTGTTGGACAAAGAGACCCTGCGCAGCCAAGCGGCGCGCCTGCGCAGCGACGATGCCAAAGGCCCGTTCCTGTTTCGCTCCAGCACCAGCGGCACCACCGGCACCCCCGTGCACGGTTGGCGCAACCTGCCGTCCATCGGTGTGGAAAACGCGTTTGTCGAGCGGCAACTGATGTGGGCCGGCTGGCGCCCGGGCGACCGCCGCGTGTGGTTGCGCGGGGACCGCATCGTGCCCTTGCAGGCGCGGCGATCCACCTTTTGGCGCCACGACCGCGCCGACAACTGTTTGTGGATGTCCTCCTACCATTTGCGCGAAGACACGGTGCCGGGTTATGGCCAGGCGCTGGCGCGTTTTCGCCCGGTCATCATCCAGGCCTACCCGAGTGCCGCGGCCTACCTGGGGCAGATGCTGCTGGCCGCCGGCCGCCGCTACCGCGACCCGGCGCTGCTCGGTGTCGTCACCAGCTCAGAGAGCCTGAGCCAGCACCAACGCAGTGTGATTGAAGAGGCTTTTGGCGTGCCGGTGTATGACTGGTATGGGCAGTTCGAGCGCGTGATCGCGATCGGCACTTGCGAGCAAGGCAACTACCACCTGATGCCCAGCTACGGCCTGACCGAGATGCAGCCCTGTGGCGACGGCACGTCCGAGCTGATCGGCACCGGTTTCCACAACCCCGCCATGCCGTTGATCCGTTACCGCACGGTCGACCGCGTGGTGCCCGCCGACCGGGGCTACCTCTGCCCCTGCGGGCGGCACTTTCCCGTGATCGAGCAGATTCTGGGCCGCGAGGACGACCAGATCGTCACCGGCGATGGCCGGCCGCACATCGCGCCAGACTTCATTTTTGACGGTCTGCCCGGCCTGCTGGAAGCGCAGTTTGTGCAACCCGCACTCAACGAGATCCGCATCCGCGTGGCCACCCAAGCGGGCTTTGGCGCGCCGCAAGAGGCGCTGCTCAAGCAGCGTGCGCAAGAGCGCTTTGGCGCGGCCGTGGCCGTGCACATCGACCGCGTGGCGGCGATCGAGCGCAGCAGCAACGGCAAGTTCCGCGGCGTGGTGCGCACGGTGGGCAGCGCCAGCCCCACGCAGGCGCCTGTGTCCGCTTCTGCGTCTGCGACCGCGTCGGTCTGAATGGACCACGGCGCGCGCCGCCGCGTCACCAAGGCGCGATAGATGCGTGCGGCGCTTTGCGCGACAGTCCCTCTCCATGCGGTGGCCTGGCTTGCTGCCTGGGAGTGCAATGATGAAGAACTGGATGAAAAAATTGGCGCTGCTGGTGCCGATGGCGGCCGCGGGCCCGGTGCCCGCCGAGCAGGTGCTGAGCGTGGTCGACCAAGCGGCCGCCAGCTTCACCTTCAGTGCCGACCTCGCCGCTGTGCCGGCGCCGTCGGCCGATGGTGGCGTGTTGGCCTTGCTGCTGGCGGTGGTGGGCCTGGCGGTCTACATCGGCCGCCGCCGCTCGGATTGATCCTTCGTGCTGACGAGCAGCACAGGGCTGGACCGGGCAGGGCAGGGCCGGGCCAGCCCCGGCGCTGCGTCAGCCACCCGCCCTGAGCCATCCAGCGCATCACTGGTCCATTCGGACTGGGGTGGCCTCGGGTTTGTCGCACAACGCCGATAGAGCGCAGGCCGCACCGCTCCGTAAGCTTGACCCACTTTCCGCACGTCCGTGTGGGCCGCCCGTCGGCCCGATGGCGGGTGTGTGCTGCCAGACACCTCTCTACCTTCGAGTTGCCACCATGAAACTTCACCCCATCGCGATCAGCGTGCTGCTGCTCCTGGCCGGCGCGCAAGCGCAGGCCGCCGACTCCTTCATGGAGATCATCAACGCCAGCGGCACCCGCACCACCACGGCCGCCAACAAGGTGCTGGGCGCCGGTCAGTCGATGGTGATCGGCTCGCTGCGCTCGGTGATCGATGCCAGTCAGACGGCAGAGCTGCAGTTCGACTGGGTCGGCGGCTCGACCCCGGTGGCCGACTACTTCACCGCCTTCAGCCGCACGCTGCTGAGCACCGGCAGTGGCATCACCGCCAGCAGTGGCGCGGTGCAGCCGGGCTTGGTGGACTTCTCCTTTGGGCGAAACATTGGTGCTGCGCCGGTGGTGACGAACATGAGCAACTTCGACGGCACAAACGCCAATTTTGGCATCGTGCTCAACGCCGATCGCCAGTCGGGCTACCTCTTGTTCGAGGACGCCCGCTTGGGTTCCGATTACGACTACGACGACATGGTGTTGCGCTTCAAGCTCAATGTCTCGACCACCGCGCCCGTGCCCGAGCCATCGTCGGTCCTGTTGTCGCTGGCCGGCCTCGGCCTGCTGGGCGGCGTGGTGCGTCGCCGTCAGCGCCGCGGCAACGCTGCCTGACCTTCGACCCGCCGCATTCGGGCTCAGGCACTGAAGGTTTGTGGTGGGCTTGGGTTCAATGGAACAAGCTGTTCCTGGGTGGGAAGTTGGATGCTCGGCATTGAGTCTCACCGTATGCCGATGGCGGTGCCGATGCTGATGGCGGTGCTAGGAGCGCTGTGCCGCATTCGCTTT
>JBEAOO010000269.1:0-17490 GCA_041164825.1 Pseudomonadota bacterium | reverse complement strand
TGAGCGCGCGCAGGTCGGCGGTTTCCAGGGCTGCGATGGCGGCGGTGCCCAGGGCGTGCACCTGGTCGGCGGTGAGCGCGGCGGCTTGTTTGGCGGTGATGGCGCCGATCTTGTCGGCGGTGATGGCGCCCACGGCTTCGTTCGTCAGCCGGTTGATCACGCCGGTGCTGAGGGCGGCCAGGTCGGCCACGTCGATCTCGGCCATGCGGTCGGCGGTGATCGCGGCGGCTTGCGCGGTGGTGAAGGCGGCGAACTGGGTGGTGGTCAGGGCGTTGAACTTCTCACCCGACAGGCCATTGAGCTGCTCGACCGTGAACACCGCGGCCTGCTTGGCGTTGAGCGCGATCAGTTGATCAACGCTGAAGGTGCGGAAGTTGTCGCTGCTGACGGCTTGCAGCGCCAGCACCGGGATGCTGGCCAGGCCGGCCGGCACAGCCGCTGCCCACTGCGTGGCCGACAAATTGGTGATCTGGCTGGCCGTGATGGCCGCCCAGTCGGACGCGATGGCCGCCGCAATCTCGTCCGTCGTCATCGCGGCGATTTGTTCTGCGGTCTTGTTGCTGAAGATGGAGGCCATGTCGGTAGTCCTTGTCAAACGATTTGTGTGCGGGGTCTTCAGGGGGCGGTGGGTGGCTCCCTCGCCACCCGCATCGCCCATCCAGCCCATGCGCTCTGTCGGGTTATCGGTCGGGGTTTGCGGGCCTTGAGGCGATTTCACAAATGACCGCAAAACCCCCGCCAATTCGCGCTTACCGCCCTGTGGCCCCAAGTGGCTGGGGCCAAGACTTCGCTTGGAAAGAAGGCTGGCTTGCTAAATGGCGCTGGTTGATGCGTTTCGCGAACGCTATGCTGGCGCCCTGCGCAGCCCACAGCGGGCCGCGCGACGCTGATTGGCCCGCCGCCCCCACCGCCCCGTTCACCCCATGCGCTTCGATCTGCTGACCCTGAACCTGGTGCTCGCCGTGGCCGAGACGCGCAGCATCACGCGCGGCGCCGAGCGCGAGAGCCTGGCGCTGGCGGCGGCGAGCAAGCGCTTGTCCGACCTGGAGAAGCGCTTGGGCGTGAGCCTGTTTGAGCGCCGCGCGCGTGGCGTGGAGCCCACCGAGGCCGGCCACGCGCTGGTGCGCCACATCCGCCACCTGCACGCCTCGCTGCACGCGCTGGAGAGCGAGGTGGTCGAGTTCTCGCGTGGCATCAAGGGCCATTTGCGCCTGGTGGCCAATGCCGGGGCGATTGCCGAGTGCCTGCCGGCCGACCTGGCCGCGTTTTCGCAAGCGCACCCGCAAATTGGCGTGAGCCTGGAAGACCAGACCAGCACCGAGGTGCAGGCCAGCGTGGCCGAGGGCCGGGCCGATGTGGGCGTGTTTGCCGGCCCGCTGGTCGACACCCGGCTCACCGCCTTGCCCTACCGCCCCGGCACGCTGGCGGTGGTGGTGCCCGAGGGGCATGCGTTGGCTGACTTGAACGCGGTGCGCTTTGAGGCGCTGCTCGACTTCGACATGGTGGGCCTGCATGCCGGCGCCTGGGTGCAGGGCTTGATGCGCGACGAGGCGCTGGGCCAGGGCCGCACGCTCAAGGCGCGGCTGCAGGTGCGCGGCTTCGATGCCATCGCGCAGCTGGTGGAGGCCGGCCTGGGCGTGGCGGTGATGCCGGCGGTGCCGGCCGAGCGGTTTGCGCGCCTGTTCAAGGTTCGTGTGCTGCGCCTGGATGAAGCCTGGGCGCAGCGCGATTACCAACTCTGCGTGCGCACCCAAGAGGTGCTGCCCGCGGTGCTGCAGCGCTTCATTGACCAACTGCGCGCCCGCCCTGTGGCGGACACGCCCGAACCCCTTTCAACGACAATTCCATCTTCCCCCTGAGGCCCGACCGACCATGACCGCACGCACCCTCTACGACAAGCTCTGGGACGAACACGTCGTCCACACCGAAGAAGACGGCACCTCGGTGCTCTACATCGACCGCCACCTGGTGCACGAAGTGACCAGCCCGCAGGCGTTTGAGGGCCTGCGGCAAGCCGGCCGCAAGGTGTGGCGCGTCAGCTCGATCGTGGCCACGGCCGACCACAACACGCCCACCACCGGCTGGGAGCTGGGCTACGACGGCATCACCGACCCGATCAGCAAAGAGCAGATCACCACGCTCGACAGCAACATCAAGGAGTTCGGCTCGGCGGCGTTCTTCCCGTTCATGTCCAAGCGCCAGGGCATCGTGCACGTGATCGGCCCGGAAAACGGCGCCACGCTGCCCGGCATGACCGTGGTCTGCGGCGACTCGCACACCTCCACGCACGGCGCCTTTGGGGCGCTGGCGCACGGCATTGGCACCAGCGAGGTCGAGCACGTGATGGCCACGCAAACGCTGCTGGCCAAAAAGGCCAAGAACATGCTGATCCAGGTGGACGGCGCGCTGGCCCCGGGCGTGACCGCCAAAGACGTGGTGCTGGCCATCATCGGCAAGATCGGCACGGCAGGTGGCACGGGCTACACCATCGAGTTCGGTGGTTCGGCCATCCGCGGCCTGAGCGTCGAGGGCCGCATGACGGTCTGCAACATGGCCATTGAAGGCGGCGCGCGTGCCGGCTTGGTGGCGGTGGATGAGAAAACCATTGCTTATGTGAAGGGCCGCCCGCTGTCGCCCACCGGCGTGGAATGGGACCAAGCCGTGGCCTACTGGCAAACGCTGCACAGCGACGCCGGCGCGCACTTCGACACCGTGGTCGAGCTGGACGCGACGCAGATCGTGCCGCAAGTGACCTGGGGCACCTCGCCCGAGATGGTGCTGGGCGTGGATGCCCGCGTGCCCGACCCCGAGAAGGAAAAAGACCCCAACAAGCGCGGCGCCATCGAGCGCGCCTTGACCTACATGGACCTGCAGCCGGGCAAGGCGCTGAACGACATCTTCGTCGACAAGGTGTTCATCGGCTCCTGCACCAACAGCCGCATCGAGGACATGCGCGAAGCCGCCGCCGTGGTGAAGAAGCTGGGCCAAAAAGTGGCCAAGAACATCAAGCTGGCGCTGGTGGTGCCGGGCTCGGGCCTGGTGAAGGCGCAGGCCGAGGCCGAGGGCCTGCACGAGATCTTCAAGGCCGCGGGGTTCGAGTGGCGCGAGCCGGGCTGCTCGATGTGCCTGGCCATGAACGCCGACCGCTTGGAGCCGGGCGAGCGCTGCGCCTCTACCAGCAACCGCAACTTCGAAGGCCGTCAGGGCAACGGCGGGCGCACCCACCTGGTGTCGCCGGCCATGGCCGCTGCCGCCGCTGTGCACGGCCACTTCGTGGACGTGCGTGGCATGGTGTCTTGACTGAAACGGAGCCCGCCATGAAGCACTTTCTCCTGATCACTGCCGTGTTGGCCGGCTTGGCCTCGCTCAGCGCCTGCAACACGATGGACGGCATCGGCAAAGACATTCAAAAAGCCGGCCAGTCGATCGAAGAAGCCGCGCGCAAGAAGTAAGCGTCACCCGAATTCGAGAGCACCCCACACCATGCAAGCATTCCAACTTCACAAGGGCCTGGTGGCCCCGATGGACCGCGAGAACGTCGACACCGACGCGATCATCCCGAAGCAGTTTCTGAAGTCGATCCGCAAGACCGGTTTCGGCCCGAACCTGTTTGACGAGTGGCGCTACCTCGACAAGGGCGAGCCCGGCCAAGACCCGGCCAGCCGCCGCCCCAACCCCGACTTCGTGCTCAACCAGCCGCGTTATGCGGGCGCCTCGGTGCTGCTGGCGCGCAAGAACTTCGGCTGCGGCTCCAGCCGCGAGCACGCGCCGTGGGCGATCGACCAGTACGGCTTTCGCGCCATCATCGCGCCCAGCTACGCCGACATCTTCTTCAACAACTGCTTCAAGAACGGCCTCTTGCCCATCGTGCTGCCCGAGGCCGTGGTCGACCAGCTGTTCAACGAGGTGCTGGCCTTCCCGGGGTATCAGCTGACGGTTGATCTGGCGCGCCAGGTGGTGGTCAAGCCGCAGGGCGAAGAGATCGCCTTTGAGGTGCAGGCCTTCCGCAAGTACTGCCTGCTCAACGGCCTGGACGACATTGGCCTGACGCTGCGCCACAAGGACAAGATCGCCGCCTACGAGGCCGAGCGCCTGGCGACCAAGCCGTGGCTGGCCCACACGATGGTCTCCTGACCCCACTGCGTTGACACACCGCGCCCGGGCCCTGTCCGGGTGTTCCGTTTCTGACTTTTGAAGATCGCACCATGAAAATTGCAGTCCTCCCCGGCGATGGCATCGGCACGGAAATCGTGGCCGAGGCCGTGCGCGTGTTGAACGTGCTCGACCTGAACTTGGAGATGGAAGAGGCCAAGGTGGGCGGCGCCGCCTACGAGGCCCATGGCCACCCGCTGCCTGAATCCACGCTGAACCTGGCCAAGGCCTCGGACGCCATCCTGTTTGGCGCGGTGGGCGACTGGAAGTACGACACGCTCGACCGCCCGCTGCGCCCCGAGCAAGCCATCCTGGGCCTGCGCAAGCACCTGGGTCTGTTCGCCAACTTCCGCCCGGCCATCTGCTACGAGCAGTTGGTGGGTGCGTCGAGCCTGAAGCCCGAGCTGATCGCCGGCCTGGACATCCTGATCATCCGTGAGCTGACCGGCGACATCTACTTCGGCCAGCCGCGTGGCCGCCGCATCGCCACCGACGGGCATTTCCCGGGTGCCGAAGAAGCGTTCGACACCATGCGCTACTCGCGCCCAGAGATCGAGCGCATCGCCCACGTGGCCTTCCAGGCCGCCCGCAAGCGCAACAAGAAGGTCACCTCGGTCGACAAGGCCAATGTGCTGGAGACCTTCCAGTTCTGGAAGGACGTGGTCACCGAGGTGCACAAAGAGTATCCGGACATCGAGCTGGAGCACATGTACGTGGACAACGCGGCCATGCAGCTCGTGAAGGCGCCTAAGAAGTTCGACGTGCTGTTCACGGGCAATATGTTCGGCGACATCCTGTCAGACGAAGCCTCGATGCTGACGGGCTCGATCGGCATGCTGCCCTCGGCCTCGCTGAACGCCAAGGGCCAGGGCCTGTATGAGCCCAGCCACGGCAGCGCGCCCGACATCGCCGGCAAAGGCTTGGCCAATCCCTTGGCTACAATCCTGTCTGCCGCCATGATGCTCCGTTTCTCACTCCAACAGCCTGAGGCTGCCGACCGCATTGAGTCGGCGGTCAAGGCTGTGCTGGCCGCGGGTTACCGCACGGCCGACATTTGGAGCGACGGCACCCACAAGGTGGGCACGCGCGAGATGGGTGATGCCGTGGTCGCGGCCGTCTTGGCCAACCGCACCGGCAAAACGATTACCAAGAGCTGACAGCTCGGTTTCGTCTCGCCCCCACACCTGGACCCCGGCGAAGCGAGCCGGGGGAGTCAGGGGTCTGGGACAACGCTTCACAAGGAAATCTGGAAATGGCACTCGTAGGATTGGTCGGATGGCGCGGCATGGTCGGCTCCGTCTTGATGGACCGCATGCAGGCCGAAGGCGACTTCGCTCACTTCGAACCCCTGTTCTTCTCCACCTCGAACTCGGGCGGCAAAGCCCCGTCGATGGCGAAGAACGAAACCACGCTGCAAGACGCGTACGACATCGACGCGCTCAAGCGCTGCGACTTCATCGTCACGGCTCAGGGCGGCGACTACACCAGCGCCGTGTTCGGCAAGCTGCGCGCTGCCGGCTGGAACGGCCACTGGATTGACGCCGCCTCGACGCTGCGCATGGAATCCGATGCCGTCATCATCCTCGACCCGGTCAACATGCCGGTGATCAAGGATGCGCTGGCCAAGGGTGGCAAGAACTGGGTCGGCGGCAACTGCACCGTCAGCTGCATGCTGATGGGCGTGGGCGCGCTGTACAAGGCTGGGCTGGTCGAGTGGATGTCCACGCAGACCTACCAAGCGGCTTCTGGTGGCGGTGCGCAGCACATGCGCGAGCTGCTGACGCAATACGGCACGCTGAACAGCTCGGTGAAGGCCCTGCTGGACGACCCGAAGAGCGCCATTCTGGAGATTGATCGCCAAGTGATCGCCACCCAGCGTGCGCTGACGGCTGAGCAGACCGCCAACTTCGGCGTGCCGCTGGGCGGCTCGCTGATTCCTTGGATCGACAAGGACCTGGGCAATGGCATGTCCAAGGAAGAATGGAAGGGCATGGCCGAGACCAACAAGATCCTCGGCTTGGGTGAGGGCTTCGGTTCGGCCGCCATTCCGGTCGATGGCTTCTGCGTGCGCGTGGGCGCCATGCGCTGCCACAGCCCAGCGCTGACCTTCAAGCTCAAGAAGGACGTGCCGGTGGCCGACATCGAAGCCATGATCGCTGCCGATAACGAATGGGTAAAAGTTGTACCCAATACGCGCGAAGCCACGATCAAAGACCTGACGCCCGTGGCTGTCACTGGCACGATGACGATCCCGGTCGGCCGGATCCGCAAATTGGCGATGGGCCCGGAGTACGTGGGCGCGTTCACGATTGGCGATCAGTTGCTCTGGGGCGCGGCCGAACCGCTGCGCCGCATGTTGCGCATCTTGCTCGACTGAGTGGGTCAGACGCCCTGAATGTTGCACACCCGCAACTCTCAGGGCGCATCCACAGCGGTGACAAGCGACTCGTAACATCATATTTTGCGTGAGCTTGTCACCGTATCTGCTTGATGCTATTGTGATTTCTCACAACATGCCCCCATGGCGCCAGCGCTGGGTGGCGATCAGGGCTGGCGTGGACACTCCACAGCCTGGGCCGCTAGGGAGCAGATTTGGGAGTTGCCTTGAAACGACAGACGCTGAACGCGGGCCGATTTGCCCTGACCACCCTGGCTGCGGCCACCCTCTGGCTTGTCACGCCTGAAGCTCAAGCTTTGGGCTTGGGGCGGTTGACGGTGCAGTCTGCGCTGGGTGAAGCTTTGCGTGCCGAGATCGACATCACCAGCCTGACGCCCGAAGAGGCGGCCAATTTGCGCGTGCGCATTGCGCCGCCCGAGGCCTACCGTGCGGCCGGTGTCGAGTTCAGCCCGCTGCTGCCCGACACCAAAGTTGATTTTCTGCGTCGCGCCGATGGGCGCCCCTACCTCAAGCTCAGCAGCGATCGCTCGGCCCAAGAGCCGTTCGTCGACGTGATTCTGGAGCTCACCTGGCCCACCGGCCGCGTGGTGCGTGAGTACACAGTGTTGCTCGATCCGCCGGCTGCCAGCGTGCGCGCCGCCTCGCCCGCACCGGCCACGGCGCCGGTGATTTCGGCGGCCCCGGCGGCCGAGGCGACCCCTGATGCGCCGGCCACGGCTGCCCGCCCGGGGCGTGTGGTCGTGGCGCCGGCTGCCAAGCCGGCTCCCGTGCCTGCGGCTGCGCCGTCTCCCAAGCCTGCAGCCGCTCCGGCACCCGTCCGAGCCGCTGCGGTGCCTGCACCTGCCCCCGCACCCAAAGCGGCTGCGCCGGCTGACGCCACCGCATCTGCGGCCGAGGGATACCGCGTTCGTCGCGGTGACACGCTCTCGCGCATCGCCTCACGCACGCAACCGGCCGGCGTCTCGCTCGACCAAATGCTCGCGTCGCTGTACCGCAGCAACCCCGACGCCTTCCTCGGCAACAACATGAACCGCTTGCGTTCGGGTGTCGTGTTGTCGGTGCCCGGTGCCGACACGGCGCGCGCCTTGGCGCCGTCCGAGGCGCGCCAGATCATCCAGGCGCAAAGTGCCGACTTCAACGCCTACCGCCAGCGCTTGGCCGGTGCGGTGCCCACCACCCGCAACGAAGGCGCCGCGCGGCAAGCCGCGGGCAAGGTCGATGCCGAAGTGGCCGACCGCAAACAATCCGCAGCGGCCACGCCCGACAAGCTCACGTTGAGCAAGGGCCAGACCTCGGCCAAGGCCGTTGAGGCCCAGATTTCCGAAGACCGCGCCAAGAAAGACGCTGCCACCCGCGTGGCCGAGTTGGCTCGCAATGTGGACGAGCTGAAAAAGCTGTCTGGCGCCGCCTCGGCGGCTCCTGCCGTGGCGGCTGCGGCCAAGCCCGCGCCCTCCGCCCCGGCGGTGCTTGCCGTGCCGGTGGCGGTGCAGAAGGCGGTGTCTGCCGTGGTGGCAGCGGCGTCGGTGCCGGTGTCTGTATCGGTGCCCGCTGCTGCGCCGCCCGTGCAAATCGCTTCGTCGCCTGTGGCGGCGGCGAGTGTGCCGGTGGTGATCGCCAGTGCCCCGGCTGTGGTGGCGAGTGTGCCCGTGGCCGCCAGTGCACCGGCTTCGACGGCCGAACCGATGGCGCCGGCTGCCTCCAAGCCGGTCGTCCCCCTGGCGCCGGCTGCCGAGCCCGAGGTCGAATCGCCGGGCTTGCTGTCTGGTTTGCTGAAGGACAACCCGCTGGCGCTGGCGCTGGGCGGGGGGCTGATGGCCTTGCTGGCGGGTTTTGGCGCCTACAAATTGCGCAAGCGCTCGCGTTCGGACAGCAGCGAAACCTCGTTCCTTGAAAGCCGGCTGCAGCCCGACTCGTTCTTTGGTGTCAGCGGCGGTCAACACGTGGACACGCGTGATGCGGCCGGCGCGGCGTCGTCGATGGGCTATTCGCTGAGCCAACTTGATGCCATTGGTGATGTCGACCCAGTGGCCGAGGCCGATGTGTACCTGGCCTATGGTCGCGACCTGCAGGCCGAAGAAATTTTGAAAGAAGCGATGCGCGCCAGCCCCGAGCGCATGGCCATTCGCACCAAGCTGCTGGAGGTGTATGCCAAGCGCCGTGATGGCAAGGGTTTTGAGCTCTTGGCCGCGCAATTGCACGGGCTGACAGGTGGTGAGGGCGAGGACTGGGCACGCGCGCAGCAACTCGGCCTGCAACTCGATCCCGAGAACCCGATGTACCAGCCGGGCGGTGCGCCGTCGGGCCCGGGCCATGTGGAGGCGGCGGGTCGCTATCCGTCACTCGAAGTCAGCACGATGCCGCAGTCGGTGTTGCCGACGGCCTCGCAGTTTGGCAACCCAGCCGATGTGTTTGGTGACATGGCGGCGGCGTCTGTCCCTGCGCCGGCCAGTGATTTTGGCGTGGATCTCGATCTCGACCTCGGTCTGGACGACGCCCCGCCGAGCATGCCCGGCCCGCTCACCAGCACCATGGTGCTGACCGGCAACCCGCACGCTGACACGCCGGCCTCGTCGGTGGAGGTTGATTTGTCCGAGCTGTCGGCTGCGCCGGCCGCCGCGCCCCGCTTGCCGGCGGCGTCGGTGCTCGATTCGGCCTGGGACGAGCGCTCGCCCGGCATGGGTGCGCCGTCGGTGCAGGACATGGATTTCTCCCTGCCCGACCTCGACATGGATCTGGATGCCGCCCCGCCGGCCGCCGCCTCGCCGGCGTCGCCCCTGAGCTTCGACCTGAACAGCATCTCGCTGGACTTGGACGAGCCGACCTCGCCGGGCGCCAAGCTGGCCGCGGGTGCAAGCGATCTGGGCGCGCCCGAGTTGTCGCTGGACGATGACGAGGCCAGTGATCCGTTGTCGCGCAAGATGGAGTTGGCCGAGGAGTTTCGGCAGATCGGCGACTCCGATGGTGCCCGCGAATTGCTGCAAGAAGTGCTGCTCAAGGCAGATGGCGCGCTCAAGGCCAAGGCCCAGGGCATGCTGGACGACCTTGCTTGAGCGCCGTGCGCCAGCCCGCTTGATGCGTCTGGCCGGGGCTCGCCCGTGGTGAGGTTGGCCCTGGGGGTGTCCTACCGCGGCACCCGCTACCTGGGTTGGCAAAGCCAGCCGGGCGGCCAGACCGTGCAAGACCAACTGGAGTCGGCCCTCTCTGCCTTTGCTGACCACCGGGTGACGACAGCCTGTGCGGGCCGCACCGATACCGGCGTGCACGGCTTCAACCAAGTGGTGCACCTCGACACCGCGCTCGACCGCCGTGTGTTCTCCTGGGTGCGCGGCACCAACCGCTTCCTGCCCTCTGACATCGCCATCGAATGGTGCCAGCCCGTGGCCGATGAGTTTCACGCCCGTTTCTTGGCCCGCGGCCGCCGCTACAGCTATGTGCTGCGTGAATCGGTGGTGCGCCCCTCGCTCGACAGCGACCAGGTGGGCTGGGTGTTTCGCCCGCTTGATCTGGCACGCATGCGGGCCGCTGTGTTGCCGCTGCTCGGTGAGCACGATTTCAGCGCCTTCCGGGCGGCGGCCTGTCAGGCCAAGTCACCGGTCAAGACACTGCGCGCCATCACCATCCGCCAACGCGGCGCGTACTGGCGGTTTGATTTTGACGCCAGTGCTTTTTTGCACCACATGGTGCGCAACCTGATGGGTTGCCTGATTGCGGTGGGGCAGGGCACCCAGCCGCCCGAGTGGTTGGCCGAGGTGCTGGCCAGTCGCGATCGTGCTGTCGCGGCGCCCACGTTTTCGCCCGACGGCCTGTACTTCGTGGGCCCGTACTACGATGCGCTGCATGGCCTGCCGGAGCACACGCCGGCGATGGACTGGTTGCCGTCCTGAGCCGGCTGCGCCAGTGATGGCCGCGCCACAGCCGTCAACCCACCTTTTTGCTCCCCCCACTGATGACCCAACGCACCCGCATCAAAATCTGTGGACTGACCCGCGAGGCCGATGTGGACGTGGCCGTGGAAGCGGGCGCCGATGCCATTGGCTTCGTGCTCTACGAGCGCAGCCCGCGGGCGGTGAGCGTGGCGCGTGCGGCCGAGCTGGCGTGCCGCCTGCCGCCGTTTGTGACGCCTGTGGTGCTGTTCGTCAACGCCAGCGACGAGCTGTTGGCCGAGACCGTGCAGGCCATTCCCCATGCGCTGCTGCAGTTTCACGGCGATGAGTCGCCTGCACAGTGCGCCGCTGCCGGTCGTGCCTACCTGCGCGCAGCCCGCATGGGCGAAGGCTTCGATTTGTTAAACTTTGCATCCCAGTTTTCTGATGCAGCGGCCGTGCTGCTCGACGCGCACGTCGAGGGTTACGGCGGCGGTGGAAAGGTCTTCGATTGGTCGCTCATTCCGCGGGACGTGCCCCGTCCGCTCGTTTTGTCTGGTGGGTTGCATGCCGCAAATGTGATCAGCGGCATCCTGCAGGTGCGGCCCTGGGCCGTTGATGTGAGTTCCGGCGTGGAAGTGGCCAAGGGCATCAAAGATGCCGCGGCCATCCACCGGTTCTGCGACGCGGTGCGTGAGGCCGATGCCCGCGCCGTCAGCCACGAAACCTGATTCTGAAAGAAGCACCCCCATGAGCTACAACCAACCCGATGCCCGCGGGCATTTCGGCCCGTACGGCGGCACTTTTGTGGCCGAGACCCTGATCCACGCGCTGGAAGAGTTGAAAGCGGCCTATGCCGAGGCGCTCGCCGACCCGGCGTTTGATGCCGAGTACCGCAGCGAGCTGGCCCACTTTGTGGGCCGCCCGAGCCCGATTTACCACGCCGCGCGAATGAGCCGCGAGATGGGTGGCGCGCAGATTTTTTTGAAGCGCGAGGACTTGAACCACACCGGCGCGCACAAGGTCAACAACACCATCGGCCAAGCCTTGTTGGCCCGCCGCATGGGCAAAAAGCGCATCATTGCCGAGACTGGCGCCGGGCAGCACGGCGTGGCCACCGCCACCATTTGTGCGCGCTACGGCATGGAGTGCATCGTCTACATGGGCAGCGAAGACGTGAAGCGTCAAAGCCCCAATGTGTATCGCATGCACCTGCTGGGCGCCACCGTGGTGCCGGTGGAGAGCGGCAGCAAAACGCTCAAAGACGCGCTCAACGAAGCGCTGCGCGACTGGGTCACCAACGTCGAGAGCACCTTCTACATCATTGGCACCGTGGCCGGCCCGCACCCGTACCCGGCGATGGTGCGCGACTTCCAACGCGTGATCGGCGACGAGTGCCTGGTGCAGATGCCACAGATGACCGGCCGTCAGCCCGATGCCGTGATCGCCTGCGTGGGCGGCGGCAGCAATGCCATGGGCATTTTCTACCCCTACATCGACCACCCTGGCACGCGCCTGATCGGCGTCGAGGCGGCGGGTGAGGGCATGGACACCGGCAAACATTCCGCCTCGCTGCAGCGCGGCCTGCCCGGTGTGCTGCACGGCAACCGCACCTATGTGCTGCAAGACGAGAACGGCCAGATCACCGAGACGCACTCGGTCTCGGCCGGCCTCGACTACCCCGGCGTGGGCCCGGAGCATGCGTACTTGAAAGACATCGGCCGCGCCGAATACGTTGGCATCACCGATGAAGAAGCGCTCAAGGCCTTCCACTACCTGTGCCGCACCGAAGGCATCATCCCGGCGCTCGAATCGAGCCATGCGGTGGCCTATGCCATGAAGCTGGCCGCCACCATGCGCCCCGATCAACAGTTGCTGGTCAACCTCTCGGGCCGGGGCGACAAAGACATCGGCACGGTGGCTGATTTGTCGGGTGCCGACTTCTTCTGCCGGCCCTCGTGCCGCGGCCAGTCGGTCAAGGGCGACAGCCCAACCACGCAAGCCATGAAGGGCCCGAAATGAGCCGCATCGCCGCCACCTTTGCCGCGCTGCAAGCGCAAGGCCGCAAGGCGCTGATTCCTTTTGTCACCGCCGGTGACCCGTTTGCCGATGCCACGCCAGAGATCATGCTGGCGATGGCCGAGGCGGGTGCTGACGTGATCGAGCTGGGGGTGCCGTTTTCTGACCCGATGGCTGACGGCCCGGTGATCGCCAAAGCCGCCGAGCGCGCGCTGCTCAAGCACATTGGCATGCCGCAGGTGCTGGGCGCGGTGCGCACGTTCCGTGAGAAGAACCAAAGCACGCCCGTGGTGCTGATGGGCTACGCCAACCCGGTCGAGCGCTACGGCGTCGAGCGCTTTGTGGCCGATGCCAAAGATGCGGGCGTGGACGGCGTGCTGATCGTGGATTACCCGCCGGAAGAGTGCGAAGAGTTCGCCGCGGTGCTGCGCGCCCACGGCATGGACCCGATCTTCTTGCTCGCGCCCACCTCCACCGAGCAGCGCATGCAGCACGTCGGCCGCATTGCCACCGGTTATGTGTACTACGTGTCGCTCAAGGGCGTGACCGGCGCCGGCCACCTCGATACCGCCGCCGTGGCCGCCATGGTGCCGCGCATCAAGGCGCATGTGAGCGTGCCAGTGGGCGTGGGTTTCGGCATCCGCGACGCCGCCACGGCGCGCGCCGTGGCCGACGTGTCGGATGCGGTGGTGATCGGGTCGGCCCTGGTGCAGTTGCTGGAGACCCAATCGCGCGACAATGTGGCGCTTGCCGCGGGCCGCTTCATTGCCGACATCCGCGCTGCCCTCGATTCCTGAAAGGACCCAGACCATGAGTTGGCTCGAAAAACTGCTGCCGCCCAAGATTCAGCAGACCGACCCCGCCGAGCGCCGCACGGTGCCCGAAGGCCTGTGGATCAAATGCCCCTCCTGCGAGACGGTGCTCTACAAGACCGACCTCGAAGAGAACGTCAACGTCTGCCCCAAGTGCAGCCACCACCACCGCATCGCGGCGCGCGCGCGACTGGACGCCTTCCTCGATGCCGAAGGCCGCTACGAGATCGGCCAAGAGGTGCTGCCGGTCGATGCACTGAAGTTCAAGGACAGCAAGAAGTACCCCGAGCGGCTCAAGCAGGCGCTCGAATCCACGGGCGAAACCGACGCGCTGGTGGTCATGGGTGGCGCCATCCACAGCATCCCGGTGGTGGCGGCGTGTTTCGAGTTCGACTTCATGGGCGGCTCCATGGGCTCGGTGGTGGGTGAGCGCTTCGTGCGCGGCGTGGAAGCCGCGGTCGAGCAAAAAACGCCCTTCATCAGCTTCGCCGCCACCGGTGGCGCGCGCATGCAAGAAGGCCTGCTCAGCCTGATGCAAATGGCCAAGACCAACGCCTCGCTGACCCGTCTGGCCAAAGCCAAACTGCCCTACATCAGCGTGCTGACCGACCCGACCATGGGTGGTGTGTCGGCGAGCTTCGCCTTTGTGGGCGATGTGGTGATTGCCGAGCCCAAGGCGTTGATCGGTTTTGCCGGCCCGCGCGTGATCGAAAACACCGTGCGCGAAAAGCTGCCCGAGGGTTTTCAGCGTGCTGAGTTTTTGGTGCAAACCGGTGCCGTCGACATGATTTGCGACCGCCGCGAGTTGCGCATGCGCATTGCGCACCTGATGGCCATGTTGCAGCGCCAGAGCGCCGACGCGGTCGCCTGACCGGTCCCTCTCTACAGCCCAGGCGGGGCGGCGTTGGCCGCCCCGTTTTCATTCTCCCTTTTGACGTGCCCGCTCCACCATGGCCGATACCCTGAACGCTGCCGATCCGTTGACCGCTTTGGCCGATTCTTTGCATGCCACTTTGCCCGCCTCTTTGCCCGAGTGGCTGGCCCGCTGCGAGCGCCTGCACCCGAGCGAGATTGACATGACGCTGGACCGCACGCGAGCGGTGGTGGCTCAGCTCGGCCTGCGCTTCAGCGTGCCGGTGGTGATGGTGGCCGGCACCAATGGCAAGGGCTCCACCTGCGCGCTGATGGAGGCCATCGCCCTGCGCGCGGGTTACCGCGTGGGCTTGTATGCCAAGCCGCACCTGGTGCACTTTGAGGAGCGCTGCCGCGTCAACGGCAGCATGGTCGACGCCTCGGCGCTGCTGCCGCACTTTGAGGCCGTGGAAGCCGCGCGCGTGACGCTCGGCCTGACGCTGACGTACTTTGAATTCACCACGCTGGCGATCGCGCGATTGTTGTCGCAGACCGAGCTGGACCTGGTGATTTTGGAAGTGGGCCTGGGCGGCCGCCTGGACGCGGTCAACGCGCTGGAGGCCGATTGCGCCATCATCACCAGCATCGACATCGACCACACCGAGTACCTGGGCGACACCCGCGAGGCGATTGGCCGTGAGAAGGCCGGCATCATGCGCGCCGGCAAGCCGGTGATCGTCAGCGACCCGATGCCGCCACAAAGCATCGACGATGAGGCCGCCCGCGTCGGTGCCGATTTGTGGCGCCTGGGCCGTGACTACAACTTTAGCGGCGACCGCCAGCAGTGGGGCTGGGCCGGCCGCGGCAAGCGCTTCAACGCGCTCGCCTACCCCGCGCTGCGCGGCGCCAACCAACTGCTCAACGCCTCGGGCGTGCTGGCTGCGTTTGAAGCCCTGCGCGATCGCCTGCCCATCACCGCGCAAGCCGTGCGCAGCGGGCTGGCCACGGTCGAGTTGCCGGGCCGCTTCCAGATCGTGCCAGGCCAACCGACGCTGGTGCTCGATGTGGCGCACAACCCGCACGCGGTGGCCACGCTGGTGCAAAACCTCGACCAAATGGGGTTTCACCCGCGCACCCACATCGTGTTTGGCGCCATGGTCGACAAAGACCTGGCCGCCGTGCTGCGCAAGATGGCGCCAATGGCCGACAGCTGGCACTTCACCAGTCTGCCCACGCCGCGTGCAGCCACGGCGCAGCAACTCAGCGACTTGTGGACCGAATTGGCCTTGAAGGGCCCGGGCCCGGTGAGCGTTTCCTGCCACGCCGACCCGCTCGCCGCATTGGGGTCTGCCCTGAACGGCGCAGACCCGGCTGATAGAATCGTGGTCTTTGGTTCCTTCTTCACCGTGGGTGGGGTGCTCAAAGACGGCGTACCCCGTTTGAGTGCCAAACACCTCGGCTGAAGGCCTCTCGCGCCGCGCTCGGCACCGTTCCCGGCGCAGGCCGCCCATGCCACCAACCCCCAATCCGTGACCCCATGGGCCTGATGTCATTTTTCAAGCGCCAGTCCGATGCAGCCCCCGCCGCGGGCGCCGCGCCGACGGACATCGACAGCGTGTCGCAGGCGCGTGTGCGCGCCCGCCGCCGCTTGATTGGCGCGGTGGTGCTGGTGACCGCGGGTGTGATCGGCTTCCCGCTGCTGTTTGAAACCCAGCCGCGGCCGATCCCGATCGACATTCCGATCGAGATTCCGCGCAAGGACGGCGGGCCCACGCTGAGCTTGCCGCAGGCGCCGGGCGCGGTGGTGCTGGATGCTGCTGATGTGCCCGCCGCCGCCAAGCCGACGGGCCAATCATCGGCACACGTGGCCGCAGCCGATGCGGCCAAGCCCGACAAAGAATCGGGCGGCCAGGTGATCACCGAAGGCGCAGAAGACGCGGGCCGCGAGGTGCCGGCGCCCAAGCCGGCGGTGGCTGCAGCCTCCAAGCCTGCGGCGGCCAAGCCCGCGGCGTCCCACCCAGTTCCCCCCAAGGTGGCCGACGCCGCCAAGCCCGGTGCGACTGAGGCCGCGCGTGCCAAGGCCTTGCTGGAAGGCAAGCTGGCGGCCAAGGACAAATCCAAAGACAGCAAAGACAGCGCCGATGACAAGGGCCGCTTCGTCATCCAGGTGGGTGCGTTTGCCGACAGCACAGCCGCCCATGCGGTGCGCTTGAAGGTGGAGCGGCTGGGCATGAAAACCTACACCCAGGTGGCACAAACGCCCGATGGCCCGCGCATTCGCGTTCGTGTGGGGCCCTTCGGCACCCGAGGTGATGCCGAGAAGGCGCAGTCCAAAGCCAAATCGGCCGGCCTGCCCGCGTCGCTGCTGACGCTCTGATTTTTTGCAGCGAATGGCGCTTGTGCAAGACATCGGCTGGGTGGACGCGCTGTTGTTGGGCGTGCTCGTGATCTCGATGGTGGTGGGCGTGATTCGCGGTCTGGTGTTTGAGGTCTTGTCCCTGCTGGGATGGTTGGTGGCCTATGTCGCCGCACAATGGCTGGCGCCTGACGCTGCGCCGCACATCCCGCTGGGCACGGCAGGCAGTGCGCTCAACATGGCCGCCGCCTTGGCCCTGTGTTTTGTGGCCGCGTTGGTGGTGTGGGGTCTGTTGGCGCGGCTGGTGCGCTTGTTGATTCGCGCCACACCTTTGAGCCTGATCGATCGGCTGTTGGGCGCAGGTTTTGGCGCGCTGCGGGGTGTTTTGCTGCTGCTGGTGCTGTGCACCGTGGTGAGCATGACCCCGGCTCGGAATTCACCCGCGTGGCAAGCGTCGCGCGGGGTGGTGTGGTTGAGTGGCGCGCTGCGAGGAATTGAACCCTTGTTGCCGTCGGACATTTCTCGTCATCTGCCAGCCTGACAGGGCGAGTGGGTGAGATTCAGGTTTGAACGAAGGACAGATTCATGTGCGGCATCGTTGGGGTCATTTCTAAAGCGCCCGCCAATCAGCTGATCTATGACTCGCTGCTGCTGCTGCAGCACCGCGGGCAAGATGCCGCCGGCATCGTCACCATGCAAGGCACCAAGTGCTTCATGCACAAGGCGCGCGGCATGGTGCGCGACGTCTTCCGCACCCGCAACATGCGGGCGCTGCCGGGCACGGTGGGCCTGGGTCAAGTGCGCTACCCCACAGCCGGCAACGCCTACAGCGAAGAAGAGGCGCAGCCCTTCTATGTCAACGCGCCGTTTGGCATCGTGCTGGTGCACAACGGCAACCTGACGAACGCGCTGGCGCTGAAGAAGGAATTGGTCGACATCGACCGTCGCCACATCAACACCACCAGCGACACCGAGGTGTTGATCAACGTCGTCGCGCACGAACTCGCGGTGGCCACGCGCGACAAGCCGCTGACGCCC
>JBEAOO010000268.1:0-5715 GCA_041164825.1 Pseudomonadota bacterium | reverse complement strand
GCTTCGCGTTCCCGTCGAACTGCTCCATCACCGCCTAGTTGATCCGCAATGGGAGAGCCATGAGTTTCCGGATAAGCGGGTAGAAAAACCGCAGCACACCGAGAAGTGCGCGTGTACCAGTTGAAAGCCGCTCGCAGCTTGGGCCGTGGGCGTCCAGCCACACCACTTTGACCGCGATCTGCTAGTGGAATCAGCCCGGCGCCGTCTGCGCTCCGACAACGGCGACGCAGTCGACGATGTTGAGTGCGGCGAGGAGCAGGAATTTCTTTGCATCGGTACGCACACGCAGCAAGTCGTGCTCGCCGAGGCAGCCGTAGACGACCGCGAGCAGGTGGCGCTCAGGGTGCTCGTTGCAGAACTGCGTGGTGAGCTGGTCGGCGAGTTGCACCGGCAGTCCCTCATTGAACCGCACGCGCGCGGTCAAGCGCTGCAGGCACTGCTCCTGCATTTGCTCGGTGATGGTCGGCCAGACATGACCGCTGCGCTTCATCTCCTGGAATGCCACCAGCAGGACGTGCAGCGGTACCTCCAGCTGCAACGTGCTGACCCCCATGCTGGGCAGCACGAGGGTGGACTCCATTGGTTGGGCTGTTGTTGGAAGATTTCGTCTGCTAGCCGTACCTTCTGGGCTTGGCTCATGCCGGTGACGTCGCAGCTCGCCCGCACCATCAACGCCTGCGTTTTCCGTCCGGTGGTCATCTGTTGACCAGGTCTGGGCTGCCAGCGAAGCGGCAGCAATTCGTCGATTCGGCTGGTGAGCTGCGTGGGCAGGCGCTTGTTGACGATCATTAAGAACTGGCCAACCCACAGGGCGCGAGTTCGAGCAAATCTGACCCACGTAACGACACTGCCCTGCTCAAGTAATGAGCAGGCTGCGTATTTCAGCGATCGTGGACGCCTGTTTCAGGCTGATCGTGGACGGCGTTTCAGCGCCATCGTGGACGTGCGGAGGATGCGCGCAAGCGAGGGGTTCAATGTATCTCAGTCGTCCACGATCAATTTGAAACGCACCGTGGATGGGCGGTTGTCGATTCGCCCGCAGGGCGTGTCTTGGAGTTGTGGGCGGGCGTTGCCAAGCCCCTGCCAGGCCGCCGGAGGCACCCCCCCCGATCACGAGCGCACTCATGCTGGATCTTCTTGCAGTGCGGTGTCGTTGGTCGACTTGGCTGGGTCGCGCAGTGACCGGCCCTTGAGCTCGATCTTGTGGCTGCTGTGCACCACCCGATCCAGGATCGCGTCGGCCAGCGTGGGATCGTCCAGGTAGGTGTGCCAGGCTTTGACTGGCAACTGGCTCGTGATGAGCGTTGATCTTGTGCCCACCCGGTCGTCCAGCACTTCCAGCAAGTCGTTGCGCTCGGCCGCGCCAATGGGCGAGATGGCGAAGTCGTCGATGACCAGCAGATCAAGCTTGGCCTCAACGAATGGGGTCAAGCGCGAGGAAGTCGATTCGGGTTACAGGCCCGGCACCACGACGACCGGCATGCAACGCCTGAAGGAACTCGAACGCGAGAACCAGGAACTGCGCCGAGCCAACGAGATCCTGAAACTGGCCAGCGCGATTTTCGCCCAGGCGGAGCGTGGCTGCGAACCATCGCGTTGAGCCCGCAGTTCGATCCCTCAGCCAACGTCGGATACGCTAGATGTCAGGTCCCGGGTGATTGGCCACCCGCTTGGCGAATAGATCGGGATGCGTAGCCTGCCATTTCTTGAGCGCCTGGATCGGTGTGTTCAGGTCCAGCGCGCGCTGGGGCAGGTGTTCGTTGTAGAGCCAGACGAAGCGGTGCAGCGTCTTCTCCAGGTCGTGGTGTTGAAGCAATGCGACTTCAGGACCTGAGCCAGTCGGCCGCTGAAGCGCTCCACCATGCCGTTGGTCTGCGGATGCTTGGGCTTGGTCAGCCGGCGCTCGAAGCCCTGCGCCTGGCACAGCGCATCGAACTCGTGTTCGCCGCTGGCGTCCTTCTCTCGTCGCCCGAAGGCCCTGTCTGTGAACTCCCGGCCCTTGTCCGTCAGCAGCGTCTCGATCTTGAACGGCGCAGCCTTGTGCAGTGCGTTGAGGAACGATCGCGCAGCCGCCGCGGTCTTCTTGCTCTTGATAGCGATGAACACCCATCGCGTGGCCCGGTCGATGGCCACAAAGACATAGCGCCGTTCGGTCTCATCCTCCATCTGCGGCAGGTACTTCACGTCCATGTGGACGTAGCCCGGCTCATAGGCTTTGAAGGATTTAACCTGGGCCTTCTCGATCTCGGGCTCAGGCAAGCGATTGATGCCACGCCGACGCAGAAGCCGGTCCAGTGCCGATCGGCTCATCGCGGGTTCGATGAACTCCCGAACCACCGCCAGCAGGTCGTCCAGCGACAAGCGCAGGTGCGTGCGCAGGTAGACGACGATCTCTTCCTGACCCGCGTTGAGCGTGGTCTGAAGCCGATGCGGCGTGTGGCTGCCGTCTTCGACCGTCGTTCGTTGGCGCCACTTTCGGATGGTGAACTTGCCGACGCCAAAGCGTTGCGCCAACTCGGCCTCGGTGCCATGGGCCTGCTGGATCGCCATGCGCGTGGCCGGGGTGGTCGTAGCGTTCTTGTCCAAGCTGGTCAGCATCGTGGCCTCTGCTGTTTCAAGTCTGCCAGAAGGCCCTTCAAGACCTGCCGGCCAGTAAGGATCGCATATTGGCCGCCGAAGAGCCATTCATCCGGTACTAGACGCGAGTCATCGGTGGCCTGATCGGCTGTGCCGTCGACGAGAGTTGCTTTGGCGATACGCGAGCGTTCGTAGCCTAAAAATCCATTACACTGCCCGCAATATTTTAAGGAAGCAGCCTGTTGCTAACAGGAATGCTTCCAACAGGGGGGTCATTTGAAAAATCATTCGCCAGCCGTTCGGGGTGGCGCGAAAGCGCTCGTCGTTTGTCTTTTCGTCATCGCGTGGTCAGCTGCGCAGGCTGAACCTGACAATTCGGCGTTAGTGCATTCGTCGCAACCAAATCTCACGTCAGATTACATTTGGCGCGGTTCGTCGCAAGCGTGGGGCAAGCCGATAGTGCGGGCCACCCCATTGGCATCGGATTGGTCGGGTGCGTACGCGATTTTTTTCGTGCCCAACGGGGCCGATAGATTCATCCCCGACGCGGCACTGGAAACCGATTCTACGGTTGGCTATAAGGACCCGGCGGGTCCTGTCGAGCTCGACACGGGTAGTGAGTTGATCGTCGATCCGGTTTCGAGCTACGCCAATACGTCCACCTCGCCCCACCACGGGCCCTCTGCCCCGACCTGGGTGGAGCTGCTCCTGGGTGCGACCCTGTCGGGCTTCAATGACCGGCTGGGCTACATCCCGACCAAGTTCTTCGGTTGGAACAAAAACAACTCGGGTGTGGGTGGCATTTTCAACGGCAAGCAGCCAAGCGCAGGCCTGACGGGTGCATCTCACGGCGCGATCAACGTCGAAGCCTTCTGCACCTATCCGCTGGGCGACTGTTTCTACCTGCAGGCGCTGGCCGACCGGGAAAAAATTCCCCGCAGCCGAGAACTTAACTGGAATTGCGGCCAGGTAAAACTCGATGCGAAACTGGCGAAAGCCTGGTCTCTCGGCTTGACCTGGTGGATTACGTCCAATCCCGAGGCATTCCGGGATTACGGATCCTTGACCGAAAATGGGCAACTTCGTACGCCCAGCCGGAATACTGCCGTTCGTTCCCTCTCCAGACAGTTGTAATACTGCCGGTCGGCCCACGGCGAGTATGGGGTGGCGCATCCAGCGCACGGCCTCGATTTTCTTGCGTCCATCCCGGGCGCAACACATGGTCATCTCGCCGTGGTTTCCTGCTTTGCTGGATTCACGGTCCGCAGAGTGTTCTCTTCATCACGAATTTCCAGAGCTTCCCATGAAATCATTCTCCATTCTTCATCCGCTCGCGCGCACGGCGCTCCACTGCGCCAGCGCCGCCCTGTTGCTGACCGCTTCGGCGGGCCACGCGGCGGCCAAGGGGGGCACAGCTGCATCGCCGCCCAAGGCAAGCCCGCGCGCAAAGGCAACGGTGCCCATCGCGGCCTCGGTGCCCGAGTCCATCCAGACCGTCCATGCGCCCGACACCGATCCGGCGCACTACCGAGTCTTAGAAGGGACACATTTCTCCTACCGCTGCCACGACCCGTACACCTTTCCCAACCGCACCGCCGCCGTGGAGGTGTGCGAGATCGATCCAGTCACGCTGGAAATCCGCTATTGGCCGGAGACAGAGGTCATCCACCTTGTGAGAGGAGAGGTGACCATCACCGAACCCGATGGACGCACCAGTAACCATGTGGCTGGCGACATCTTCGTCCTGCCTCGGGGCTTCAAGGGTGTGTGGCGCCAGTCGGGTCAATTGCTGAAGGTGGTCGTGCGCCAGCCGTTGTACTGGAAGGACTGAGGACTCGCAGGGACACACGACCATGACGACTTGTCCTGTAGACCCTCCGGCCGCACCCCGCCCCGTCTACTTCGGCGCCGTGCGGTACGAGGCGGGCGAACTGGTCGCGCTGGAAGAGGCCATTCCCAGCGATGCCACGCGTGCCCGCTTGCGCCACGCAGACCACGGGGCGGATACCTTGGCCCGATCCTCCCGCAGCGCCCTTGAGCTGGCGCAGGCCGCAATAGAGGCCTGCCTGACGAGTGACGTGAGGCCGCGCGAAGCCATCGACGCGGTGATCCTCGCGTCGAACGGCCTGGACGCGGCCGGCGGCCTTGACCTAGCCTGGCTCGGCGAATCGAGCCGGCGCTTGGGGCTGTCGCGGGCCGTCCATTACCACGTCGGCATGGCCGGGTGCGCGGGCTTTCACTGGGCCGCGCGACTGGCTGCCAGTCTGGTCGCAGCCGACCAGTGCGACAGCGTCCTCATCGTCACCTTCGACAAGGGAGAAGGCGCGCTGCAGCGCCTGTACGGCGAGGACACCGACTTCCCCTACCTCACCGGCGATGCCGCCGCCGCGTGCCTCGTCGACGGCTCTCCGCAGGGTCTGGATTACCGCCTTCAAGGCAAGGTCGTCAACGTCTGGGATGGCGAGCAGGCGATCCGGCCGAGTTTGGACGCGGAAGTGGGCTGCATTTACGAGCTCCTGGCGACGACCTGCGCCAGTGCCGGCCTGAGCATGGATGACGTGGACACGTTCATCACGAACAACTACTCCTTGGACATGAGCCGACTGTACTGCCAGATCGCTGGCGTGGGCGAGGCCAAGGCGTTCACGCAGACCATCGCCACCCACGCACACTGCTTCGGATCGGACAACCTCATCAACTTGCATCACGCCCAGAAACGTTTGCCACTCACAGCCGGCCAGCGCGCGATGCTGTTCAGTGCGGGTCCGTTCCAGTGGGGCGCTTGCGTCCTGGAGAAGCTATGACCCGAGAGGACTCCATGAGGTCGACCGTGATCGACCGGTTCAACGACGTCTGCACCCAGCACCCGGACGCCCTCGCTCTCATCTCGGACGAGGTGCGCCTCGACTACGCTGGACTACACACAAGAGTGGCCCGCATGGCCGGCCTCATTGAGCACCACTTCGCCGCCGCGGTGGGCCGCTCACCGCGGGCGGAGGACATCGTCGCTCTTTCGCTCGACAAGGGCGTGGACCTGTACGTCGCGATCTTGGCCGTATTGTGGGTAGGCGCCGGCTACGTCCCTCTCGACCCGACGCTGGCGGCCGACCTTCAGGCCCACATCGTCGACACCAGCTG
>JBEAOO010000267.1:0-3021 GCA_041164825.1 Pseudomonadota bacterium | reverse complement strand
TGCGGCCGGCTCCCCCTTGACCTGCGCAAAGCGAATGCGGCACAGCGCTCCCCCACCGGTGGTGGCATGCAAGCACGGCGCACGCCACGGTGACGGCAGGGCGGTGATGGGCCGGGGCGATGTGCGGAGGTCAAGGGGGAATGGGCCGACCGAAGGCAGGGCCAGGAGGACACGGAGCACATCGGCCCGGCCCATCGCCGCCCTCGCGCGGGTCGTCGAACGAGAAACCTCTGAGCGACAAATGGCCTCACGCCAAACGCCGCAACGTGCTGAGAACCAACCTCCCCAGCCACGGCACACTGTTGCGTTTGAACGCAAGCACGCACCGGGGCAGCCGCGGCGCCATCCGCAGCATTCAAACCACCCCAACCCTGCGTGCAAGCGCATCGAACCCTGCTGGGGGCTGCGGCTGCTGTAATTTGCAGCATGAACACCGCCACCCACATCCCCCCCGTTTTCATCTCCCACGGCTCGCCGATGACGGCGCTGGAACCCGGCGCGGCCGGCGCGTTCATGCGGCGGCTGGGCACCGTGCTGAAGCAGCGCCACCCGGGCCTGCGCGCCGTCGTCACCGTCTCGGCCCACACGGCGGCGCGTTTGCCGGTGTTGCTGGCCGGCGCGCGGCACGAGGCCGTGTATGACTTCGGCGGCTTCCCCGCCGCCTTGTCGCAACTGCGTTATGACGTGGCTGGCGCACCCGACTTGGCGCCGCATGTGCAAAGCCTGCTGAACGCCGCCGGCATCGAGGTGCATGTGGCGGCCGAAGGTGGGCTCGACCACGGTGCCTGGACGCCCCTGCGCTACATGCGCCCCGAGGCCGACCTGCCCGTCTTGCCGCTGGCGTTTGTGCCCCACCACAGCCCGGCACAGCAAATGGCGCTGGGCGCCGCGCTCGCCCCCTTGGCCGACGAGGGCGTGCTGATCCTGGCCAGCGGCAGCATCACGCACAACCTGCGCCGCGTGTTCACCGCGCGCGGCATGGGGCCGATCAACGCACCAGAAATCCCCGAGAGCGCGGCCTTCCGCCACTGGATGCTGGACCGCAGCCGCGAACGCGATTGGGCGGCGTTGAAGGACTACCGCCAGCGCGCCCCGCACGCGGCTGACATGCACCCGACCGACGAGCACCTGCTGCCCTGGTACGTGGCCGCCGGCGCCGGCGGCGAAGGCTTTGCGCCGCAGCGCCTGCACGAGAGCATGACCTACGGCAGCCTGGGCATGGACGCGTATGCCTTTGGCCCGGGTGCCGCCGAGCTGGCCGAGGCGCTGGCTGCGGCGCCCATGGCAGCCTGATCAAGCCAAGGGCGCCATCACGGCGCCCAGGCTGGGGCGGCCGGGGGCATCACTCCCTGGTCGCGGGGTCGGGCGTGCCGGCCCTCAACGCGCCGCGTCAAACACCGCGTCCACCTGCGCCAGGTACACCGCCTTCTTCGCCTCGCTGATGAAGCTGGCTTCGAAGCTGTTGCGGGCGAGTTGGCGGGCGTCCTCGGCCGTGAGGCTGGGGCAGGCGTCAAACAGGGCTTCGAAGTTGGCGTTCATGTAACCGCCGAAGTAGGCCGGGTCGTCGCTGTTGACGGTGACGCACAGGCCTTGTGCGAGCAGCGCGGGCAAGGTGTGTTGCGCCATGTCGGGGTACACACACAGCTTGACGTTGGACAGCGGACAGACCGTGAGCGGCATGCGCTCATCGGCCAGGCGCTGCACCAGCGCCGGGTCTTCCACGCAGCGCACGCCGTGGTCCACGCGCTCCACCTTGAGCAGATCGAGCGCGGTGCGGATGTAGTCGGCCGGGCCTTCTTCACCTGCGTGTGCCACCAGGCGCAGGCCGAGCGCGCGGGCACGGGCAAACACCTGCGCAAACTTCTCCGGCGGGTGGCCGCGCTCGGAGCTGTCGAGGCCCACGCCAATGATGTGTTGGCGCCAGGGCAGCGCGGCGTCCAGCGTCTGCAACGCAGCCTCTTCGCTCAGGTGGCGCAAAAAGCACAGGATCAGCGCGCTGCTCACGCCCAGCTCTTTCTCGGCCCGCTCACAACCGCGCACCAGGCCGGTGATCACAGTGGCCATGGGCACGCCGCGGTCGGTGTGGGTTTGCGGATCGAAAAACAGTTCGGCGTGGACCACGTTGTCGGCCGCGGCGCGGCGGAAGTACGCCATCGCCATGTCCTCAAAATCTTGCGGCTGCAGCAGCACGCTGGCCCCGGCGTAGTAGATGTCGAGAAAGCTCTGCAAATCGGTGAAGGCATAGGCCGCACGCAGCGCCTCCACGCTCGGGTAGCTCAGGGCCACGCCGTTGCGCTCGGCCAGCGCAAAGATCAGCTCGGGCTCCAAAGAGCCTTCGATGTGGATGTGCAGCTCGGCCTTGGGCAAGGCGCGCAGCAGGTGCGTGAGGCGGGGCGAGAGCGGCATGGTGAGGTGTCCTGTGGGATGCGGCAGAACCCGGGGGGCTCGGCGCTGGTGTCTGGCCTGATTGTGCGATGACTTGCGTCCCCGCCAGCGCCCCAGAAGCGAGCCAGAAGCGCCTGAGAAGGCGCGCGGCCTGCACCTGTTATGGTCGCCACCCGGGCCCGCGGAGGGGCACGGGTTTATCCCCCACCGACAGGCGCACCCAGAGGCGCCCGCACCCCATGACACACCAGACACGCAGCAGCATCGCCACCCTGGCGCTGGCGCTGGCACTGACCGCCTCGCAAGGCGCGCTGGCCAGCACCACGCACCCCACACCCGCCAAGGCCCGAGCGTCGGCAGCGCACAAGCGCAGTGGCGTTGGCGCCCCATGGACGGGCCTCATCTCGTACTACGGGCCTGGCTTTCAAGGCAAGCGCACTGCCAGCGGCGAGCGTTTCAACGCCCAGGCCCTGACCATGGCGCACCGCACACTGCCTTTTGGCACCCGCGTGCGGGTGACCGCCCTGGGCACGGGGCGCAGCGTGGTGCTGCGCGTGAATGACCGCGGCCCCTGGGCCCGCGGCCGCATTGCCGATGTGTCGCTGGCCGCAGCACGGGTGCTGGGCATGCACGGCC
>JBEAOO010000266.1:0-16305 GCA_041164825.1 Pseudomonadota bacterium | reverse complement strand
TATGCGCTGTTCATCACCGGCCTCGACCCGCTGCAATACAAGCTGCTGTTCGAGCGCTTCCTGAACCCAGAACGCATTTCGATGCCCGACTTCGACATCGACTTCTGCCAGGCGAATCGCGAACGGGTCATCGACTATGTGAAGGACAAGTACGGCCGCGATGCGGTGAGCCAGATTGCCACCTTCGGCACCATGGCCGCCAAGGCCGCGCTGCGCGACATCGGCCGTGTGCTGGGCATGGGCTACGGCCATGTGGACAGCGTGGCCAAGCTGATTCCGGCGCCACCTGGCAAGACCGTGACGCTGGCCAAGGTGCCTGAGAAGCCCGACCCGGGTGTGATCTACGCGCGCCAAGAAGCGCCCGAGCTGGAGCAGCGCGAGGCCGCCGAAGAAGAAGTGGCCGAGCTGCTGAGCTTGGCCACGCGCGTGGAAGGCATGGTGCGCAACATCGGCATGCACGCTGGCGGTGTGCTGATTGCGCCGGGCAAGATCACCGACTTCTGCCCGCTGTACCAACAGCCCGGCAGCGACTCGGCCGTGAGCCAGTTCGACAAGGACGACGTGGAGGCCATCGGCCTCGTGAAGTTCGACTTCTTGGGCCTGGCCACGCTGACGATTTTGGAGCTGGCGCGCGACTACATCCGCGCCCGCCGCAAGGGCCAAGAAGACTTTGCGTTTGAGACCCTGCCGCTCAACGACCGCCAGTCTTATGCGCTGATGAGCGAGGGCAAAACGGTGGCCGTGTTCCAGTTGGAATCCTCAGGCATGCAGCGCATGTTGAAGGACGCCAAGCCCAGCGTGTTCGAGGACATCATTGCGCTGGTGGCCCTGTATCGACCGGGCCCGATGGACCTGATCCCGAGCTTTTGCGCGCGCAAACACGGCCGCGAAGAGGTGGAGTATCCGCACCCGCTGATGCGGGAGGTGCTGCAAGAGACCTACGGGATCATGGTCTACCAAGAGCAGGTGATGCAGGTGGCGCAGATCGTGGGCGGTTACTCGCTCGGCGGCGCCGACTTGCTGCGCCGCGCCATGGGCAAGAAGAAGGTGGAAGAGATGGCCGAGCACCGCGCCATCTTTGCCGAGGGCGCGGGCAAGAAGGGCATTGAGGAGCCCAAGGCCAACGAAATCTTCGACTTGATGGAGAAGTTCGCGGGTTACGGTTTCAACAAATCGCACGCCGCCGCGTATGCCCTGCTGGCCTATCACACCGCCTACCTGAAGGCGCACTACCTGGCCGAATTCACCGCGGCCAACATGAGCGTGGCGCTCGACGACACCGACAAGCTCAAGATCTTCCACGACGACGCGGTCAACCTCGGCATCACCTTCGAGCCGCCCAACGTCAACACCTGCAACTACCGCTTCGAGCCGGTGGCCGACCGGGTGGTGCGCTACGGTTTGGGCGCCGTGAAGGGCACGGGCCAGAGCGCTGTTGAAGCGATCATCCAGGCCCGCAAAGACGGCGGGCCGTTCAAGAGCCTGTTTGATTTTTGCGCCCGCGTCGACCGCAGCCGCATGAACAAACGCACCGTGGACGCGCTGATCAAGGGGGGCGCCTTCGACCTGCTGGAACCCGACCGCGCACGCTTAGTGGCCAGCATCGGCCTGGCGTTTGAATACGCCGACAACCAGGCCGCGCACGCCGACCAAGGTGGGCTGTTTGACTTTGGTGGCGACGACGACCACGGTTCGTCCACCCAAGAACCCGATCTGGCACCGGCGGCGCCCTGGAGCATCAAAGAACAGCTCACGTTTGAGAAGGTGGCACTGGGCTTTTACCTTTCGGGCCATTTGTTTGACCAGAGTGGCGAGGAGGTGCGCCGCTTTGCCAAGCGCGCGATCGCCGACCTCATTGACAGCCGCGAGCCACAAATCTTGGCCGGCATCGTCAGTGATCTGCGCATCATCAACGGCCAGCGTGGCCGGGTGGGCATCTTCAAGCTCGACGATAAATCCGACGCGATCGAGGCCGTGGCGAACGAAGAACTGCTGAACGCCAACAAGGACGTGCTCAAGGACGACGAGCTCATCATCGTCAGCGGCAAGGTGCAGCCCGACCGCTTCTCGGGCGGCGTGCGCCTGAACGTGCAGCAGGTGTGGAGCCTGGAGGCAGCGCGCTGCCGCTTTGGCAAGTTCTTGCGTGTGGAGGTGAACGGCGTGGCGCCGCCAGTGGCGGAGCTGGTGCAGGCCTTCCCGGCGCGGCCGATGCAGACCGAATCGGGCGAGGTGCAACAGGGCTTGACCGTGCGCCTGCACCTGAAGCGCGAGACGGCCGTGGGTGAACTGGAGCTGGGCGAGCAGGCCAAGTTTTTCCCCACCGACGAGGCGCTGCTGCGTTGGAAGGCCGCGGCGCAAGACGGGCGCGCGCGCATCGTGTACGACTGATGGCGCGGGGGCTCGCGGCCGCGGTGCTGAGGGCTGTTCGGCGTGCGGCGGCCATGCCTGCGGATACGGTTTCGTGTTCAAAGGTCAGTGGGTCACGGCGCACAGACATGGCCCGCTTTCTCCGGGCTTATCCCGGCTTCAGGGCGGGTGGCGGCGACTCAATAATTCAGGCATGTCTGCCACCATCCCCACCGGCCTGATCTTGACCGGGGGCGGCGCGCGCGCCGCCTACCAGGTGGGCGTGCTGAAGGCGCTCACACAAATTCGGCGCGACGCTGGAGAGCGCGGCGGCAACCCCTTCCCCATCATCGCTGGCACCTCGGCCGGGGCCATCAACGCCGCGGCCTTGGCCTGCCGTGCCGACGCCTTTGACGAGGCGGTCGACAGCCTGGTGGATGTGTGGCGAAACTTCCGCGCTGAGCAGGTCTATCGCGCCGATTCGTTGGGCGTGATCCGCACCGGCGCGCGCTGGTTGACCATGATGTCGATCGGTTGGGTGCTGGCGCGCTGGCGCCGTGCGCGACCCAAATCGCTGCTCGACAACCGGCCGCTGCAGGACTTGTTGACCGAACTGGTGCCGATTGATCGCCTGCCGGGGCTGATGGAGGCCGGGCACTTGAAGGCCCTGGCCGTGAGCACCTCCAGCTATGGCTCCGGCCTGCACGTCACGTTTTACGACGCGCTGGAGGCCATCGCGCCCTGGACGCGCTCGCAGCGCATTGCGGTGAAGGGCGCGATCAGCATTGAGCACCTGATGGCGTCGGCGGCGATACCGTTTGTGTTCCCTGCCGTGTCGCTCGGCATTGACCAACGGCACGAGTATTTTGGCGACGGCTCGATGCGCCAATCGGCCCCCATTTCGCCCGCCGTGCACCTGGGCGCCGAGCGCATTTTGGTGGTGGGCGCGGGCCGCATGCACGAGCCGCCGATGCCCGCCGAAGGGCGAAGTGGCAGCGGCGAGTACCCGAGCTTGGCGCAGATCGCCGGCCATGCGCTCTCCAATATTTTCCTGGATGCACTGGCGGTCGACGTGGAACGGCTGCAACGCATCAACAACACGCTCTCGCTGCTGCCCGAGGCCGCGCGTGCGCGCTCAGGCCTGCGGCCGATCCAGGTGCTGGTGATCGCGCCCTCGCAGCGGCTGGACGATTTGGCGGCGCGCCACATTGGCAGCTTGCCGGTGTCGGTGCGCGCGCTGCTGCGCGGCGTGGGCGTGCAAGGCCGGGGCGACGATGCGCGCGGTGCGGCGCTGGCCAGCTACCTGCTGTTTGAAGCGCCCTACACGCGCGAGTTGCTGGCGCTGGGCGAGGCCGACACGCTGGCCCGCCGCGACGAGGTGCTGGCCTTTTTCGGCTGGGGTGGCGCCATGCCCCTGGCGGCACCTGACGCCACCCGCAGCGCGACAATGGCTGAATGAGCGTTGCCGCCCCCTTGTTGACCACCCTGGAGCGCCGCCTGCTGCCGCTGGTGGCAGCGCAGGGGCTGGTGACCTCACTGTGGGGCTTTTGCGGTGTTTTTGCCTACAACATCGGCGGCTTGGCGGCGGCGCAGCGCTATGCGGTGTTGATGCTCACCACCACCATGCTGGGGGTGACGCTGGGCTACGGCGCCGGCCGTTGGTTTCACCTGCGCAGCCAGCGCTTGGTGCAGGCGGCGTTCGTATGGCCGGGCCTGCTGCTGTGGTGGGCCGATGGCCACCCGGATGTGCTCGCCGTGGCCTTCGGCAGCTTTCTTGGCTTGGGCTGGGCCGGCCGCCACTGGCTGGAGGTGAACTTGCTGCCCGACGCCGAGCGCGACCGCTACGCCTCGCACGTCACCGTGTTGACGGTGGCGATGAACCTGCTGGCCACGCTGGCAACCACGCTGCTGCTCACCTGGTTTGACGAGCAAGTGGCGCCCGTGTTGCGCGCCTACGCGGTGCTGTGCTTGTTGGCCGCCGCGGTGGTGGCGCGCGGGGTGCCCGAGACGCCGAGGGTGCGCTTGGTGTCGCCTTGGGGCGTGGTGTCGCAGCCCGAGTTTGTGCGCTGCTTGCCGCTGTTCATGTTGGAGTCGGGCTTGCTGGGCGTGGCGATGGTGTTGGGCGCATCGGGCGCGGTGCGCTCGCTGGGCGCGGCCAGCCACTTTGGCTGGTTGTCGACCGCGGCCACCTTGGTGGGCGCGCTGGCGCTGTTTGCGTTGCGCCGCCACCGGCACGCCCACAATCGGGCCCGCTGGATGGCGTTTGCCGGCACGGGTGTGGTGTTGGCCAGCTTGCTGTTGGGCGCCAGCGCGTGGTGGCCGGCGCTCTATGGGGCGCACTTGGTGCTGCAAGCCGGGGTGGGGCCGTTTTGGGCCGCCAGTGAGCAGGTGCTCAACCAACGCACGCTCGACATCAAAGGTGCGGTGGCCGACCGCATTGCGGCGCGCGAAACCACGCTGTGGGCGTTTCGCATGGTGGGGCTTGGCGGCTTTTGGCTGCTGGCTCAGCGCCTGGATGACCGCACACTGTTGGGCGTGGGTGCGGGCCTGATGGCGTGCGCCACCGCACTCGAATATGGGCTGGGGCGCCTGTGGTTGCGCCGCCAGCCCCAGCCGGTCACGGGCGCTACCGTGCTGGTTTCTGGTGACTGAATTCCGGCGACTGAATTCCAGCCGCTGAATCCCCGCAACGGTCGATCGTTGCGCTACCAGCGCGCTGGTGAGGCCACGAACGCTGCGCTGGCCGTGCCATTTCGCTGTGCCCTCGGCGGTGAAGCCAAAGTGCGGGGCTCAACACAACGTGCCGGAGCTCGCCAAGATGCCCTTGCGCGTTGCTCCGGCAGTTGGGTCACTTCTTGGGTGCGCCGGTGTCAGCCATGGCCTTGCCTCCGGTGTTGCTGTCGTTCTTGCTCTTGGTGGCTGCGCCGGTGTTGGCGTAGCCGGTGCCGTTGACGGTGAGGCCTTCTGCCGCCAGTTTGGTGGCGCTGGCGGCGCCAATGCCACGCACCCGGTCGATCAGGTCTTCCCAGCTTTTGTAAGGCCCTTTTTTGCGCTCGTCGAGGATGCGCGTTGACATCGCGGGCCCCACGCCTTTGAGCGCCTCCAATCCGGCCTGATCGGCTTTGTTCACGTCGAGCGCAGTGGCGGCCAAAGCCAACGACGCCGACAAGGCGGCGATGGACGTGACGAGGGCAATGAACAAACGAACCATCATGGAGGTCTCCCTGAGTTGGTGATGCCGGGACGCAAAGGCTGCGTCCCTGAAACCAATGTAGGAAGTCCTGCCTGCTGGGGCGCCACTCCAAAGGGTGATCCGAGGAGGGCGCCCATTGGGGGGCAGGGGCCACCCCGATGTCCTCGCTGCCGGACTGTCATCCCAGCACCGTACCGTGTCGGAGGGCGGCTTGACCGGGTCAGAGCTCGTCGATGTGGCGCGGTGGGAAGCTGTCCCAGCCCAGGCAGCCCGGGCATTGCCAGAAGTGGCGTTGCGCTTCAAAGCCGCAAGCGGCGCAGCGGTAGCGCTGCAGCGGGCGGGCTGCGCGCTCCACGGCTGTGCGTGCGGCCTGCGCGCTGGCCTCGGTCCACTCGCTCACTGGGCGAGCCAGCAGGGCTTGTGCTGCGCCCAGCGTGGGCTGGGCTTGCAGGTGGGCCAACAATTGCGGCGAGGCGGAGAGCTCTTGCCCATCCAGCCTGGCCAGCGCGCGCAGCAAATCGAGCGAGGGCGACTGCGCGTAGACGGCTTGCAGCGCTTCGCGCGCCGGTTCGATCTGCGCCGCGGCGCGTGCCGCGTCGGCGTAGTCGAGCACGATCAGTTGGAAGTTGGCCGGATCGCGCAGCCGCAGTTCGTTCCAGCAGGCCAGCGCCTCGGCGGGGGCGCCTGCTTTGGCAGCGCGTTGGCCCGCCAGCATCAGCGGGCGGGCGGCCAGCGGTGCGGCGGCGCGGGCGCGCTCGATCGCGGCGCCTGCGTCGTCGGGCTGGCCTTTGGCGTCGGCCTCCAGCGCCAACTCACACCAGTGGTGGGCGATGCGCGCGCCGAAGGCGCCGGCACCGCTGCGCTCCAGCGCCGCAGCGGTTTCAGCCGCCGCGCGCCAATCGCGCGAGCGCTCGTAGAGGTTGAGCAGCGCCAGCCGCACCTCGCTGTCGAAGGGCGTGCCGATGAGGGCGCGATAGGCTTCTTCGGCGCGGTCGAAGAGGCCGGCTTTCATGAAGTCTTGCGCCAGTTCATGCTGCGCGCGGTCGCGCTCGGCGGCGGGCAAATCACCGCGGCCCAGCAGGTGCTGGTGCACACGCACGGCGCGCTCGTACTCGCCCCGGCGGCGGAACAAATTGCCGAGCGCGAAGTGCAACTCGCTGGTGTCGGGGTCGTTTTGAACCGCTTCGATGAAGGCGTCGATGGCCTTGTCGTGTTGCTCGTTGAGCAGCAGGTTCAGGCCTTTGAAATAGGCCTTGGGCGACTCCCGCTGCTCGCGCTTGAGCTGGCGCACATCCAGACGCGAGCCCAGCCAGCCGAGCGCAAAAGCCACCGGCAGCGCCAGCAGCAACCATTGAAAATCAAAGTCCATCGCGGGGCGGGTGTTCCAGGGGGGCGGGAGTGGCCGCACTGAGCGGTGTGCCTTCGTCGCTCACGGCGCGGGCGGCGGCGCTTTGGCGCGCCACACGGCGGTGGCGCCACCAACTGGGCACCATGGCAAACACGCCCAGTGCACAGCCCAGGCCAAAGGCCACGAGCACGATGAAGATCATCGGCGCGCGCCATTCTTGACCAAAAAACCAGCGCACGCTGGCGCTCTGCTGGTTGTTCAGCGCAAATGCAAAAAGGGCAAAAAAGACAAGGGCTCGAACGAGCCAAAAGATGGTGCGCATCACAACTCCCGCACCCATTCTAGTGGCGGCGGGTGGGTGCAACGGCAAGTCCGGTGAGGTGTCTGCGGCGAGGTCTGGCCCCAGCGGCTCTCAACAGGGCTCAGTCGTCCACCGAGGTGTGTGCGTCGCTCGCGGGTGTGGCCGCAGCGCTGTCTTCCACTGGCACTTGGGCGTCCACAGACTCACGCAGAGCCTTGCCCGGTTTGAAGTGCGGAACGAGTTTTTCAGGAATCACCACCTGCTCGCCGGAGCGGGGATTGCGCCCCACCCGCGGCGGGCGGCGGTTGATCGAGAAGCTGCCAAAACCGCGAATCTCGATGCGGTGTCCGCGCGAGAGCGCGTCGGACATCGCATCCAGGATGGTCTTGACCGCGAATTCCGTGTCCCGGTGAGTGATTTGGCTGAAGCGTTCAGCCAGTTGGCTCACCAGGTCGGATCGGGTCATGGACATGGCCTGGGGTTGTCGAGATCAGCGGGTTGGGGCAGCGTTCTCGCAGGGCAGGGCTGAGATCAGCCGTTGCTCTGGTTGTCCAGCTTGGCGCGCAGCAAAGCGCCCAGGCTGGTGGTGCCGGCGTTTTCACGCTCGGACGTGGCCGACAGGCGTTGCATGGCTTCTTGGTTGTCGGCGTTGTCCTTGGCCTTGATCGACAACTGGATCGAACGCGTCTTGCGGTCGATGTTGATGATCAGGGCGGAGACTTCGTCGCCATCCTTCAGCACGTTGCGGGCGTCTTCCACGCGGTCGCGGCTGATTTCAGAAGCGCGCAGGTAGCCGGTCACTTCTTCGTTCAGTTGGATTTCGGCGCCACGGGCGTCCACGGTCTTGACCTTGCCAT
Organism: Pseudomonadota bacterium; assembly: GCA_041164825.1. Taxonomy (GTDB): domain Bacteria; phylum Pseudomonadota; class Gammaproteobacteria; order Burkholderiales; family Burkholderiaceae_C; genus JBEAOO01. The sequence continues at coordinate 8,260 of JBEAOO010000266.1, read as the reverse complement.
TCACGATCATGCCGCGGTCATTGACCGAGGTGTAAGCGGTGAACGGGTCGCTGTCGAGTTGCTTGATGCCCAGGGAGATGCGCTCGCGCTCCACATCGACGGCCAGCACAACGGCTTCGACTTCTTGGCCCTTCTTGTAGTTGCGAACAGCGGCTTCGCCCGGCTCGTTCCACGACAGGTCGGACAGGTGCACCAAGCCGTCGATACCGGCAGCCAGACCCACGAACACGCCGAAGTCGGTGATCGACTTGACGGGCCCCTTGACCTTGTCGCCGCGCTGGACGGTGGTCGCGAACTCTTCCCACGGGTTGGCCTTGCACTGCTTCATGCCCAGGCTGATGCGGCGCTTGTCTTCGTCGATCTCGAGGACCATGACTTCGACTTCTTCGCCCAGGGACACAATCTTGGAAGGCGCAACGTTCTTGTTGGTCCAGTCCATTTCGGACACGTGCACCAGACCTTCGATGCCCGGCTCGATTTCAACGAACGCGCCGTAGTCAGCGATGTTGGTGATCTTGCCGAACAGGCGGGTGGCGTTCGGGTAACGACGCGACACGCCGTGCCACGGATCGTCGCCCAGCTGCTTGATGCCCAGCGAGACGCGGTTCTTCTCGGCGTCGAACTTCAAGACCTTGGCTTGCAGTTCTTGGCCGACCGTCACGACTTCGCTCGGGTGACGCACACGACGCCAGGCCATGTCGGTGATGTGCAGCAGACCGTCGATGCCGCCCAGGTCCACAAACGCACCGTATTCGGTGATGTTCTTGACCACGCCGTTGACGATGGCGCCTTCGCGCAGCGTTTCCATCAGCTTGGCGCGCTCTTCGCCCATGGAGGCTTCGACCACGGCACGACGCGACAGCACAACGTTGTTGCGCTTGCGATCGAGCTTGATGACCTTGAATTCCATGGTCTTGCCCTCGAACGGGCTCATGTCCTTGACCGGACGCGTGTCGAGCAGCGAACCCGGCAGGAAGGCGCGGATGCCGTTGACCAGCACCGTCAGACCGCCCTTGACCTTGCCATTCACCGTGCCGGTCACGAATTCGCCGGATTCCAGCGAGGTTTCGAGCGACAGCCACGAGGCCAGACGCTTGGCCTTGTCGCGCGACAGGATGGTGTCGCCGTAGCCGTTTTCGATGGCGTCAATGGCCACCGACACGAAGTCGCCGACTTGAACTTCCAGTTCGCCCTGGTCGTTCTTGAACTCTTCGATGGGCACGTACGCTTCGGACTTCAGGCCGGCGTTGACGACCACGAAGTTGTGTTCGACGCGCACCACCTCGGCGGAGATGACCTCGCCTGCACGCATGTCGGAGCGCTGCAGCGACTCCTCGAACATGGCGGCAAAGGACTCGACGCCTTCGAAGGCGGCAGTTTGGGTTTGGGACATGGGGTCTTTCGGTGCAGCTGCTGCTGCGGGGTTAGGTTGTAGATCCATCGCCTTGGCGTGCCATGTGCGGCACTGGAGGGAAGGCAATGGGCCCAAGCCCGACGCGTCCCAAGCAGAGGCCGCGCCGAGTGTTTGGCCGATCACTCGGCCGGCCAAAACGCCGATGAATCAGCGCCCAGCAGGTCAGGCAAAAGGCCGGCGCGCTTCCCACCAATCCAGCACCTGTGTCGTGGAGGCTTCCACGGACAAGGCCGAGTTATCGAGATGCAGCGCGTCTTCAGCAGGCTTCAAGGGTGCGGCGACCCGGTTTTGATCCCGGGCGTCGCGCGCCTCAAGGTCTGCGCGAAGGTCGTCGAGTCTAGCCGGAATTCCCTTGGACATCAATTGCATGTGCCGGCGCTCGGCGCGCGTGGCGGCACTCGCGGTCAAGAAAATCTTCAAAGTCGCATCGGGGAAGATCACCGTGCCCATGTCGCGGCCATCGGCCACCAGCCCCGGCAACTGCCGAAAAGAGTGCTGCAGCTCGACCAGCGCGGTGCGCAATTTTGGCCACACCGAGATGCGCGAGGCCATGGCGCCCACTTCTTCGGTGCGCAGCGCATCGCTCACGTCGACATCGCCCAGCCAAGCCGTGTGGCCTTCAAAGTGCAGGGGCAGGCTGCGGGCGAGTTCGGTCAGGCCGGCTTCGTCGTCCAGCGATAAGCCGGCTTGGCTGGCCGCCAAGCCCGTGGCGCGGTAGACCATGCCCGAATCGAGAAAGTGGTAGCCCAGGCGCTCGGCCAGGTCGCTGGCCAGCGTGCCTTTGCCCGAGGCCGAGGGGCCGTCCACCGTCAACACGGGGATCAGCGCATCATCGCCGCGGGCCACACTGAACAGCGCTTCGAAGTAGTCTGGGAAGGTTTTGGCCACGCACTTGGGGTCTTCAATGCGCACGGCGACTGTGGGCTGCGCGCCAGCCAGCGGGTTGAAGGCCGCGAGCGAGAAGCACATGGCGATGCGGTGGTCGTCATAAGTGTGGATGCTGGCCGGTGTCCAGGCGTCGCGCGCCGGGGCCGTCACTTCGATGAAGTCGTGGCCCTCCGTCACCGTGGCGCCCAGCTTGCGCAACTCAGCCGCCATCGCGGCGATGCGGTCGGTTTCCTTCACGCGCCAGCTGGCGATGTCAGTCAGGCGGGTGGTGCCTTCGGCGTACAGCGCCATCACCGCCAGCGTCATCGCCGCATCAGGGATGTGGTTGCAGTTGAGCGAGAGGGCTTTGAGCGGCCACGCACCGCGGCGGATCTCGACCCAACCCGGGCCGCCGGTGACTTGCGCGCCCATGGCCTGGGCGGCCTCGATGAAGCGGATGTCGCCTTGGATCGAGTCCAGGCCCACGCCTTCGATGCGTACCGGTTGCGCGGTGGCGGCGATGGCGCCGAGCGCGATGAAGTAGCTGGCCGAAGAGGCGTCACCTTCCACATGGATGTCGCCCGGCGACACATAGCGGCTGCCCTGCGGCAGCGTGAAGCGCTGCCAGCCCTCGCGCTGCACCTGGATGCCGAAGCGCGCCAGCAGGTTGACGGTGATCTCCACATACGGTTTGGAGATCAGCTCACCCTCGACCTCGATCACGGCCGGGCCGTTGGCCGTGACCAGCGGCAGGGCCAGCAGCAAGGCGGTGAGAAATTGGCTCGACACGTCGCCACGCACGCGGATGGGCGCTGCGGTGTGCAGCGTGTGTTGGCCGGGGCGCAGCGCCAGCGGCGGGTAGCCTTCTTGGCCGAGGCAGTCGATCTGGCAGCCGAGTTGGCGCAGGGCATCGACCAAGTCACCAATCGGGCGCTCGTGCATGCGCGGCACGCCGCTGAGCTCAAAGCTGCCATTTTGGGTGGCGGCCAGCACCGCGAGCGCAGCAGTGAGCGGGCGCATGGCCGTGCCCGCGTTGCCCAAAAAGAGCTTGGCTTCGCGGTTTTGCAACTGGCCGCCCAGGCCCGTGATCGAGAGTGCGCCACTTTCTTCGTCTTGCACGATGGTGCAGCCCAGCTCGCGCAGCGCGTCCAGCATCACGCGGGTGTCGTCGGAATCGAGCAGGTCGTGGACGACGGTCGTGCCTTCGCTCAGGCCCGCCAGCAGCAGCACCCGGTTGGAGATGCTTTTGGAACCGGGCAGGCGCACGGTGCCTGCAGCAGCGTTCAGGGGCGGGAGGTCGAGGAAGGCGTTGGCGTACATGCGGCATGGCCGCCAGGGCGTGGCGGCAGGGCGGTCAGCGGGAGCTGCCAGGTTTCGGGGTGTTCATCTGCCAGCCGGCACGCGCATCAGACGCAGCGCGGATCAGGCCTTCGAGCTGTTCGGTATTGCCGTTGAGCATGACGTGCTCAAACGCATCGAGCGCCACGCGAAAGCGCTGCGTTTGTTTGAGCAACTCCTCGCGGTTGGACGCGAGGATGTCGCGCCACACCGTGGGGTCGCTGGCGGCGATGCGCGTGAAATCGCGAAAGCCTGGGCCGGCCAGCGAGAGAAAGTCTTTGCCCGCAGGCTGCTGGGTGACGCCATTGAAGTACGCAAACGCCAGCAAGTGGGGCAGGTGGCTCACAGCGGCAAACGCGGCGTCGTGGTTTTCGGGCGACATGCGCAGCACCTGCGCGCCAATGGCCGACCACACATCGGTGGCCTTTTGAAGCAGCTCGGGCGAGGTCTGCGAGATGGGGGTGAGGATGACTTGGCGGCCGTTGTAGAGCGTGGCGTCGGCGTGCTGGATGCCGGCGACTTCTTTGCCCGCAATCGGGTGCGCCGGCACAAAGCTGCCCACGCGCTCTTTGAGCACACGGCGCGCGGCGTCCACCACATCGCGCTTGGTCGAGCCCACATCCATCACCAGCACGCCCGGCTCCACCATGTGGCGGATGGCTTTGAACGTGGCTTCACTGGCGGCCACCGGCACGGCGATCAACACGATGTCGGAGCCCGACACGGCCAACAGTGCCGATTCGGCCGCGGTGTCGATGACGCCCAGGCGTCGCGCCTTCTCGGTGGTGGAGGGCGACTTGCTGTAGCCGATGACGCGCTTGACGAGGCCGGCGCGCTTGAGCGCCAGGGCGAACGAGCCGCCCATCAGGCCGCAGCCAATGAGGCCGAGTTGATTGAACATGGGGGTGGTCTGCCGCGGGGCTCAGTGAACGTCGACGGGGTAGCTGCCGAGCAACTTGAAGTAGGCGCAGGCGCTGCGCAACTCCTTCAAGGCGTCGGCCACATGCGGCTGGTCGGGGTGGCCTTGCAGGTCCACGTAAAAATAGTATTCCCACTGGCCTGAGCGCGCGGGACGCGACTCAAAGCGTGTCATCGATACGCCGTGGTGCTTCAGCGGCACCAGCATGTCATGCACCGCGCCGGGCCGGTTGCTCACCGACACCACCAGGCTCGTGCAATCGTGGCCGCTGGCCTTGGGCGCAGGGGTGATCTGAGGGTCGGTGATGATGACGAAGCGGGTGCGGTTGTGGGCGTCGCTCTGGATGGCCGGTGCCACCACGTGCAAGCCGTATTCGCTGCTGGCGCGGGCGCTGGCGATGCCGGCCAGCGTGGGGTCGAGTGCGGCCAGGCGCGCGCCTTCGGCATTGCTCGATACCGGGCGGCGCTCGGCATGCGGCAAGTGGGCAGACAACCAATCGTGGCACTGGGCCAGCGCTTGCGGGTGGGCGCACACGGCGGCGATGCCATCGAGCGAGTTTTCTTTGCGCAGCAGGTTGTGGCGCACAAAGAGGCTGGTCTCGCCGACGATGGAGAGTGGCGTGGTGAGAAACACATCGAGCGTGCGCGTGACCACGCCTTCGTTCGAGTTTTCGACCGGCACCACGCCAAAGGTGGCAGCGCCCGAGGCTGTCATGTGGAACACCTCGTCGACGCTGGCGCACTGCACCTTGACGATGGAGGAGCCGAAGTAGCCGAGTGCGGCTTCTTCGCTGAAGGTGCCTGCCGGGCCGAGGTAGGCCACGCGGGTGGGCGTTTCGAGCGCGCGGCAGGCAGACATGATCTCGCGCCAGATGGGCGCCACGCTGTCGGTTTTCAGTGGGCCGGGGTTGACGCTTTTCAGGCCGTCGATCACCTGCGCTTCGCGCTCGGGGCGGAAGGCCACCGAGCCCTCCACCTTCTTGACCTCACCCACCTCTTGCGCCAGCGCAGCGCGGCGGTTGAGCAGCGTGAGCATCTCGCGGTCGACGGCGTCGATTTGCTCGCGCAGCGCGAGCAGGGCCGGGTTCACGGGGGCGGCGGGGGTGTGGTCAGCCATGTTGCGCAGCGAACTCTTGCAGGTAAGTGGTCAGGGCTTGCACGCCAGCCAAGGGCAGGGCGTTGTAGATGCTGGCGCGCATGCCGCCCACCGATTTGTGGCCCTTGAGTTGCAGCAGGCCGCGCGCTTTGGCGCCGGCCAAGAAGGCGTCGTTGAGCGCATCGCTGGGCAAGAAGAAGGGCACGTTCATGCGCGAGCGGCAATCCACAGCCACGCGGTTGCTGTAGAAGCCCGAGCGGTCGATCGTGTCATACAGCAACTGCGCCTTGGCGACGTTGCGCACTTCCATGGCGGCCACGCCGGAGAGCTCGCCTTCAGTCTGCCGCTTGAGCCACTGGAACACCAGGCCGGCGATGTAGATCGCGTAGGTCGGCGGCGTGTTGTACATCGAGGCGTTGTCGGCCACCGTCTTGTAATCAAACGCCGAGGGGCAAATGGGCAGCGCGCGGCCGAGCAGGTCGTCGCGCACGAACACCAGCGTCAGGCCGGCCGGGCCGATGTTTTTTTGCGCCCCGGCAAAGGCCAAGCCCACGCGCGACCAATCGATGCTGCGCGACAGGATGTGCGACGAACAATCCACCACCAAGGGCGCGTTGCTGCCCAGCGCGGCGAGGTCGGGCAGGGTGTGCATCTCGACGCCGTGGATGGTCTCGTTGGAGCACACGTGCACGTAGGCCGCGCCTTCTCGCAATTGCCAGCTGGCCGCAGGCGGCAGCGTGGTGTGCTTGTCGCCCTCGTTGCTGGCGGCAGCGCGCGCATCGCCATAGCGCTGCGCTTCTTTGAGCGACTTCTGGCTCCACGAGCCCGTCACCACCACGTCGATCGGACCACCTTGCGAGAGGTTCATCGGCACGATGGCGTTCTCCGCCAAACCGCCGCCCTGCATGAACAAGATGCGGAAGTTCGCCGGCACCGCCAACAGCTCGCGCACATCGGCCTCGGCCTGCTCGCAGATGCTGATGAATTCCCGGCCGCGGTGGCTCATCTCCATCACGCTCATGCCCGAGCCGTGCCAGTTCAGCATCTCAGCGGCAGCCTGGGCCAGCACCTCTTCGGGCAGTGCGGCGGGTCCGGCGGCGAAGTTGTAGGGGCGGATCGTCATGCGCAGTGTGGTGGTGTGTCAGCGGGGTTTATTTGGCCTTGGCAGCGGAGGCGCCCGGTGCGACGGGCGCTGCGGGCAGGCCCAGCGCATCACGCACGCTTTGGTCCAGCGCCTTCAGCTTGGGGTCGATGGTGGGGCGGGCGTCGGCCACCACTTTTTGGGCGAAGCCGTTGTTCACCTCAGGCATCGCTTGCTGGAATTTTTTGTTCACTGGCGATTCAAACCAAGCCACGAGTTGCTTGAGTTCGTCCTCGCTGAATTTCTCTTCCAACGCCGCACCAATCACCGACGGCGCCAGCTTGATGGCCCGGTCGCGAACGATCGGCGTGGCTTCGGCCACATACTTTTTGACGCTGGCCTCGATCTGCTTGCCCACCGCCTCGCGCTTCTCAGGCGGCACCGCCGCTTGCATGGCGCGGCCAGCTTCTTGCAGCATGCGGGCGGCGGGCTGCTCGGTCAGGCTCTTGGCCATGGCTTCGATGCCGGGTTGTTGCAGTTGCAGCAGGCGCTTGATCAGCTCCTTCTTGGCCGGCGTGCTGGCGGCTGCGCCTTGCGCTTGCGCCAAGGTGGCGCAAGCGGCGAGGGCCAGAGCGGCCAGGATGTGCTTCTTCATCAGGTGTTCTCCTCGGTGCCCGGGACGTTGCCCGTGCCGGTGTTGTCGGTGCCGTCCTCAGCCAGGTCGCTCTCAGCTGCGTCGTTTTCCACAATGCGTTGCAGGCCGCTGAGTTGGGCGCCGTCGTCCAGCGCCATCAGCGTCACGCCCTGTGTGGCGCGGCCGAGTTCGCGGATCTCGCTGACACGCGTGCGCACCAGCACGCCCTTGTCGGTGATCAGCATGATTTCGTCGTTGGCGCGCACCAGCGTGGCCGCCACCACCTTGCCGTTGCGCTCACTTTGTTGGATGGCAATCATGCCCTTGGTGCCGCGTCCGTGGCGGGTGTACTCGGTGATGCTGGTGCGCTTGCCGTAGCCGTGTTGGGTGGCGGTCAGCACACTTTGCGTTTCGTCCTCGGCCACCAGCATGGCGATCACGCTTTGGGTCTCGTCCATCATCATGCCGCGCACGCCACGGGCATTTCGGCCCATCGGGCGCACATCGTCTTCGTCAAAGCGCACGGCCTTGCCGCCGTCAGAGAACAGCATCACGTCGTGCTTGCCGTCGGTCAGGGCGGCGCCCACCAGCACATCGCCTTCGTCCAGGCCCACAGCGATGATGCCGGCCTTGCGGGGGTTGCTGAAGTCAGTCAGCGGGGTCTTCTTGACCGTGCCCAGTCGCGTGGACATGAACACGTAGTGGTCTTCAGGGAAGGTACGGAACTCGCCGGTGAGCGGCAAGACCACGTTGATCTTCTCGTCTTTTTCCAGCGGGAACATGTTGACCATGGGCTTGCCGCGCGAGTTGCGCGAGCCCTGCGGCACTTCCCACACCTTCACCCAGTAGACACGGCCTCGGTTGCTGAAGCACAGGATGTAGTCGTGGGTGTTGGCGATGAAGAGCTGGTCG
>JBEAOO010000265.1:0-10589 GCA_041164825.1 Pseudomonadota bacterium | reverse complement strand
GCACGTTGATGCCAGCGGCCAGGGCGGCGTCTTTGGTGGCCTGCCGCTGCGCGTCGTCAAAGTAGGCCGGCACGGTGATCACCGCGCCCACCAAGGCGCCGCCCAGCGCGGCTTCGGCGCGCGCTTTCAAGGCCTTCAGCACCTCGGTGCCCACCGCGACCGGGCTTTTCACGCCCGCCGCGGTGCGCACGCCCACCGCGCTTGGGCCCAGGGGCTCCAGCGCATAGGGCACGACGCCGGGCGCGATGTCGGCCAGGGAGCGGCCGATGAGGCGCTTGGCCGAGGCGATGGTGTTGAGCGGGTCGCTGGTGGCCAGCGCGCGGGCGGCGTCGCCCACGGTGGTGCGGCCATCGGCGGCGTAGTGCACCACGGACGGCAGCAGCGCGCGACCCGCTTCGTCACTCAACACCACCGGCACGGCACTGCGCACCGTGGCCACCAGCGAGTGGGTGGTGCCCAGGTCGATGCCCACCGCCAGCCGATGCTGGTGCGGCGCCGCCGCCCGGCCGGGTTCAGCGATTTGCAGCAGTGCCATGGTGCGATTCCTTGTGCGTGTTTTGTCTCTGAGGGTTCAGCCGGCGTCGCGAGCGGTTCGAGCTTGCGTCGAGCAGCGCAACCGCACTCCTGTGCGGTGAGCAACGCAGGCGCGAGATCGGACCGCGCAGCAGCCGGATGGGCCCTCAGAGGGCAAATGATTCGCCGCAACCGCAGGCGGCGCTGGCGTTCGGGTTGTTGAACTTGAAGCCTTCGTTCAAGCCCTCGCGCACCCAGTCGAGCTGTGTGCCATCGACCAGCGGCAGGCTCTGCGCATCCACCAGCACCTGCACGCCTTCGCTGGCAAACACCTGGTCGTCGGGCGCGGCCGCGTCGACAAACTCCAGCGCGTAGGCGTAGCCCGAGCAGCCGCTGGTCTTCACGGCCACGCGCAGGCCCAGGCCCGAGCCGCGTTGGGTGAGGGCCTTTTGGATCTGCTTGGCGGCCTTGGGGGTGACGGTGACGGTCATCAATTTCTCCTTGTTGCCGGGCCGCCCTCAGCGGGCCGCTCCCCCAGTGGGGGCGACGCTGCAGGCGACTTGGGGGCGAGCAGTCAGACGCTGAACGACGACCCGCAGCCGCAGGTGCTGCTGGCGTTCGGGTTGCGGATGACGAAGCGCGAGCCTTCCAGGCTGTCTTCGTAGTCGATCTGTGCACCCATCAGGTACTGCAGGCTGGCCGCATCGACCAGCACCTTGATGTCGCCGCGTGCGACTTCGGTGTCGTCGTCCTTGGGCGTGTCGTCAAACGAGAAGCCGTACTGGAAACCCGAGCAGCCGCCGCCGGTGACGAAGATGCGCAGGCGCAGGTTGGGGTCGTTTTCTTCGGTGAGCATCTCGCCCACCTTGCTGACCACGGCGTCGCTGATGTTGAGCGCGGGCATGCCTTCGGCCAGCACGGGCATCACCGGCGGGGCCGACGAGGTGGCGCAGCTGGAGGCGGAGGCATTCGGTTGGGATTGGCAAGCCATGGTGGGTACTCCGGGGGGCCTGGTTCACAGGCGGGGGTGTGGGGCAAATGGCGCGAGGTGCGCGCGAGTGACAGCGAGAAATCAGTGCGACGCAGCGGCTGGGGCGGGCGTGCTCAGGGGCGCGCAGGCGGCTTGCTCCAGCCTGCTGCTGGCCGCGGCCGTGCCGGCCTTGGCGCGGTAGTCGCTCACGGCGGCCTTGATGGCGTCTTCGGCCAAGATGGAGCAGTGGATCTTCACCGGCGGCAGCGCCAGCTCTTCGGCAATCGCCGTGTTCTTGATGTCGAGGGCTTGGTCCAGCGTGCGGCCCTTCACCCATTCGGTGACGAGCGAGCTCGACGCGATGGCCGAGCCGCAGCCGTAGGTCTTGAACTTCGCGTCCTCGATCACGCCCGTCAGCGGGTTGACCTTGATCTGCAGTTTCATCACGTCGCCGCAGGCGGGCGCACCCACCATGCCGGTGCCCACGCCGTCGTCAGCGGCATCGAAGCCGCCCACATTGCGGGGGTTTTCGTAGTGCTCGATGACCTTGTCGCTGTATGCCATGGTGTGTGTCCTGGTGAGGGTGTCTGGGAGGCCCACGGGCTGCGCCGCGAGCCGGTGGTTTTAGTGTTCAGCCCACTGCACGCTGGAGATGTCCACGCCGGCCAGGTGCATGTCCCACAGTGGGCTCAGCGAGCGCAGGCGCTCCACCGTCAGGCGCACGCGCTCGGCGGCGTCGTCGATGTCGGCGTCGCTGCTGAAGCGGCCGATGGAAAAGCGGATCGAGCTGTGCGCCACTTCGTCGCTCAGGCCGAGTGCGCGCAGCACATAACTGGGCTCCAGGCTGGCCGAGGTGCAGGCCGAGCCCGACGACACCGCCACGCCCTTGATGCCCATCAGCAGCGACTCGCCTTCGACGAACTTGAAGCTGATGTTCAGGTTGTGCGGAATGCGCTGTTCGGTGTCACCGTTGATCTGGATCTCGGGGATCACCGACAGGCGCTGCAGCAGCCGATCGCGCAGCGCGCGGATGCGCTCGTTCTCGGCCGCCATGTGCACCTTGGCCAAGCGGTAGGCCTCGCCCATGCCGGCAATCTGGTGCGTGGCCAGCGTGCCCGAGCGCAGGCCGCGCTCGTGGCCACCGCCGTGCATCTGCGCTTCAATGCGCACGCGCGGCTTGCGGCGCACATACAGCGCGCCGATGCCCTTGGGGCCATAGGTTTTGTGGGCCGACAAGCTCAGCAGGTCAATCGGCTGCACGCTCATGTCGAGCGGGATCTTGCCGCTGGCCTGCGCCGCATCCACATGGAACAGGATGCCCCGGCTGCGGCACAGCGCGCCAATTGCGTTGATGTCCTGCACCACACCGATCTCGTTGTTCACGGCCATCACCGAGACCAAGATGGTGTCGGGGCGAATCGCCGCCTTCAGCACCTCGATGTCCAGCAGGCCGTTGGGCAGCACGTCGAGCACGGTCACTTCAAAGCCGGTGCGCTCCAGCTCGCGCATCGTGTCGAGCACGGCCTTGTGCTCGGTTTTCACCGTGATCAGGTGCTTGCCCTTACTTTGGTGAAAGTGCGCCGCGCCCTTGATGGCGAGGTTGTTCGATTCGGTGGCGCCCGAGGTCCAGGCGATCTCACGCGGGTCGGCGCCGATCAGCGCGGCCACGTGTTCGCGGGCAATTTCCACCGCCTCTTCCGCCGCCCAGCCAAACGCATGGCTGCGCGAGGCCGGGTTGCCAAACTGCTCGTACAGGTACGGCACCATCACCTGCACCACCCGCGGGTCCACCGGCGTGGTGGCGGCGTAGTCCAGGTAGATCGGCTTGGTGGTGTCCATCGAAGTGCTCCTGCAGCGGCCTGCCCCGGTGGCAGTTGCAGCCTGAATTGCAATCGATGTGCCAGCTCGCTGCTGGCGTGAAAAATCGCGTCAAGCCGTTGATTTGAAAGCGTTTTTTTTCACGATCGCCGATCGTGGGTTGGCCTGGCCAGCGCGACAGGGAGGGGTGTTCGACAGGGGCTGTGCGGATTGTCGGGAGTGCGACGCGGCGCCGGCGCCTCGGCCCACACGCTGCTTCCTCCGTCCAGGTGTGGCTCAGCTGTTCGACCTGTGCAAATTCATAGATATTGCCATAGCGATCTTTTAGGCGAATCTATGAATCAAATGACGCTGGGTGCGGTCAGTGGTCGCGTATATCCATCAGACCCATAGAGTTGCATAAAACTGGCATCCAGATAAAATCTATGTATGCCAAGGCAAAACACCCGCCCCGCTGCGCACCCTCAGGCCGTGCTGCAATCCATCGAGCAACTGGCGCGGCACATCGTCATTGCCCGCAAGCGGCGGGGCGAAACCCAAGCGCAATGGGCGCAAAAGCTGGGCGTCTCGCAGCCCACCATGGCCCGCATTGAGCGCGGTGATCCGGCCGTGGCCATGGTGTCGTATGTGATGTGCATGTGGCTGATCAACCCCCACAACGCCCTGGCCGAGCTGATTGCCCCGCTCACCGATCACGCTGCGCTGGAGCGCGAAGTGAGTCAGCTGAGCCCAGCGCGCCGGTCGCGCCAGGCGCCCAAAGCACCCCAGTCTCCCCCGCCCTTCCGAGCAGGGCGCGCCGACGCGCTGCCTGCCGTCGCGGCACTCACCGCCCGTGAACCCCAGCCGCCCGGCCACCTGGCTGGGCCGCACCCGGCGCGCGCTGGTGCTGGTGCTGCTGGTGCCCCACAGCCGCCCGTTGCCGCCGCCGGTCTGGCCGCACTCCTGGCCGCCAGCGCCCCCAAACTGCCATGAGCGACGCGCCCGTCACCCTGCCCGTCAGTCCGCCAACCCACGTGCCGCAAGACACGCTCTACCTGTGGGCCATGGTGAACCCCGCTGCGCCCACGCTGGTGGGCGAGCTCGGCTTGTCGCAGCTGGTGGCCAACTGCGCCACCTTCCGCTACGACCCCGGCTGGTGGCACTTCCCGCTCAGCGAAGACCTGCCCCTGGTGCCGGGCCAGGTCTACAGCGCCGGCGAGAAAGACAGCGCCCCCGGCGCCATCGACGACGCGCGCCCCGACCGCTGGGGCGAACGCATCATTCGCCACATCGAGCGCCCGGCGCGCTTGTCCATCTTGGAGATGCTGCTGTTTGCCGGCGACGACCGCTTTGGCGCCTTGGGGGTGTCGGTGTCGGCCGATGCGTACCGCCCGCGCACCCTGGGCCCCTACCCGCAGTTGCGCGATCTCACGGCGCTCAGCAACGCCATCGATCACGTGCAAACCCAAACCGCGCTCAGCGCCAGCATGCAGCGCCTCGTGCAGCCCGGCGTCACGCTTGGCGGCGCGCGCCCCAAGGCCTTGCTGCACACCGATGCCGGCCCCTGCGTCATCAAGTTCGCCGAGCTCGACGACGCTGTGGACACGCCCCTGGTCGAGCACGCGACGCTCACCCTGGCCGCCCTCGCCGGCATCCAGGTGGCCGCCACCGGTGTGTTGCCCTTGGCCGCGCGCCACGGTCGGCCGCGCCACGCGCTCACCATCCAGCGCTTTGACCGCCAAGGCCCTTACCGCCTGCACTGCCAATCTGCCAAAACGCTGCTGCGCGCCGCGCGGCTGAGCGAGAGCTACGGCGCCCTGGCCACCGTGCTGCTGCGCCTGGCCCACCCCAACCACCAAGCGGCCCAGCGCGAAGAGCTGTTTCGCCGCATGGTGTTCAACATCCTGATCGACAACACCGACGACCACGAACGCAACCACAGCGTGCGCTTGGCGCTCAGCGGCTACCCCGAGCTGACGCCCGCCTACGACGTGCTGCCCACCTTGCTCAACCTCGGCTACCAAGCCATGGCCGTGGGCCGCGCGGGTGCCGAGTCCAGCCTCGACAACGCGCTCACCGACATCAACGAGTTTGGCCTCACGCGGGTGCGCGCCATCGAGTTGATCCAGGAGGTGGCTCACACGGTGAGCCAGTGGCAGGCCCACTTCATCGCATGTGGCGTGAGCGCCGCTGACGTGGAGCTATTGGCCGCCAGCATCGACCGCCCGGCGCTCAAGTTGCAACGGCAGGCATTTTCCTGAGGGCGCTCAGCGCCAGCCGCCATCGGGCCGTCTCAACCCTGCCAAGGGTTGATCACAGCAGCTCCCGCGGCCACGAAAGGGCCGGTGTCGCGCGTGGCCACCGTCAGCCGGTGGGTTGCTGCTATCGCAGCGATGTAGCCGTCGGCGGTGGCAATCGCCAGCCCCACGGCCCGCGCTTGGGCCATCAAACGGGCGTAGGCCGTGGTGCAGGCCATGTCCAAGGGCAAAACGCGGCCGACGAACAGGGGCAGCACGCGCGTCTCCAAGTTGTCGAGCAAGCTGCTGCGGCGCTTGCCTGCGGGCAGCAGTGCCACACCTGCGCGCAACTCAGCCACCGTGATGGCCGAGAGGTACAGCGTCTCCAGCGGCTGCGCATCAATCCACGCCACCACGCGCGGGTCGGGCGCGGGCCGCAGCGGCTCCGACACCACATTGGTGTCGAGCAAGATCATTCGAAGCTCACTGGGCGGGCTGGCACGGGGTCGCGCACCTGCTCAAACACTGAAAACTCGGCTTCGCTCAGCTTCGCTTGCCGCCCCACATCGGCGAGCAAGGAACCCAGTTGAACCCGGCCCGCCGGGCTGACCACGGAGGCGAGGATGTCGCGCACTTCCGACTCCATGCTGTGGCCGCGCTGCGCCGCGCGAGTGCGCAGGGCGCGGTGCACCTCGTCGGGCAAATTGCGGATGGTCAGCATGGCCATGTGAAGCGCTCCTGGCGGGGTTGTCTGCATGCATTATATGAAGATGCATGCATTCGCGGGCACACATCGTGTGCCCTGATCAACCATCGGCATCAAACACAAAGGGGGTGGCTGATCACCCCACTGGCCGCGGCCACGCCGAAGGTCTGCGCCGCTTGGACGTGCGAGGGGCGGGAATGACGGTGTGGCAAGAACCGGCCGCGCGCCCATGCCAGGGCCGCTGAGCCGCATTTCCCCTTGAACCGGGGGGGGCTGTAGCCACATTGAGAATCGCGCCACAAACGCGCAACACGTTTGGCGTCGCCTCACGCACTGATGCGGCGACCACTGACGACACCACAGGGACCCACCATGAATATCAAGCACTTCGCCGCCGCAGCGGCCGCCGTCACATTCGGGGCCCTGTCGGGCACCGCTCAAGCCACCTTGCTCGACCGCGGCAAGGGGTTGATCTACGACGACGCGCTCAACATCACCTGGCTGCAAGACTGGAACTACGCCAAGACCAGCGGCTATGACGCCGATGGGCGCATGAGCTGGGAGGCTGCCGTCACCTGGGCCGATCAATTGACCTACGGCGGTTTCAGCGACTGGCGCCTGCCCACGATCGTGGACACCGGCACACCGGGCTGCAACTTCAGTTCCAACGGCACCGACTGTGGCTACAACGTGCAAACCGCCAGCAACGGCACGGTCTACAGCGAGATGGCGCACGTTTACTACGCGACGCTGGGCAACAAGGCCTATTGCGCTCCGGGCATCGGCTACTGCAGTACATCGCAAGCTGGCTTTGGTTTCATCAACACCGGCCTCTTCGCGGCGGAGGCTGATTCGTATTGGTCGGGGACTGAAGCCAACGGAGTGGCCGCGTGGTACTTCGATACCGGCAACGGCAGTCAGGGCTTTGAATTCAAGAGCTATGAATTTCGCGCTGTGGCGGTTCGCTCCGGCGATGTGCTCGCCGTCTCTGCCGTGCCTGAGCCCGAAACTTATGCGCTGATGTTGGCTGGTTTGGCTGTGCTGACGGCGGTGGCCAAACAACGCCGCCGTTCACGTTGAAGCGCTGACCCACCCCGCACCCTTCAAAGCCCGCCGCGTGCGGGCTTTTTTGCGTTTGGCGCGGTGGCGCTGCTACTTCCCCACCAACTCCAACGGCAGCCCATCCGGGTCCGCAAAAAAGGTGTAGCGCGCCCCGGTGAACTCGTCCACGCGCACCGGCTCCACGGCCACGCCGTGATCGTTCAGATGGGCCACCACGGCGTCCAGGTCATCCACATGGAAGGCGAGGTGGCGCAGGCCTTGGGCTTCGGGGCGCGAGGGGCGGGGTGGCGCGCCGGGGAACGAGAAGAGTTCGATCTGGCTGCCGTCGGGCAGCGCGAGGTCGAGCTTCCAGCTTTGGCGGGCGGCGCGGTAGTTTTCAGCCACCACGCGCAGGCCCAGCACATCCACATAAAAGGCTTTGGAGCGCGCGTAGTCGCTGGCGATCAGGGCGGCGTGGTGGATGGCGCGCAGGTGCATGGTGAGGTCTTGGCCGCAGGGCCATCCGGGTCAACGAGGGCGGCAGGGCGCCCGGGCCGTGCGAGTATGCCGCCGCGGGCGGACGGTTTTCCGTTCAGCCCGGATTGGGGCGGCGGGATGCCGTTTGTGCGTCGGTGACGCTGGGGAAAAACATGTTTGAAATCAACGATTTGGAAAAGCCGGCGGCAATTCTGCGGGCTGGCACGTGGCGTGCAATAGCAGCTGCGAGCGCAAAGGCGCCGGCCTGTGCCGGGCCCGACACGCTGTCCAGGCCACCACCTGGCAGCGCGCGCCGTCCACTCACACGAAAGCGTTGGGGCATGTCCTTCTGGGGTCGGAGTCGTCGTCGTTTGCAGCATCTGCTGGCCGCTCTGGCCGGCGGCGTGCTGCTGTGCGCCGGAGCCGCCCAGGCGCAAGACACCCAAACCCTGCGCAAGATCGCCGCCACCGGCACCATCAGCCTCGGTCACCGCGAGTCCTCGGTGCCGTTCTCGTACTACGACAGCCGCCACCAGGTGGTGGGCTACTCGCACGAGTTGATGCTGCGCGCGCTCGACGCGGTGAAGGCCGAACTCAAGCTGCCGGCGCTCACGCTGAAGCTCGTTCCCATCACCTCGCAAAACCGCATTCCGCTGGTGCAAAACGGCACCGTCGATCTGGAGTGCGGCTCCAGCACCAATAACGCCGACCGTGCCAAGCAGGTGGCGTTTTCGACCTCGATTTTTGTGGTCGGCACGCGGCTGATGGTGCGCCGCGATTCGCCGGTACGCGACTTCAACGACCTGCGCAACCGTCGGGTGGTGGTCACTGCCGGCACCACGTCTGAGCGCCTGCTGCGCCTCTACAACGAGCGCCAGCGCCTGGACATCGACATCGTGCCCGCCAAGGAGCACAGCGGCTCGTTCCGCGTGCTCGAAGAAGGCCGGGCCGACGCCTTCATGCTCGACGACGCGCTGCTCTACGGCGAGCGCGCCAAAGCCCTGCACCCGGAGGACTGGGTGGTCGTGGGCGAGCCGATGTCGTCCGAGGTCTACGGCTGCATGATGCGCCGCGGCGACACCGCGTTCAAAGCCGTCATCGACCGCGGCCTGACGCGGCTGATGCAGTCGGGCGAGGCGCTCAAGATCTACCAGCGCTGGTTCCAAAAGCCCATCCCGCCGAGCGGCCTCAACCTCAACTGGCCGCCGTCTGACGCGCTGCTGGCCCTGTACCGATCCCCCAGCGATACGCCCTAGCGGCGCATCGCAAGTTGCCAAGCACGGGGTGGTGTGAGACCCGTGTGATGGCTGGCTGGACGCGCAGTGATCCTGCGCCCCGGCATGCTCACCCACCCCTCCAGGAGTTCCCCGTGAAGCTGATCTCGAAGACCCTTGTTCGCTCCCTCTCTGGCGTGTTTGCCGCGCTGACGCTGGCGGCCGTTGCCCATGCCCAGGCCCTGCCCAAGGTCGTGATGCTCGCCACCGGCGGCACCATCGCCGGTGCCGGCGCCAGCGCGGCCAACAGCGCCACCTACCAGGCGGCCAAGGTGCCGGTCGACAAGCTGATTGCCGGCGTGCCCGAGCTGGCTGCTGTGGCCCAGGTGCGTGGCGAGCAGGTGTTCCAGATTGCCTCTGAGAGCTTCACCAACGAACACCTGCTGACCCTGGCCAAGCGCGTCTCAGCCCTGGTCAAGCAGCCCGATGTGGACGGCATCGTCATCACCCACGGCACCGACACGCTCGAAGAAACCGCCTACTTCCTGAACCTCACCGTGCACACCGACAAGCCGGTGGTGGTGGTGGGCTCCATGCGCCCGAGCACCGCGCTGTCGGCCGACGGCGTGCTCAACCTGCTCAACGCCGTGACGGTGGCCGGCGCCGCTGACAGCCGCGCCAAGGGCGTGCTGGTGGTGATGAACGACGAGATCCACACCGGCCGCGATGTGAGCAAGACGATCAACATCAAGACCGAGGCATTCAAGAGCCCGTGGGGCCCGCTGGGCATGGTGGTGGAAGGCAAGACCTACTGGTTCCGCGCTCCGGCCAAGCTGCACACCGCCAAGTCGGAGTTCGACATCGACAAGATCAGCGCGCTGCCGCAAGTCGACATCGCCTACGGCTACGGCAACGCCAGCGACGTGGCGCAAAAGGCCTTTGCCAGCAAGGGTGCCAAGGCCCTGGTGCTGGCCGGCACGGGCAATGGCTCGGTGGCCGCGCAAGTGGTGCCGGCGCTGCGTGAGCTGCGCGCCCAAGGCGTGCAAATCATCCGCTCGGCCCGCGTGGTCGGCGGTGGCTTCGTGCTGCGCAATGCCGAGCAGCCGGACGACCAGTACGACTGGGTCGTCTCGCACGACCTGAACCCGCAAAAGGCCCGCATTTTGGCCTCGGTGGCTCTGGCCAGCGGCGTGACCGACACCAAGGCGCTGCAACGCATTTTCATGAGCTATTGATGCGCTTGGCGGCGCGCTGCGGTGCGCCGCACATCGCTGTGCGATTCCTGGGGTTTTGGCGGGGTTCATTCCCTCCCGCCCTTTTTTCAACAGCGGCTGTGCCTCTGGCGCCGCCGCGACATTTCTCTCGCATTCGGAGACCGACAAGCATGAACATCTCGAAATTGGCCCTGGCCGCTGTGTCCGCCCTGGCCCTGCTCGGCACCGCCCAAGCCGAAGACACGCTCAAGAAGATCAAAGACAGCGGCAGCATCACGCTGGGTGTGCGCGAGAGCAGTGGCGCGCTGGCCTACACCTTGGGTGACGGCAAGTACGTGGGCTTTCACACCGAGATGGCCGAGCGTGTGGCGGCCGATGTGCGCCGCCAACTGGGCCTGAGCAGCCTGACGGTGAAGTACC
>JBEAOO010000264.1:0-22611 GCA_041164825.1 Pseudomonadota bacterium | reverse complement strand
TCCACGACGCGATCAACACGCCCGGCGGTGTGGTGATGGACGGCGCCTGGCTGGCCCACGCCGGCCTGCCGATGCCGCGCGTGCACGCCGAAACCGCTTTCATCGTGCGCCTGCAGCGCGTTTGACCCCCTGAGCTTGTTGCCCCCCATGACAACCGCCTTCGACCCCACCGACCACAGCCACCGCCGCCGCAACCCGCTCACCGGGCAGTGGGTGCTGGTGTCACCGCACCGCGCCAAACGGCCTTGGCAGGGCCAGCAAGAAGCCGCGTCTGAAGCCGTGCTGCCCGCACACGACCCGGGCTGCTTTTTGTGCGCCGGCAACACCCGCGTCAGCGGTGACGTGAACCCGGCCTACACCGGCACCTTCGTGTTCACCAACGACCACGCGGCGCTGATGCCGCAGGTGCCCGATGCGCCCGCCAGCAGCGACCCGCTGTTCCAGCAACAAGCCGCGCGCGGCACCAGCCGGGTGATCTGCTTTTCGCCCGACCACGCGCGCACGCTGCCCGAGCTCTCGCTGCCCGCCCTCACCACCGTGGTCGACACCTGGTGCGAACAAAGCGCCGAACTCGGCCGCAGCCACCCGTGGGTGCAGGTGTTCGAAAACAAGGGCGCGGTGATGGGCTGCTCGCAGCCGCACCCGCACGGCCAAATTTGGGCCACCGGCCACCTGCCCAACGAAGCCGCCACCGAAGACCAGCACCAGCGCGCTTACTTTGCTGAACACGGCCGGCCGATGCTGCTGGACGTGGCCGAGCGCGAGGCCGCCGCGGGCGAGCGCGTGGTGGTGCAAACCGAACACTGGCTGGCCATCGTGCCCTTCTGGGCCACCTGGCCGTTTGAGACCCTGCTGCTGCCGCGTTTTGGTGTGCAGCAGCTGCCGCAGCTCACGGCCGCGCAGCGCGCTGACTTGGCGCTGGCGCTCAAGCAGCTCACCAGCCGCTGCGACAACCTGTTCCAGTGCAGCTTCCCGTACTCGATGGGCTGGCACGGCGCGCCCTTTGCGTTGGATGGCAGCGCCGACCCGGCCTGGCAGCTGCACGCCCACTTCTACCCACCGCTGCTGCGCAGCGCCACGGTGCGCAAGTTCATGGTCGGCTTCGAGATGCTGGCCGAAGCGCAGCGTGACCTGACCCCCGAACAAGCCGCCGAGCGCCTGCGCGCTGTGAGCGATGTGCACTACCGCGAAGCCGCGGCCTGAGATTCACACACCATCATGAACACCACCTTGCTCCAGCGCCTGGACCAGGCTTTTCAAAGCCGCTACGGCGTCGCCGCCACCCACCATGTGCAAGCCCCCGGCCGCGTCAACCTGATCGGTGAACACACCGACTACAACGATGGCTTCGTGCTGCCCTGCGCCATCGACTACCAAACGGTGATCGCGGCCAACCCGCGCGCCGACGGCCTGGTGCGCGTGGTGGCGGCCGACTTCGGCAACGCCACCGACGAGTTCTCGCTCGACGCACCCATCGAGCCGCGCAGCGACGCGCTCTGGCCCAACTACATCCGCGGCACGGTGAAGATGCTGCAAGCGCGCGGCCTGCTGCTGCGCGGCGCCGACATCGCCGTGGCCGGCAATGTGCCGCAAGGCGCGGGCTTGTCGTCCTCGGCCTCGCTTGAAGTGGCCGTGGGTCAGCTCTTCAAAACGCTGCAAGGCCTGGACATCAGCGCCACCGAGATCTCGCTCACCGCACAGCGCGCCGAGAACGAGTTCGTGGGCTGCAACTGCGGCATCATGGACCAACTCATCTCGGCCCGCGGCGAGCACAAACACGCGCTGCTGATCGACTGCCGCAGCCTCGACGCGCGCAGCGTGCCCTTGCCCGCCAACGTGGCCGTGATGATCGTGCACTCGCGTGTGAAGCGCGGCCTGGTCGACAGCGAATACAACGTGCGCCGCCAGCAGTGCGAGGCCGCCGCCAAACACTACGGTGTGCCCGCGCTGCGCGACCTGAACCTCGCGCGCCTGAACGCTGAGGCCGGCACGCTCGACCCCGTGGCCTTCCGCCGCGCACGCCACATCGTCACCGAGAACCAACGCACGCTCGACGCCGCCGAGGCCTTGGCGCACAACGACTTGGCCACACTTGGCCGCCTGATGGCCGAGTCACACGCCTCGATGCGCGACGACTTCGAGATCACCGTGCCGCCGATCGATCAGCTGGTGGAGATCCTGCAACACGCCATCGGCAGCGCCGGTGGTGCGCGCATGACCGGCGGTGGGTTTGGCGGCTGCGTGGTGGCCGTGTTGCCTGAGGAATTGGTGGGTGCGGCCCGCGCCGCCGTGGCCGAACACTACCGCGCGCCGAGTGGTGAAGCCGCCAGTGTCTGGGTCTGCCACGCCGAAGCCGGCGCGGGCGCCTTCACCATCGACACCGCCGGAGTGGCCCATGCCGTGGCAAGCCGCTGAATCGCGCTACGAGGGCGCGGCCTATCGCCGCTGGGGCCAGAGCGGCGTGCAGCTGCCCGCGGTGTCACTGGGCCTGTGGCACAACTTTGGCGAGAGCGACCGCTTTGAGCGCGGCCAGCAGCTGGTGCGCCATGCGTTCGATCACGGCATCACGCACTTTGATCTGGCCAACAACTACGGCCCGCCGCCAGGCTCGGCCGAACGGGCCTTTGGCGAGATGCTGCGCCAGGGCCTGGGCACGCACCGCGACGAGCTGCTGATCAGCAGCAAGGCCGGCTACCTGATGTGGCCGGGGCCCTATGGCGAGTGGGGCTCGCGCAAGCAGCTCATTGCCAGCGCCGACCAAAGCTTGAAGCGCCTGGGCCTGCCCTACGTCGATATTTTTTACCACCACCGGCCCGACCCGAACACGCCGCTGGAAGAAACCATGCGCGCGCTCGACCACATTGTGCGCAGCGGCCGGGCGCTGTATGCGGGCCTGTCCAACTACCCCGCCGATCGCCTGCGTGAGGCCGCGGCCATCCTGCAATCGCTGGGCACGCCCTGCCTGATTCACCAAGCCCGCTACAGCCTGCTCGACCGCCACATCGAGGCCGAGGTGCTGGCCGCGCAATCGGATGCGGGCATGGGCTGCATTGCGTTTTCGCCCCTGGCGCAAGGGCTGTTGACACACAAGTATCTCAGTGGCAACGTGCCCGCCGACAGCCGCGCTGCCGGCGCCAGCGTCTTCCTGAAGGCCAGCGACATCACCCCCGAGCGCGTGGCAACACTCAATGCGCTGAACGCCGTTGCCGAAGCGCGCGGCCAATCGCTGAGCCAGATGGCCTTGGCCTGGGTGCTGCGCCACGAGGGCATGAGCTCGGTGCTGATCGGCGCCAGCCACATCGGCCAGATCGACCAGGCCTTGGCCGCGGTGGACCGCAGCGACTTCACGCCGACGGAGCTGAGCGCGATCGACGCGGCCCTGGCCGCGCGCTGAACGTGGCGCAGCGCTAAAGAAGCGCGCGCCCGCTGAGGGCCTGTGTTCAGCGCGGCTTCGGCGCGGGCGCCGCGCTGGCCGCGTCGCCCTCGCCCATCAGCCCCAGGTGCACCGTGCGCATGTCGTCAATGAAGGCGCGCGTGATGTCGTCTTGGTACGCGCGCTTTTTGCTGGCCATGTGGAAGGTCACGTTGTAGTGCAGCGTCTTCGGGTTGAGCGCCAGCAGCAAACCCGCCTGCACATACGGCGCCGCAAAGTGCTCGGGCAAGTAGCCCAGGTGCTGGCCCGAGAGGATCAGCACGGCCACGGCCTCCATGTTGTCCGCCACCGCCGTCACGCGGCGTGAGGGCACGGCCAGGCGGGCCTCGGGCAGCGGGTAGCTGCGCCAGGCCCAGTCGGCGTCCACCAGCTCCTCCATCGTCACCTGCCCGGCACGCGCAGCCAGCGCATGGCTCGGGCTGCAACAGGCGATCTGCCGCTCGACGAACAAGGGCGTGTAGTCGAGTGTGGGCACCCGGTGCCAGAAGTAGCCCACGGCCACCTGGATCTGGCCGGCCACCAGCATCTCCTCCAACTCGCCCGGCGCGCGCACCAGCAACGACAAACGCACCGCCTCGTCACGCTGGCGAAAGCGCTCGATCGCCTGGCCAATGCGCACGTTCTGGCTCATCGGCGAGTGGCCGATCAGCCCCACCTGCAGCGTGCCCACCAATTGGCGGTCCATGTTGCGGGCTTCATCGCTGAAGTCGCTGAGCGTGTGCACCAGGCGCCGCGCCAGTTGCGCAAACCGATCGCCCTTGGCCGTGAGCCGAAACCCGCCCCGCCCGCGCTGACAGAGCGTGAAGCCCAACCGCGTCTCCAGCGTGGCGAGCTGGCTGCTGAGTGTGGATTGACCCACGTTGAGCGTGGCCTGCGCGGCCGACAAGCCGCCCGCATCGACGATCGACAAAAAGACCCGGATCAGCCGCAGATCGAGGTCGGACACATTGGACAGCATGGGCAGGCCCGGGGTAAACGCGCACTTCACATCGAAGCGCATCCATGTTTACACACGCAGAGCGGCATGGATGCTTGGGCCCGGCCTGCCTACCATTCGACCCCATGAACAGGGGGAACTCTGGCCGGCGAGACAAGCGACCGGCTCCAGCGCATGCGCAGCCACGCTCTCCCTCCCCGCGAACACAACCGGATTCACTTCGACATGGAACCACGTGACCTCTCAGGCCTCGGCCTGTATCAACCCTTGGGCGGCAACGAGATGCCGCGCTTCGGCGGCATCGCCACCATGATGCGTTTGCCGGCGGTGGACGACCCGGCCACGTTGCACGTGGGCTTTGTGGGCGTGCCGCTCGACACCGGCACCTCCAACCGCTCGGGCACGCGCTTTGGCCCGCGCCAGATCCGCGCCGAATCGGTGCTGCTGCGGCCCTACAACATGGGCACCGGCGCCGCACCCTTTGACACGCTGCGCGTGGCCGACCTCGGCGACATCGCCATCAACCCCTACAACCTGCTCGACTCGGTGGCGCGCATCGAAGCCGGGTTCGACCGCATCACCGGCACCGGCTGCAAGGCCATCACGCTGGGCGGCGACCACACCATCACGCTGCCCATCCTGCGCGCGCTGCACAAGCGCCACGGCCCGGTCGGGCTGATCCACATCGACGCCCATGCCGATGTGAACGACGAGATGTTTGGCGAAAAAGTCGCCCACGGCACAACCTTCCGGCGCGCGGTGGAAGAAGGCCTGATCGACCCGCAGCGCACGGTGCAGATCGGCCTGCGCGGCACCGGCTACACGGCTGAGGACTTCGAGTGGTGCCGCCGCCAGGGCTTTCGCGTGGTGCAGGTGGAGGAATGCTGGGGCCGCTCGCTCACGCCGCTGATGGCCGAGCTGCGCGAGCGCCTGGGCACCGACCCGGTGTATTTCTCGCTCGACATCGACGGCATCGACCCGGCTTTTGCCCCCGGCACCGGCACGCCCGAGATCGGCGGGCTGACTGTGCCGCAGACGCTGGAAGTGATCCGCGGCGCCTGGGGCCTGGACCTGGTGGGCGCCGACGTGGTCGAGGTGTCGCCGCCCTACGACCCGCACGGCAACACCGCCTTGCTGGGCGCCAACCTCGCGTACGAACTGCTTTGCGTGATGCCCGGCGTCGTGCGCCGCTGACCTTTTTCCACACTGTCACTGACCCGGAGTCGCCATGTCATCCACCGCCCCCACCCACCCGGCGGCCGCTGCCCGCAGCGCGCCTGCGGCCAGCGCGCCGTCGCCTGCAGCGCCCACATCGGCCACCACCATCGAGACCTTCGGTGTCGACCCGATCCCGCACGCGCACCGCGATGCCTCGGTGTTTGACTTCATGCGCGTGCAATGGGGTGGCGCCAACACGCTGGCCACCGCCGTGCTCGGCGCCTTTCCCATCATCTTCGGCCTCTCGTTTTGGCACGCGGCGCTGGCCACGGTGATGGGCGTGTTGGTGGGCGCGCTGATCTTGGCGCCGATGTCGGTGTTCGGCCCCATCACGGGCACCAACAACGCGGTGTCGTCGGGCGCGCACTTTGGCGTGGTGGGCCGTGTGGTGGGTTCGTTCCTGAGCCTGCTCACGGCGATCGCGTTTTTCTCGATCAGCGTGTGGTCGAGTGGCGACGCGTTTGTGGGCACGCTGCACCGCCTGCTTGGCTTGCCGGAGAGCGAGGCGCTCTACGCCCTGGCCTACGCGCTGTTTGCCGGCGCGGTGCTCGTCGTCTGCATCTACGGCTTCAAGTTCATGCTGCTGGTCAACAAGATCGCGGTGGCCGCGGCCACGCCCTTGTTCATCCTCGGCTTCATCGCCTTTGCGCCGGAGTTTGACGCCGGCTTTGTCGGCACCGCCAGCCTCACGCCGCAAACGCCCGGCTTCTGGGCCGCCTTCGTGGGCTCGGCGCTGATCGTGTTGTCGAACCCGATTTCGTTTGGCGCCTTCCTCGGCGACTGGTCGCGCTACGTGCCGCACGACACACCCAAGCACCGCTTGATTCTGGCCACCATCGGCGGCCAGTTGCTCACGCTGATTCCCTTCTTCTTTGGCCTCGTCACCACCAGCATCATTGCCGTGAAGGCGCCCGACTATCTGGCCAACGCCAACTACACCGGCGGCCTGCTGGCCATCACGCACGGCTGGTTCTTCACGCCGCTGCTGCTGTTGGCACTGGTGGGCGGCATGTCCACCGGCACCACCTCGCTCTATGGCACGGGCCTCGATTTCTCGAGCGTGTTCCCGCAGCTCAGCCGCGTCAAGGCCACGCTGCTGGTCGGCTTGGTGGCGATTGCGCTGATCTTTGCGGGCCGTTTTGCCTTCAACCTGGTGGCCGCCATCACCACCTTCGTCACGCTCATCATCGTGATGACCACGCCCTGGATGGTGATCATGATGATCGGCCTGTTCACCCGCCGCGGCCACTACCGCTCGGACGATCTGCAGGTGTTCACCCGCCGCCAGCAAGGCGGTGTCTATTGGTTCTACAAGGGCTGGAACCTGCGCGGCATGGTCGCCTGGCTGCCGGCCGCGATGATCGCGCTGGCCACCATCAACATCCCTGGCCAGTTCGTGGGCTGGTGGGGCGAGTTGGCCGGCGGGGTCGACATCTCGCTGATCGTGGCGCTGGTGCTGCCGGCCATCGTCTACCCGCTGCTGCTGTGGATCTTCCCCGAGCCGCGTGCGGTGTTTGGCCCGCTGGGCCCGCGCGGTGTGCCGAGCGCCAACGTGGCCACCGCGCCGATCGAGGCCGAATGATGGGCACCGCCGCTGTGCAGTCTGTGGACGAGGCCACCGTGCTGGCCGCCGCACGGGGCTTGGTGGCCGCCTTTGCGCGCCACGACACCCGTGCCTACTTTGACGCCTTTGCGCCCGAGGCCAGCTTCATCTTCCACAGCACCCCCGCCGTGCTGCCCAGCCGCGCCGCGTATGAGCAGCTCTGGGCCGAGTGGGAAGAGACGCTGGGCTTCCAGGTGCGGGCGTGTGAATCCACGCAGCAGCATGTGCAGTGCCTGGGTGAGGTGGCGGTGTTTCACCACCAGGTGCGCACCACGCTGCACTTCACTGCCGACGGTGAGGTGACGCTGGACGAGCGCGAGACCATCGTGTTTACGCGCCAAGCCAGTGGCCGCTGGTTGGCTGTGCATGAGCACCTCTCGCCGCTGCCTGCCGACACCGCGGAGGCCGCATGAGCCAGCCAGCGCATTCAGCCTTGATCGACGGCCAGTGGCAAGCTGGCGAGGGCGCATGGCGCGCCGTGCACAACCCGGTGACGGGCGAAGTGATCGCGCAGGTGGCCGACGCCAGCGCCGAGCAAGTGGCCGCAGCTGCCCGCGCTGCAGAACGCGCCTTTGCCAGCTGGCGCCACAGCAGCGCCAGTGAGCGCAGCCATTGGCTGGGCCGCATTGCCGATGGCATCGAGGCTGAACGCACGCGGCTGCAAGCGCTACAACAACGGAACAACGGCAAGCCGACGTTCGAGGCCGCGCTCGATGTGTCGGACGCGGTCGCCACCTTCCGCTACTACGCCGACCTGTGCGCCCGCGGCGAGGGCATGACGGCACGCGATGTGCCACTGCCCGATGACTCGGTGCAGGCCGAGTTGCAGCCGCTGCCCGTGGGCGTGGTGGCGCTGATCGTGCCCTGGAATTTTCCGATGGTGACCACCGCCTGGAAGCTGGCACCCGCGCTGGCGGCCGGCTGCACGGTGGTGCTCAAGCCCTCTGAGCTGACGCCGCTGGCCGAGATCGCGCTGCAGGACATCATCACCGCCACTGGCCTGCCCGCGGGCGTGGTCAACCTGGTGTGCGGTGCGGGCGAGGTGGGCCAGGCGCTGCTCGCGCACCCGGCCATCGCCAAGATCTCATTCACCGGCAGCAACGCCACCGGCCAGCGCATCTTGGCGGCCGCCGGGCCACGTTTGCAGCGCGTGAGCTTGGAGCTGGGCGGCAAGTCGTCGTTGATCGTGCTGGACGACGCATCGCTGGCGCAGGCCATCGAGCTGGCCGTGGGCGGCGCGTTTTTCAACGCCGGCCAGATGTGCTCGGCCACCTCACGCGTGCTGGTGGCGCGCTCCTTGTGGGACCGGTTCATCGACGGCTTCGTGGCGGCCGCGCAAGCCCAGCGCCACGGCCCCGCAGCGGCCAACGACACCACGCTGGGCCCGCTCATCAGCGCCCGCCAGCGCGACGGTGTGTTGGCGCGCATCCAGAACGGCATCGGCCGGGGCGCGCGTTTGTTGACCGGCGGCCAAGCGCTGGCCGGCGAAGGCGGCTTTGCCATGGCGCCCACCGTGCTCACCGACGCCACACACAGCCCCGCGCTTTGGGACGAAGAAATCTTCGGCCCGGTGGCCTGCCTGCAGCCCATCGACAGCGATGCCGAGGCGATCCAGATCGCCAACCGCAGCGATTACGGGCTGGTGGCCACGGTGGTGGGCGGCGAGCGCGAACGCGCGCGACGCGTGGCGGCCGAGCTGAACGTGGGCACGGTGTGGCTCAATACACCGCAGCTGATCTTTCCGCACACCGCCTGGGGCGGCTTCAAACACAGCGGCCTGGGGCGCGAGCTCGGGCCCTGGGGCTTGAAGGCGTTTCAAGAGATTCGGCACCTGATCCACGCCCGCTGAGGAGCCCTGCGATGCACCACGCCACTGTCACCGCCAGCGCCGCCGACTGGTACCGCGTCACGCCGATGGCCGATGGTGTGACGCTGATCGACGAGCAGCACATCGATCCGTTTTACCGCTGCAACATCTGGCACATCCGCGGGCGCGACGGTGACCTGCTGGTCGACTCCGGCTTGGGCGTGGTGAGCCTGCTGCAGCAGATGCCCTTCATCCAGCGCGAGCGGGTGCTGGCGGTGGCCAGCCATGCGCACTTCGACCACATCGGCAACCACCACGAGTTTGCGCAACGCGCCATCCACCGCTGCGAGGCGGGCATCTTGGCCGAGCCCACCGCAGAGCGCACGCTGGCCGATCGTTACGCCACGGTGGCCATGTTCACCGCGCTGCCGCCGGGCGGCTTCGACGCCGCGGCCTACCGCGTGCCGCCCGCACCCGCCACGCGCTTGCTGGAAAAAGGCGATGTGATCGACCTCGGCGATCGCCACCTGCAGGTGCTGCACCTGCCTGGGCACTCGCCCGGCTCGATCGCCTTGTGGGAAGCGGCCACCGGCACGCTGTTTTCGGGCGACACGGTGTACGACGGTCCGCTGATCGACGACGCGCCCTGCTGCTGCGTGCCCGACTACATCGAGAGCATGGTGCAGCTGCAAAGCCTGCCGGTGCGCACGGTGCACGGCGGCCACTTCCCCAGCTTTGGGGCCGAGCGCTACCGCAGCTTGATCAGCGATTACCTGCTGGGCAAGCGCCAACCCGGCTGCCCCGCGCATGGGGCTTGACGCCCAACGCTGACGCCGGTCAAGGGATGCGTGGCAAAGACACGCAGGCGTGTCAGCGGGCTGAGGCACACTGCGCGCCGCGCGCCTTTGCACTGACTCGCCTTGCCTCCCATGTCGCTCACGATTTTTCGCACCCCCGTGGTCAACACCACCTTGCGCGCGCTGTCCGCCGGCTTCTTGCGTTTGAACGGCTGGACCGTGGAAGGCGCGCTGCCGCCCAGCGCGCGCAAATGCGTGTTCATCGCCGCCCCGCACACCAGCAACTGGGACCTGCCCTACACGCTGATGGTGTCGTTCGTGCTGGGGCTGGACATCCACTGGATGGGCAAGGCCTCGATCTTCCGTTTTCCGTTTGGCGCGCTGATGCGCTGGCTGGGTGGCATTGCCGTCAAGCGCGAGCAGAGCAACAACCTGGTGGCCGTGTCGGCCCAGGTGCTGCGCGACGCCGAGGGCCCGCTGCAACTGGTGGTGCCGCCCGAAGGCACGCGCGCGGCCGTGCGGCGCTGGAAGACGGGCTTTTATTACATCGCCCTGCAGGCCGAGGTGCCGATCGTCATGGCCTACATGGACTACGAGCGCAAGCTCGCCGGCCTGGGCCCGGTGTTTGTGCCCACGGGCGACATCGAGGCCGACATGCTCCAGATCAAGGCCTTCTACGCGCCGTTCAAAGGCCGCAACCCGAGGCAGTTTGAATCGGAGTGACCGGCACGCGTGACAGCGGCCGGGCACCGCCCGCGCGCTACCATCGCGGCCCATGACCGTCCCCGAGGCCACTGGCCTGTTTCTCTCGCTGCTCGCGCGCCTCATCACCGGTGCCCAAGGCCACTGGCGCGGCTGCCCGCCGATGGCCGAGCAGCGCATCTACATTGCTAACCACCAGAGCCACTTTGACTGGGTGCTGATCTGGGCCGCACTGCCGCGCGAGTTGCGTGCCGTGACGCGCCCGATTGCCGCGCGCGACTACTGGACGGCCACGCCCTTCAAACGCTGGCTCACCTCAGAAGTGTTCAACGCCGTCTACGTGAGCCGACAGCGCAACGAGAGCGAAGACCCGCTGGAGCCACTGGCCGAGGCGCTGCGCCACGGCGACTCGCTGGTGATCTTTCCGGAAGGCACGCGCGGCCACGCGGCCGAGCCGGCGGCCTTCAAGGCCGGCATCTACCACCTCGCCGAGATGTTCCCCGACGTGGCGCTGATTCCCACCTGGATCGACAACGTGCAGCGCGTGATGCCCAAGGGCGAAGTGGTGCCCGTGCCGCTGCTGTGTTCGGCCACCTTTGGCGCACCGCTGCGCCTGGCCGAGGGCGAAGACAAACGCGTCTTTCTCACCCGCTGCCGCGACGCCGTGTTGGCGCTGCGCCGGGAGGTGCACTGATGCTGGCCGCCCTGCAAGCGCTGCGCGGCGTGTCGAACGCGACGCAAACGGCGTGGCTGTTCGTGGCCTTGTTTGGCGGGCTGTCGCTGGTCACGGCCGCGTCCAGCCTGTATGCGATGCGAGAGCTCAGCACGCCCCAGCGCGAGGCCTATGACGTCTTCAAGCGCGAGCGTCGCGCGGTGTGGTTGGGCGCGATCTTGTTTTGGGTGGCCTGGGTGCTGGGCGCGGTGGCCGCGGGGCTGCTGTTTGGCGTGGTGTCGTTTTTGGCGCTGCGCGAGTTCATCACCCTCACCCACACCACCCGCGCCGACCACCGCAGCCTGCTGCTGGTGTTTTTTGGCGTGCTGCCGCTGCAGTTTGTGCTGGCGGGTGGGCGCTGGTTCGACCTGTTCTCGGTCTTCATTCCGGTCTATGTGTTTCTCGCCATTCCGGTGCTGAGCGCGCTGGGCAACGACCCGCAGCGCTTTCTGGAGCGCACGGCCAAGATCCAGTGGGGCATCATGGTGTGCGTGTTTGGCCTGAGCCATGTGCCTGCCCTGCTGCTGCTCGACACCCCGGCCACGGCCGGGCGCGGCAGCTTCTTGGTGTTCTTTGTGGTGATGGTGGTGTCGGCCGCGCAGCTGGCGCAAGAGGCCGCCACGCGCTGGTTGCGCCGCCGGCCGGTGGCGCGCGCCATCAGCCGCTCGTTCTCGTGGCGGGCCTTTGGTTTGGGGCTGCTGGCCGCGGGCGTGGTGGGCGCCGGCTTGTTTTGGGCCACGCCCCTGCAGCCGCTGGCGGCGCTGGGCATTGGCGCGATCGCCGGGGGCTGCGGCACGCTGGGCGAGCTGGTGATGAAGGCGCTCAAGCGCGATGCCGGTGTGCGCAACTGGGCCGGCCGCGCGTCAGTCACGGGCGCCGTGGGCCTGCTCGACCGCGTGGCACCGCTGTGTTTTGCCGCCCCGGTGTTCTTCCATTCCGTTCACTGGTTCATCGAGGGTTGAAGGTTTTCCCATGCGCATCCTCGGCATCGACCCGGGCCTCGTGTCCACTGGCTTTGGCGTCATCGACCAAGAAGGCTCGCAGCTGCACTATGTGGCCAGCGGCACCATCAAGACCACCGCGGTCGACATTGGCCAACTGCCACAGCGCCTGAACATCATTTTTGAAGGTGTGCGCGAGGTGGTGCAGCGCTACCAGCCGCAAACCGCGGCGGTGGAGATCGTGTTTGTGAACGTCAACCCGCAATCGACCTTGTTGCTCGGGCAGGCGCGCGGTGCGGCCATCGTGGGCTTGGTGTCGCAGGGCGTGACGGTGAGCGAGTACACCGCGCTGCAAATGAAAAAGGCCGTGGTTGGCCACGGGCATGCACGCAAAGAACAGGTGCAAGACATGGTGGCCCGGTTGCTCAAGCTGCCCGGCCTGCCCGGCAAAGACGCGGCCGACGCGCTGGGCCTGGCCATTTGCCATGCCCATGCGGGCAGCAGCTTCGAGGCCTTGGCCAAATCGGGCACGCTGGCCCGCAAATCACACGGTCAGTTCAAAGGGGGCCGAACCTACTGATCCAGGCGAGTTCGCGTTGCCGCTCTGGCTCGGGGTTGTGATCGTCAGCGCGGCGCGCGTGGGAAACGGGCGCCGGTGCCACGGCCATCGCCGTGAACTTTGGCGATGCTGACACCGATGCCGGCGCGCCCTTGGCCAGACCTGCCATCGCCCCACCGCGCCCCTCAGCCAGCGGCCGGCGCAGCCCCCAGAAATGCGACAACAGGGCCAGCACGAGCGAGTGCTCGGGGGCCACGCAGGGTGAGCGGGACGGCATCATCAAGGCGGCGTCCAGCGCATTGGCCGCAGCGCCGGGCATGGCGCCAGTCGGCGAGTCGCGGTAGGCCATCGGGCAGTGCTCAAACAAGCGCTGTGGCGGTGTGTCGCGCATCAGCTCGATCAGGCAGCCGTGGCTGACATCGCGCTGGATGCGGTCGTACACGGTCCGCACCCCCTCGCACGGCCCCTCCAGGTACTGCATGAAGCTGCCGTCGTTGTAGAGCAGCACCCCGGTGACCCCAACGCTGGCGTTGCGGCGCCGTGCGCCCTCCAGCAAGCGCTCCACATCGGCCGCGGCCAGCAGTTGCCGGGCAGTGGAGACATAAACAATGGCGTGGAGTGGCGGCACAGCGAGGCTCCTGGGCGGGTAGCTGAATCACCCACTCTCGCAGTCGGCCCCAGGTTGAAGCTGCCGCCCACCTGTCACCCCCGTGAAACGCCGGTCAGGCGTGAGAACTCGCGGTTGATGTTGCAAAAACAACAACCGAACCGTGAATACCTACGCAGTTCTCGCCGCTCCTTTGGGGGGACTCTTGACTGGCGATGCCTTGCCCATGGCGTCTGCGCTGGGCCCGAGACCGGCCCGGGCTCACCGCCAGCCGCTCATCCCCCCAAGGTGTTGGGCGCCCGCCAAGCGCGCTCAAAGGGCAGCCGCCAGGCATGCGGGGCAATCAGCTGATGTATCGACTTTGGGCCCCACGATCCCGGCGCATACAGGCGCACCGGCGGCGGCGATTCGATCAGCGCCGACGACACCTCCCACAGCCGCTCAATGCCCTCGGCGGTGTTGAACAGCGTGTGGTCGCCGCGCATGGCGTCCAAGATCAGCCGCTCGTAGGCTTCGAGCACGTCGCCGATCAGGCCGGTGTCGCGCATCGCAAACTGCAGGCTGAGCTTGTCCAGGCGCATGCCCGGGCCCGGCCGCTTGCCGTAGAACGACAAGCTCATTTTTGACGAGTCGGCGAGGTCAAACGTGAGGTGATCGGGGCCCTGCGCGCCCACGCCCGAGCCCGCCGGAAACATGCTCTTGGGCGGCTCACGGAAGGCGATCGAGATGATGCGCTGGCCCTCGGCCATGCGCTTGCCGGTGCGCAGGAAGAAGGGCACACCGGCCCAGCGCCAGTTGTCGATGAAGCACTTGAGCGCGATGAAGGTCTCGGTCTCCGACTGCGGATCGACGCCCTCCTCTTCGCGGTAGCCCGCGTACTGCCCCCGCACCACGTCGCCCGGCTGGATCGGCAGCATGCTGCGGAACACCTTGTTCTTCTCCTCGCTGATGGGCTGCGGGTCGAGCGAGGTCGGCGGCTCCATGGCCATGAAGCCCAAAATCTGGAACAAGTGCGTCACCACCATGTCGCGGTAGGCGCCGGTCTGCTCGTAAAAGCCCGCGCGCTTGCCCAGGCCCAGGGTCTCGGGCACATCGATCTGCACGTGGTCGATGAAGTTGCGGTTCCAAATGGGCTCAAACAGGCCATTGGCAAAGCGGAAGGCCAGGATGTTTTGCGCCGGCTCTTTGCCCAAGAAGTGGTCGATGCGGAAAATCTGGTCTTCGGCAAACACCTCGTGCAGCTTGCTGTTGAGCGACACGGCGCTGGCCAGGTCGGTGCCAAAGGGCTTTTCCATGATGATGCGCGAGCGCGCCACCAGGCCTGCCTCGCCCAGCAGCCGCACGGCCGAGAGCGCCGCATTCGGCGGTACGCTCAGGTAGTGCAGGCGCTGGCACTGCCCACCCAGCACCTGCTCGGCGCGGCCCACCGCGGCCTTCAGCGCCGGGGCGCCTGCGGCCAGCGGCACGTAGTCGAGCATCTGGGCAAAAGCGTCCCAGTCGGCGTCTGAGATCTCGCGGCTGGAAAATTCGTCCAGCGCGCTGCGGGCCGCGGCGCGGAAGGCATCGGCGTCCATGTCGTCGAGCGACACGCCAATGATCCGGCAGCCCGGGATGAAGCCGGCTGTGGTCAGGTGGTAGAGGCCCGGCAGCAGCTTGCGCCGCGACAAATCGCCGGTGGCGCCAAACAGCACCACCACCTGCGGGTAACGCGGGCCCACGCCCGGGGGAACTTTCGCCACGGTTCATCTCCTGTGTTGCACTGATCGTTGTCTTGCGTGCGACGGGCACACACCGCGTCGGTGCAGCCCGCCCAGAGGCTGAGCAAGTATCAGACCAAAGCGGTTACGGCCGCAGGACAAGCTGGCGCGGCGTGGTCGCGCGGTTGACCCTGGGCAGGGGCGGGTGCCATGCGCTGGCACAGCCTCAGCGCGAGACGGCGCTCGCCGACAAGACCAGCGGCAGCGTGGGTCGCAGGTCAAACTCTACCGCCCGCGTGCCCGCCAACGACAAGCGCAGTTCGCAGCGATCGGCCGCATGGAAGTGCAGCAGGCCCGCAGCCTGCGCCGCCAACGACGCCGCAGAGCGCGTCACGCCCGCGGGCCCACCCACTGACACCGACAGCAAATGCCGGAGCCCATTCGGGTGGCTCTTGGCTTGTGTCGCTGCAGCGGCCTGGGGATGCGGCCAAGCCAGGTAGAAGAGTTCGGGCTCGTGCAGCGGGGTGTGCTCGGCAAACAGGATGTCCTTGCCCGCCGGCAAATAGTTGGGGCGGTAGGGCCAGGTGCTGAAGGGCGGCGGCGGGACGTCTGTGCCCGTGGGGCTGAAGGCCAAACCGAACGGGCAATGGCCCGTGTGGCGTCCCGCCCAGCGCGGCCAGAGCCGGGTCGGTGCGGTCAGCGGTGACTGCGCTTCGCCTGGGTCGTGGACCCACAGCAGCTCAATGAACCCACCCTCAAAAAAGAAGCGCCGGTTGGCCGTGCCCTGCCCCGGATGGATGTTGCCCGTGCCTTCGACCAAGCCGATGGCGAGCAAGGCATCGGCCTCGGGACCACCCGGCTCGCAGCAGATGAAGACATGGTCGAAGGAGATGCCCATCGGCGGATGCTCTCACACGCTCGGTCAGGCGTGCCCCAGCGTGAGTGCACGGTGATGCCCGCATGGGCAGAGGCGGCCCGATGGGGGCCCGCTTATTTCTTCTTTTTCTCCACCTCGTTGCCAATGACGCCACCGACCACCGCGCCCACAGCGGCACCGGTCGCGCTGCCGCCGGTGACCACTGCGCCCGCGACGCCGCCAATGCCCGCGCCGATGGCGGTGTCCCGGCTCATGCTCGAACATCCGGTGGCGAGAACAGCGGCCAAACAACCCACAGCCAAAAGGGAGGGCGAAGTGAAGGTGTTCATGAGGTGCTCCAAGTGAAGGTGCGCAGCGGGTCGCCGCCACTTGCACCCACTTTGAGCTCTGCCGGCGCGCCGCAACATCAGCCAAGGGCGCGGCTGCGCGTCAGACAAGACGCCGCGTGCGCTGCACTCAGCAGCGCGGCGGTGTCGGCGCCGCCTCAAACGCAGCGACGGCGCCCCGCCGCTCCATCGCACCGCGCTGCGGCGTGCGAGGCCGAACTCAGCGCAGGGTCGCCAGCTCTGCCCGCAGCGCGGCGTTTTCGGCGCTGAGTTCGGCCACGCGGGCGCGGAGTTGGGTGAGTTCACCGGCCGCAGCGCTGGCGTCGGCGTGGTCGCTGACGTCGCCACCCTCGGCCCCCGCCACCGGATCGCGCGGCGGGCGGCGCTTGGCGTCGCGCACGCGCTTGGCGGCTTGTTTGAGTTCGTCGGCGCCCGCGGCGGCCACGGCCACTTGTTCTTCGGCGGGCAGGCTGGCCACGGCGGCGGCGGCGTTGATGGAGATGGTGCCGGCGCGCACGGCGGCCACCACCTCGGGCGCGGCTTGTTTTTGGATGCGCTCGATCATCACCACCTGGCTGCTGCTCAGGCGGGCGGCGCGGGCGATGGCTTCGCGGCTGTTGAGCGGCTCGGCGGCGGGCAAGGTGGAGTCACCGGACCAGGGGGCTTCTGACGCCTCCGTGCCGGCACCAGCCGCGGCATCGGCATCGGCAGCACCGCCGCCGGAGGCGGCTGCGACGGCCGCCGCTTGCTCGCGGCGCGACGCCAAAATGTCGCTCTTGCGCAGCGCCAGCAGGCCGCGCTGAAAGTTGGACACACTGCGGCGGCCGAGGTGCTGGTCGATCATCCACAGGTGCACGTCGTCGATGCTGTGGAAGCGCGGGTTTTGCACGGTGTGGAACGGCAGGCCGTGCTTTTGACAGATGCCGTAGCGGTTGTGGCCATCGACCAGCATGTCGCCCCAGAGCACGAGGGCGTCGCGGCAGCCCTCGGCCAGCAGGCTGCGTTCGAGCGAGGCGTGCTCCTCGGCGGTCAGCGGGTCGATGTAGGCCTTGAGGTCGGGGTTGACGACGATGTTCTGGGTGGTCATGGCGGCCGGCCCGGGGCCGCAGCCGCAGGCCGCAGTGGAGTGAGCGGCAAGGGACGCGATTCTAGGAGCCTGTGGGCGGCCATCGGTGCGGCCACCTCCACCTCCACCCTCGGCGCGGCTCGGTGCCGCCGGCGCTCAAAACGCCAGCGGACGGCAGCCCTGGCCCCAGAAGCGGTTGAGCAGCGCGTGCGAGAGCGAGCGCGGCGCGCCTTGCAGTTGCAAGCGCTCGGCCAAGATGCGGTCGGCCCTGGGGTCGTCGGGCATCTGGATGGCGGAGCTGGCACGAAAACCCATGCTCCACTCTTGGAACTCACGGTGCGGCGGGGTGTCCCGCTGCAGCTCAATCAAGCCCGAGTGCAAGGCGTCGCGCTGGATGGCGGCATACACCTCCGCCATGCCGGCGGCGGGGCCTTCGAGGTACTGCATGAAGTTGCCGTCGTTGTAGAGCAGCACGCCCGTGACGCCCACGCGTTCGTTGCGCACCCGGGCGCGCTCCAGCAGGTGGTCGATCTCGTCGAGCGAGAGCCGATGACGGGCCGTGGAAACGTAGACCAGCGCATGCAATGGGGCCATGACACCTCCTCCTCCGCGCCTCATGGTAGCGAGTTGCTGCGAGGCAAGGCGGTGCATTTGCGCACCGCCCGAGGCACATGGCCCCAAGATGTCGGCGCCGTTTGACCCAGCGCAAGTTGGACGCAAACGTCACCAGGGGGGCTCGGCCGCCGCGTGGACGGCGCCCTGCCAGGGGCGGTCCAACCACCCCGCCAGCGCGTTCTCGATCGAAAAGCGAAGGCGCAGCGTCACACCTCGCTCCAGGCGGTCGTCCAGCGCCAACTCCGTGTCATTGACGCCGCGCGGGTTGTAGCCCAGCGCCAGGCTGGCTTTGCGGCTGAGCTGCAAACCCAGCTCACCGCCCCAACCGGGCACGCGCCCCAAGGCGTCGTCGCGCAGCGAGGCGGCGTGCAGGCTCATCGACCAGCGCGTGCTCAGCATGTGCGTGCCGCGCCACACCCAGAGTTCGCTGCGCCGGGTGGCACCCGCTTGCCACGATTCATCGCGGTCAAAACGCAGGCTGCCGCGCAACGACAGCGCGTCGGCCTCGCTGAGTTGCCAGCCCAGGTGTGCCAAGCCGATGTGCGCGCGGCGGTCGGCCACGCCCGGGGTGGTGACGCCATCGCCTTGCGCGCTGCGCAGCGCCAGCGTGTAGCGCCACAAGGTGTTCCAGCGCTGGGCCTCGGGCTCGCGCCAGCCCCAACCCGCCGATGCCTTGAGGCCGGTGACCGGCACCCCCACCGGGTCTTTGGGCACGTCTTGGGCGAGCGACAGGCCCCAGGCGCTGAGCGTGTTGACGCTCAAACGCTGCACCAGCCGCCCACGCAAGTAGACGCTGTCTTTGACGCTGGAGCGCACCCATTCCGATTGCGCGTTGATGCTGCTCAGCCCGCTCACGCTGTGCCGTGCGCGCAGGCCCAGCGTGGTGGAGGCGATGGCGCTGGGGCCGCCCAAGGGCTCGGCGCGCTCGATCAGCGATTCGAGCGTCCAGCCGGGCAACACCGCCTCGGGTTGCCAGCGGTGCTGCCAGCCGAACACGGCC
The DNA here is from genome assembly GCA_041164825.1 of Pseudomonadota bacterium. Lineage (GTDB taxonomy): Bacteria > Pseudomonadota > Gammaproteobacteria > Burkholderiales > Burkholderiaceae_C > JBEAOO01. Next base: position 3,714 of record JBEAOO010000264.1, on the reverse strand, counting down.
AGTTGGTCGCGGTCGTCGCTGAGCGAGTGCTGGCGCCATTCGGTGTAGATGCTGCCACCGGGCGTGCCATCGCTCCATGCGGCGCCGAGCTGACGGCGGTAGGTGGCGCGCTCGTCGAGGCCATCGGAGGCCAGCAGGCCCAGGCGCAGCGCGTCGCGCGCGTAGAGGCGCAGCGAGGGCAACCCGGCCCAGCCCGGCTGCCAATCGGCGCCCACGCTCACCATCGAGCGCGCCCGGTCGCCCTGGTCGGGCGGCGTGTGCGCGCCAAAGGCGTGCAAGGCGCTGGCCGACACCGTCAGCCCGGGTTGCGAAGGCGGCGCCCAGCCCGCGCGCAAGCCCAGCAGCTGGGTCGACGAGGTCGGCGGCGTTTCGCCCGCGAAATCAAGCGACGCGCGGCGCCACACGCCTTCGATCCACCGTGCATCGTCGCCCCGGCGCAGCGCCAGTTCGGCATCGTGGCGGCGCAGGGTCTCGTCGGCACCATGGCGCGACAGCGACTGCACGCGCAGCCCCCAGTCGGCCGAAAGCGCACGCTGCAGCCGCACCCCGCTCTCGCGCCCGCCGCCGTCGCGCTGGGTGTAGAGCTGCGCGTGGGTTGGCTCGCCGTCGTACAGCAGCTCAAAAATCCGCCCCGCCGGCCCAGCCGCGCTGGGCACCACGCCGGGGTGGCGCAGGCGGCTGGCGCTGGCTTCGTCGAGCGACACCATCCAGCTGCGGCTGAGCTTGACGCTGCGGCGCTGGCCATCGATGCGGTAGATCTGCGAGCGGTCGGCGCCGAGCGCGGCATCGGACAAGCTGTCGAGAAACTCGGCCACGGTTTGTGGGGCCGGCACGGGCACAGGCACCATCGCTGGCGGCGAGCGCGGCACGGGCGCCGCACCGATCGGGCCCGGTTCAGCCGCCAGCGCCAAGCGCCCCACGCCGCTGCCCAAGACAACGCAGATCAAGCTGGTTTGAACCCAGGACGGCGAGTGCATGGCAGCCAGCATAGCGGCCCGCCAAGCTGGGACCCTACAATTCCCCGCAGCGCCGCCCACGCGGCCCCTGACCCCTGCCGGAGCCCCCCGCATGACCACGCAAGACGCCCCCGATCTGTCCCACATCTCGCCGCGCGACAAGGCCGAAATCCTGGCCCAGGCGATGCCCTACATCCGCAAATACCACGGCAAAACGCTGGTCATCAAATACGGCGGCAACGCCATGACCGACCCGGCGCTGCAACAAGACTTTGCCGAAGACGTGGTGCTGCTGAAGCTGGTGGGGCTGAACCCGGTGGTGGTGCACGGCGGCGGCCCGCAAATCGACAACGCGCTGGCGCGTGTGGGCAAAAAGGGCACCTTCGTGCAAGGCATGCGCGTGACCGATGAAGAAACCATGGAAGTGGTGGAGTGGGTGCTGGGCGGCGAGGTGCAGCAAGACATCGTCGGCCTCATCAACGCCGTGGGCGGCAAGGCCGTGGGCCTCACGGGCCGCGACGGCGCCATGATCCGCGCCCGCAAGCTCAAGCTGATCGACCTGGACGACCCGAACAAGGAACACGACATCGGCCAGGTGGGCGAGATCGAATCGATCGACCCGAGCGTGGTGAAGGCGCTGCAAGACGACGCCTTCATCCCGGTCATCAGCCCGATTGGTTTTGGCGCCAACAACGAGAGCTACAACATCAACGCCGATTTGGTGGCTTCGAAGCTGGCCGAGGTGCTGAAGGCCGAGAAGCTGCTGCTGCTGACCAACATCCGCGGCGTGCTCGACAAACAAGGCAACCTGCTGACCGACCTCACCGCCAAGCAGATCGACGCGCTGATTGAAGACGGCACCATCTCGGGCGGCATGCTGCCCAAGATTGCCGGCGCGCTCGACGCGGCCAAGGCCGGCGTGAACGCGGTGCACATCGTCGACGGCCGCGTGCCGCACGCGATGCTGCTGGAGATCCTCACCGAGCAGGCCTACGGGACGATGATCCGCTCGCACTGACGGCACCGTGACGCCGCGCTGACGGCACAAAAAAAGCGAGCCCAAGGCTCGCTTTTTTCATGGCGGTTCATGCTGGCTGGCCACGCCTTCAGCGCCGCCAAGCCCCCTCGCCCCGCTCAGTGGCGGAAGTGGCGCACGCCGCTGTAGACCATGACCACGCCGCGCTCGTCGGCCGCGTCAATCACCTCTTGGTCGCGCATCGAGCCACCCGGCTGGATGACGCAGGTGGCGCCCGCGTCCACCACCACATCGAGCCCGTCACGGAACGGGAAGAAGGCGTCGCTCGCCACCGCCGTGCCTTGCAGGCTGAGCTTGGCGTGGCCGGCCTTGATGCTGGCGATGCGGGCCGAGTCGAGGCGGCTCATCTGGCCGGCGCCCACGCCCATGGTCATGCCGCCCTTGCAGAAGACGATGGCGTTGCTCTTCACGTACTTGGCCACGGTCCAGGCGAACATCAGGTCGTCGAGCTGTTCGGCCGTGGGTTGCAGTTGGGTGACGACCTTCAGCTCGCTGCGGTCGAGCACGCGGTTGTCGGCGGTTTGCACCAGCAGGCCCGAACCCACGCGCTTGATGTCGTGCGAGTTGCGGCCTTGGGCGAAGGCGGTGGCGCCGTGGCGGTCGATGCCAGCGAGCGGAATCTGCAGCACGCGGGTGTTGGCCTTGGCGGCGAAGATGGCCAGCGCTTCGGCCGTGAACGACGGGGCCATCAGCACCTCGACGAACTGCTTGGCCACCAGCGTGGCGGCGGCCGCGTCGACCGGCGTGTTGAAGGCGATGATGCCGCCGAAGGCCGAGGTCGGGTCGGTCTGGAAGGCCTTGCTGTAGGCCTCGGCCGCGTTGGCAGCCACGGCCACGCCGCAGGGGTTGGCGTGCTTGACGATCACGCAGGCGGGCACGTCAAAGCTCTTCACGCATTCCCACGCGGCATCGGCGTCGGCGATGTTGTTGTAGCTCAGCTCCTTGCCTTGCAGCTGGGTGGCCGTCACCAGCGAACCCGGGGCCGGGTGCAGGTCGCGGTAGAAGGCAGCTTGCTGGTGCGGGTTCTCGCCGTAGCGCAGGTCTTGCAGCTTCACAAAATTGCTGTTGGTCTGGCCCGGGAAGGCGGCCAGGGCGCCGTCGTCCATCGCCAGCGCCGAGAGGTGGTTGCTGATGGCCGCGTCGTACTGAGCGATGCGGTTGAACGCCGCCACCGACAGCGCAAAGCGCGTCTTCTTGCTGATGCCACCGGCCTTGAGCTCGGCGATCACGCCGGCGTACTGGCTGGCGTCGGTCAGCACGGCCACATCGCCCCAGTTTTTGGCCGCGCTGCGCACCATGGCGGGGCCGCCGATGTCGATGTTCTCAATCGCGTCTTCCAGCGTGCAGCCAGGCTTGGCGACGGTGGCTTCAAACGGGTAGAGGTTGACCACCAGCAGGTCGATCGGGGTGATGCCGTGCTGCTCGATGGCCGCCACGTGCTCGGGCAAGTCGCGGCGTGCCAGCAGGCCGCCGTGGATGGTGGGGTGCAGCGTCTTCACGCGACCGTCGAGCATCTCGGGGAAGCCGGTGTGCTGGGCCACTTCGGTCACCGGCAGGCCGGCATCGGCCAGCAGCTTGGCGGTGCCGCCGGTGGACAGCAGCGTCACACCCAGGGCGTGCAGTTCGCGGGCGAGGTCAAGAACACCGGTCTTGTCAGAGACGGAAAGAAGGGCTTGCATGGGCGGGCTTTCGGGAGGAGTCGGGATTCGGTGTGGGCGCAGC
>JBEAOO010000263.1:0-3300 GCA_041164825.1 Pseudomonadota bacterium | reverse complement strand
TTCCTGGCGCTGGCCGTGAGCCTGGAAGACCTGGGCCTGAAAACCGGCAATGCGCAAGCCAAGATCTTGGCCCAGACGCTGGACACCGCCACCGGCAAGCTGCTGGACAACAACAAGGGCCCGAGCCCCAAGACCGGTCAGCTGGACAACCGCGGCAGCCAGTTCTACCTGGCCCTGTACTGGGCGCAGGCGCTGGTGGCTCAAACCGACGATCCGGCCCTGGCTGCCAAGTTCGCCCCGCTGGCCAAGGCCCTGTCTGATGGTGAAGCCGCCATCGTGGCCGAGCTCTCGGCCGTGCAAGGCCACCCGGCCGACATTGGCGGCTACTACCTGCCGGACGCCGCCAAGGTCAACGCCGTGATGCGCCCGAGCGCCACGCTGAACGCCGCGTTGGCCACCGCACTGGGCTGATTTGCCGCACTGCTGAACGGTGGCAGCTCGCGGCCCGGCCGCGAGCTGCTGCCAGCCCAGAAAATGGCCACCTTCGGGTGGCCTTTTCCATGGCCTGCCCGGCATGGGGCAACGCCTGCGGGGGGGTATCCCACCGTCCATTGATTGCGACGAACGAAGCGAAGCGCAACCGCATGAGGGTGACCGAGTGCGGCGACGAAGCGTGTGGCGACGCTGCAAACCGATGAACAAGAAGCGGGCAGAAGCCGCTGCAGAGCCGGGCAGGCGGGCCATGAACCGCGAAGCTCTCGGGATCAAGACCGGCGCGCTCACTCAGCCTTGCGAGACAAGAGCCTCTTTCTGGCGACGGCCAGTCACGATTTGCGCCAGCCCGTGCACGCCATGTCGATGCTGGTCGAGGCCATTGCACTGCGTAACAGCAACCAAGCGATCGCGCCGCTGATCGTCGACCTTCGGAGCAGCATGAGGGCGATGAACCAGTTGTTCAACGCCTTGTTGGACCTGTCGAGGCTGGAAGCCGGTGGCGTTGGCGCCAGCCCGGTCCCAGTGGCTCTGCGCCAGATCGTGGGCGAAGTGGCGAGGATGTTCCGTGAGCCAGTGAGCACCAGTGGGCTGGCATTGCGGGTCCATCTTCCCCGGCGCAACGCGGTTGTCATGGCCGACCCGCTGCTCCTGCGCCAAGCGCTGGTCAACCTCACGAACAACGCGATCCGCTACACCCCAAAGGGCCGGGTGTTGATCAGCGTTCGTCCGCGGGGCACCGACTGGTTGATCGAGGTGTGGGACACCGGCATCGGCATCGCCGCAGCGGAAGAACAGCAGGTGTTCAGCCCGTACTTTCGCAGCCAGCACGCCTGGCGCCGCGACGGTGCCGGGCACGGCCTGGGCCTGGCCGTGGTGGCGCGGTGCGCCCGCATGATGGGGGCCACCTATGGGTTTCAGTCTCGCTTGGGGAAAGGGTCCCGCTTCTGGCTGCGCCTGGCCGCCGGCCCCGCACCCAGTGAACGGGACACACCGGTCGCCGAGCTTGCAACGGATGCGGATGTGGGCTCTCTCGAACCGTTGCAGGGGCGTTGCCTGGTGCTGGACGATGACCCACAGGTATCGACAGCTTGGCAGGCGATGCTGGAAGGTTGGGGCGTCGACTTGCGATTGGCCACCAACGCCGCCGAAGCCATGGCCCACCTCGACGCGGGTTTTGTGCCAACTGCGATTTTTTGTGACCAACGCTTGCGCAGCGGCGAGAGTGGCTTCGACATCCTTCGGGAACTGCTGGCGCGCTGCTCGCAGGCGAGTGGCGCGATGGTCAGTGGCGAATGGCACTCCAGGGAACTTGAGGCGGCAGAAGAAGAGGGCTATTTGGTGTTGCGCAAGCCACTGGAGCCAGAGGCGCTGCGCATCATTTTGGAGCGCTGGCTCAGCGCGCCTGCGCCTGCGGGTATCGACCATGAGCCCGCAGCCTGATGCACCCGTTGTGCCGGGGTCGGGCCGATCGGTGTTCAGCCCTTCCTCCCCGATCAGACGCCTGCACCGACGCTGGCTCGACCGCGAAAACAACGCATGGCAGGGAGACTGCCGCTTGCCATTGGATGAATGAGCGCTTGCTTCTCAACAGCGCGGGTGCTCCGGTGAATCCGCCTCAAGGTGTTGGGGTACATCCGATGCGGGCCCGGCTCACGTCCGGTCGTGGCGATGTCCCTGCGTCGGGATGCCCTGGCTCCGTCATGGGCGCGGCAGCGCCGTTGGGGGCACAAAAAAACGCGCGATCCACCGGGTGGTGGGTCGCGCGTTTGGAGCAGGGCCCGAGCGGGCCGCTGTCAGCGGTTGAGGCCGCGTACCGTCAGGCGCTCACAGCACCTCGGAGGCGAAGTCGGCCAAGCGCGAGCGTTCGCCGCGGGCCAGGGTGATGTGGCCGGCGTGCGGCCAGCCCTTGAAGCGGTCGACCGCGTAGGTCAGGCCCGAGCTGCCTTCTGTGAGGTAGGGCGTGTCGATCTGCGCCAGGTTGCCCAGGCAGACGATCTTGGTGCCCGGGCCGGCGCGCGTGATCAGCGTTTTCATCTGCTTGGGCGTCAGGTTTTGCGCCTCGTCGATGATCACGAACTTGTTCAAGAACGTGCGCCCGCGCATGAAGTTCAGGCTCTTGATCTTGATCTTGCTGCGCACCAGGTCGTTGGTGGCGGCGCGACCCCATTCGCCGGCGGCGTTGTCGGTTTTGGACAGCACTTCCAGGTTGTCGTCCAGCGCGCCCATCCACGGGCCCATTTTTTCTTCTTCGGTGCCGGGCAAAAAACCGATGTCTTCGCCCACCGGCACCGTCACGCGGGTGACGATGATCTCGGTGTAGCGGCGCTCGTCCAGCACCTGGCTGAGTGCCGCGGCCAGCGTCATCAGCGTTTTGCCGGTGCCCGCGGTGCCGGTGAGGGTGATGAAGTCGCAGTCGGGATCCATCAATAAGTTGAGCGCAAAGTTTTGCTCACGGTTGCGCGCAATCACGCCCCAAACTGAATTCTTTTGATGCGTGTATTCGCGCAGCGTACGCAGCACTGCGGTCTTGCCCGTGATCTCGGTCACCTTGGCGTAGAGCGGGGCCGCGCCCGGTGCTTCGAGGTACACAAATTGGTTGATGAGCAGCTGCGGCACCATGGGCCCGCTGATGCGGTAGTAGGTGAACCCGGCTTGGTTCCAGCTCTCCATGGTTTTGCCGTGTTGCTCCCAGAAGTTGGGGGGCAGCGTTTGCACGCCGGTGTAGAGCAGATCACCGTCGTCCAGTGTCTTGTCGTTGAAATAGTCTTCTGCGGCCAAGCCCAGTGCGCGGGCTTTGATGCGCATGTTGATGTCTTTGGAGACCAGCACCACTTCTCGCGTGGTTTGCTGGTCTCGCAAGGCTTG
>JBEAOO010000262.1:0-24384 GCA_041164825.1 Pseudomonadota bacterium | reverse complement strand
CTGCCACGCCACCATCAAGATCACCGAGAACAGCGGCAGGTCCGTGAGCCAATCGACCGGCTGCGCCCCGAAGAAAATCCACACCTGGGCGAGCACGCCGTAGATGGGGTTCATCATCATGTGCTTCCACAGCAGCGCATTCACCGTGGGCATCACGAAGAACGGCGAGATCAGCAGCACACGCACCAGGCCGCGACCCGGGAAGGGCTCGTTGACCAGCAGCGCCAGGCCGACACCAAACACAATGGTGATGGCGATGACCGAGCCCAGCAGCAGCAGGGTGTTGGCCACGGAGGGCCAGAAATCGGGGTCGGTGATGAAGAACTCATAGTTCATCAAACCGATGAATTCGTGCTCGCCGGGCTGCATCAGGTTGTAGCGCACGGCGGAGAAATACAGCGTCATCACCAGCGGGACGATCATCCACAGAAACAGCGTGGTGACCGCCGGCGCGAGCAGGGCGCGAGGCAGGAATCGGGACATGGTGGGTGACCTCAAAAGCGGAGAAGGGGCACCTTCTTCCAGGCCCCTGGCAGGGCCCTTCTCCGTCAAGCGCGGTGGAACACAAACTCGGCAGGAGACACACCCACCGCGCTCAAAAAAAGAGGCCGCCCCCACGCGCATCCACGGCGGTGGCGACCTCGGACTGCGGCCCACACTGCTGAGCAACACTCAGCGTGGGGCCGCGCCGATCACTTGTAGTAACCAGCCTTCTTCATTTCGCGCTCAGCCGCGGTCTGGCCGGTCTTGAGTGCCGCATCGACGCTGACCTTGCCGGCCAGGGCCGCACTCATCTGCTGACCCACAGCGATGCCGATCGCTTGGAACTCCGGAATGGCAGCGAACTGCACGCCGACATAAGGCGACTTCGGCAGCGTGCTGTCGTTCGGGTTGGCGGAGTCGATGGCCATCTTCTCAGCCGAGGCAAAGCGAGCGGCCTTGGTGAACTCAGGGTTCGCGTAGGTCGACTTGCGGGTGCCCGTGGGGACCGATGCCCAACCGTTGGTCTTGCCGATCAGGTTGATGTACTCCTTGGAGGTCGCCCACTTCACGAACTTCTGCGCCGCGTCAGCGTTCTTGGTGCCAGCCGGCACGGCCAGGGCCCAGGCCCACAGCCAGTTGGCGCCCTTCGGGGTCACCTTGGTGGGGGCTTGTGCGAAGGCCATCTTGTCGGCGACCTTCGATTGCTTCGGATCGCTCACGAACGAAGCCGCAATGGTGGCGTCAATCCACATGCCGCACTTGCCTTCGTTGGTCAGCGCCAAGATTTCGTTGAAGCTGTTGGCCGACGAGCCGGGAGGGCCGTACTTGTTGAGCAGGTTGACGTAGAAGCCGACCGCGTCCTTCCATGGCTTGGATTCCAACTGCGGCTTCCACTTCATGTCGAACCACTGGCCACCGAAGGTGTTCACCAGCGTGGACAAGAAAGCCATGTTGTCACCCCAACCCGGCTTGCCGCGCAGGCAGATGCCATAGACGCCTTCCTTGGGGTTGTGGATCTTGGCGGCCAGGTCAGCGATCTGGTCCCAGGTCGGACGGTCCGGCACTTGCACGCCCACCTTGTCGGCCAAGTCCTTGCGGTACATCAGCATCGAGCTTTCGCCGTAGAAGGGCGAGGCGTACATCTTGCCGCCAACCGACAGGCCGTTGCGCATGGCAGGCAGGATGTCGTCGGCGTCAAAGGCGGCGTCGTTCTGAATTTCCTTCAACCAGCCTTTCTTGCCCCAGATCGGGGTTTCGTACATGCCGATGGTCATCACGTCGAACTGACCGCCCTTGGTGGCGATGTCGGTGGTAACGCGTTGGCGCAGCACGCCTTCTTCCAGCGTCACCCACTTCAGCTTGATGCCGGGGTTGGCCGCTTCGAAGTCGGCGCTGTGCTTTTGCATCTCGACCATGTGGCCGTTGTTGACGGTGGCAATGACGAGGTCGGTGGCGCTGGCGGCAGTGGCGGCAACCAGGCCAAACATCAGTGCGAGGGAAGCTTTGAGCTTCATGTGAGTCTCCTATTGTGGTGGGGGCTCCATGCGACAGGGGCCGTCATGGTGGACCGAATTTTGGCCACGGGGGGCTTTCGGGCTTGATACCGAAGATGGCAAGTATTGGTACTTCTTTGCACAACAGGTACGGACTTTCCCTGAATCACCGCAAGAAAGATTGGGGAAAGCACGGGGGCGAAGCCCGTGGATCGGGCCGCTTCTGGGTTGGAACGGGGTGGAATTGACCCGCGAAAGAAACTCCGGCATCATTCGCATGAAACTTAGTTACATCCGAACGCTCCCTCATGTCCTTCGATCTTGTTTTCTTTGGCGGCACCGGCGACCTCACCTGGAGAAAGCTGATGCCTGCGTTGTTTCAGGCCTTCCGACACGGCAAGCTGCCCGCGGGCGGCCGCATCTTGGCCGTGGCGCGCGACGAGCAGTCGGACGACAAATACCGCGGCTGGCTGAAAGACCGCTTCCAGGAAGTCGAAGGCGCAAAGCGCCCAACTGATGAAGAGTTCGCGCGTTTTGCCGAACTCATCCACTACCGCCGCATGGACCTGTCGCAGCCCGAGCACTACGCCGGGCTGAAGGCTTGGCTCGATGAGCGCGGCGCCGACACCACCGTGCTCTATCTGGCCACCAGCCCGCACCTGTTTCCGCAAATTTGCGAGCAGCTCGGCGCCGTGGGCCTGAACCACGACCGCGTGCGCGTGGTGCTGGAAAAGCCGCTCGGCCACGACCTCGCCAGCGCGCAAGAGATCAACCGCGTGGTGCGCTCGGTGTTCAGCGAAACCCAAGCCTTCCGAATCGACCACTACCTGGGCAAGCCCAGCGTGCAAAACCTGATGGCGCTGCGCTTTGGCAATGCGCTGTTTGAGCCGCTGTGGCGCCGCGAGAGCATCGCCAACATCCAGATCACGCTGGCCGAAGGCCTGGGCGTGGGCACGCGCGGCGACTTCTACGACCGCACCGGCGCGTTGCGCGACATGATTCAAAACCATGCGCTGCAATTGCTGACGATGGTGGCGATGGAGCCGCCGTCCAGCAACGACGCCGACGCCATCCGCGACGAAAAACTGAAGGTGCTGAAGTCGCTCAAGCCCTTCACTGAAGAGAGCGTGGCGCGCGACGTGGTTCGCGGCCAATACCGCGCGGGCAATGCCGACGGCAAGGCCGTGCCGGGCTACTTGGACGAAATCAAGGTGCCACCGGGCAGCACCTGCGAAACCTTTGTGGCGCTGCGCACCGAAATCCAAAACTGGCGCTGGGCCGGCGTGCCCTTCTACCTGCGCACCGGCAAACGCCTGGCCGCGCGCGATGCACAAATCGTGGTGAACTTCCGCCCGACGCCGCACAGCATCTTCCCCGGTCAGCCGCAGCCCAACAAGCTGGTGATCAAGCTGCAGCCGGAAGACGGGCTGGAGTTGCATCTGTTGGCCGCCAAGGGCAGTGCGCAGGGCGAGGCGCTGTCTCCGGTGTTCCTCGACCTCGACTTTGACAAGGCCTTTGCCGAGAACCGTGTGGGCGCCTACGAACGCTTGCTGCTCGAAGCGATTGCCGGCCGCCTGAACCTGTTTGTGCGCTCTGATGAGCAAGAGCAGGCGTGGCGCTGGGTCGAGCCCATCTTGCACGCCTGGCAGCGCGACAACGCCGCCGCGCGGGGCCCACGCCCTTACGCCGCCGGCACCTGGGGCCCGGCCGCTGCCAGCGCACTGGTGGCGCGCGACGGTTTTGCCTGGTCGGAAGAGCAGTGATCACCGCCGCCCTGCCCTGCGGCCCCGTGTTCGCGAGGTCCGTCCGCGCACAGAATGCAACACATGCTTGACCGCATCCGCGCCTCCATCCCCGCGCTGCCGCCCGCCGAGCAACGCGTGGCCAAGCTGGTGCTGGCCGACCCGCGCAGCTTTGCCAGCCTGCCGGTGTCCGAACTGGCCGACCGTTCACACGTCAGCAAGCCCACCGTGGTGCGATTTTGCCGCAGCGTGGGTTACGACGGCTTGGCCGACTTCAAGCTGAAGCTGGCCGGCAGCGTGAACGAGGGCGTGCCCTTTGTGCACCGCTCGGTGGACGAAGACGACAAGGCCGGCGACATCATCGTCAAGGTGATCGACAACGCGGTGAGCGCGCTGCTGAAATACCGCAACGACGCCGCCAACCTCGCGTTCGAGCGCGCCATCGTGGCGCTGGCAGAGGCCGGCAACACCGGCAAGCGCATCGAGTTTTACGGCGTCGGCAACTCGGGCATCGTGGCGCAAGACGCGCAGCACAAGTTCTTTCGCCTGGGCGTGCACTCGGCCGCCATCAGCGACGGCCATGTGCAAGTGATGGCCGCCACCATGCTGCAACCGGGCGATTGCGCGGTGATCATCAGCAACTCGGGGCGCAGCCGCGACACCATGGACGTGGTGGACATCGCGCGCCGCAAGGGCGCGACCACGATCTTGATCACCGCCAGCGGCTCGCCACTGGCGCACAGCGTGCAAAACAGCAATCAAATCCTGCTGGCGGTGGACCACCCGGAAGACGCCGAGCGTTACAGCCCCATGGTGTCGCGCTTGCTGCACCTGATGGTGATCGACATCTTGAGCACCGCGGTGGCGCTGCGCTTGCCCACCGAGCTGCGCCCGGTGCTGCAAGAGATCAAGCGCAATCTGCGCGCCAAGCGCTTCATCCAGACGCCCCATTGAGGGCGGCGGTAACCCCTTGAACGCAACAACGGCCCCATTGGGGCCGTTGTTGCGTTCAAGGCGTGCGCTGCGCTTCAGGCACTTGCCGCGGCGGCCGCTTCGGCAGGCAACAGCACATCGACGCCATACAACACCGCCAAGGCAGCGAGCTTGGGCGGTGCCGAGCGCAGTACAAAACCGCGACCACGGGCCAAGGCCCGGCGACGGAATTCGAGCATCACGGCCAAGGCCGAGCTGTCGAAATGCTGCAGGCCGCTGGCATCCATGCACACCGGGTCAACGCTCTCGCGGTCCAGCGCTTGGCCGAGCATCAGCACGGTGTCAGCCGCTTCGCGGTGGGTCAAGGTGGCGGGCAGCAACAGCATGGATGCCTCAGCCCTTGCTGCCGCTGCGTGCGGCTTTGTTGCGCTCGGTCAGCTTGGTGATCAGGCCATCGATGCCGTTGGCGCCAATTTCTTGCGCAAAGCTGCTGCGGTAGTTGTCGACCAGCCAAACCCCCAGCACATTGACGTCATAGATGCGCCAGCCAGCGTCGGCCTTTTCCAGGCGGTAGTCGAGCTGGATCGGGTCGCCCTTGCCGCGCACTTCGGTGCGGACCACCACCTCGGTGTCGGTTGGCGCCGAGCGCATCGGCTTGATCGACACGATCTGGTCTTTCACCTCGGCCAGCGCGCCGGAGTAGGTGCGCACCAGCAAGACTTTGAACTCGTCTTGCAGACGCGTTTTTTGCTCGGGCGTGGCTTGGCGCCAAAAACGGCCCACCGCCGAGGCCGTCATGCGCTGGAAGTTGACGTGCGGCATCACCTTGGCATCCACCAAGGCCACCACCTTTTGCACGTCGCCGGCCTGGATGGTCTTGTCGGCCTTCACGGCGTCGAGCACGTCAGACGATACCTCTTTGATCAGGACCTCAGGGGCCTTGATGTCGGCCGCGTGCACAGCAGCACCAGCCACCATAGCAAACGAGACGAGCCACGGAGCAAACGAGCGGCGGGAGAGATTCAACATGGAGCGCATCCTTCTTGGAGTCGGTGTGCAGGGCCTTGCCTATCGGCAAAGGCCTGCCGGCGTACAACGCCGCAGCGACGGGTTTGGTTCACAGCGGGGCCAGGGGTTCCATGGCGTGGCGACCATGGATCCATGGGACCTTGCTCATTTGGCAGCAGACGCGGCCGGAGCGGCGGGCGACGCCGGTTCCTCATCGCGCCACTCGTCATCGTCGTACTTCAACACGCCACGGCGCTGCAAGTAGGCGTCGCGCGCAAAGCTGTATTTGTCCAGCGCGGCTTCGTCCAGCACACGGCCAGCGCTCAGCAGATCGGCCCGCAGGTCGATGAAACCCAGCCCGGTCCAGCCGAACTGAGCCTTGGTGGTGGGGCCCAGCAAGCTGGGCGTGGCCATCATGTCCAGCGGCATGCCCACGGACTCGCGCACCGTCTTGGGCCCGAGCGCCGGCCACACCACAAACGGGCCGGCTGGCACGCCCCAACGGGCCAGGGTGCGACCAAAGTCTTGCTCTTGGCGCTCCACACCGGCTTCCGAGGCGATGTCGAGCACGCCGCCCAGACCGAGGAAGGTGTTGATGGTGACCCGCGACACATCGCGCATGCCCAAGCTCACTTCGCCCTGCAAGAAGTTGTTGATCGCCGACCAACCGTCGCCAAAATTGCCAAAGAAATTACTCACCCCCTGCCGGACAGGCCGCGGCACAAACCGCGTGTAGCCTTCGGCCACCGGCTTGAGGACGGCAGCGTCCAGCGCTTCATTGAAACCAAACACCTTGCGGTTCCACGCCTCCCAGGGGTCGAGCGGGTTGCCGCCCACGCCCACGCGGGCAGTCGAGCCATTGGCGGCGCCCGCCTGCACGGGGGCAGAGGCGCAGCCGCTCAGCCACAGCACCGCGGCGGCCAGCAGCCCCACCCACCAGTGACGGCTCACAGCGCGCGGCCTGGCGAAGGTCACTTGTTGGCCCCCTTGGCCGAACCCGAATCAGCGGCCTTGCTGAACAGGAACTGGCTGATCAGGCTTTCCAACACCACCGCCGACTGGGTCTGCGTGATGATGTCTCCGGCCACGAAGTTCTTTTCTTCGGCCCCGGGTTCGATGCCGATGTATTGGTCGCCCAGCAAGCCGGCGGTGAGGATGCGGGCCGACGAATCGCGCGGGAACTGCACGTCGCGGCTGACTTCCATTTGCACCACGCCCTGGTAGGTCTTGGGGTCAAGCGCGATGGATGTGATGCGGCCGACATTGACACCCGCGCTGCGCACCGGCGCGCGCGCCTTGAGCCCGCCAATGTTGTCGAAACGGGCCACCAGCGTGTAGCTGGCACCGCCACCCGAGAAGCTGCCGAGGTTGGCCGCCTTCAACGCCAGAAACACCAAGCCCGCAGCGCCCAGCAGCACAAACAGACCGACCAAAATTTCAATGCTTTTCTTGCTCATGGGATTCTTTCTCTTGCTCAGCGCTCGGGGCTCAGCGTCTCAGGTGGTCGAGAACATCAGTGCCGTCAGCACGAAGTCCATGGCCAACACACCCAGTGATGAGATCACCACCGTGCGCGTGGTGGCATGCGCCACGCCTTCAGGGGTGGCTTGGGCTTCATAGCCTTGGTACAGCGCCACCACGGTGCAAATCAGGCCAAACACTGCACTTTTGACAATGCCGTTGCCCACATCGCGCCACACGTCCACCCGGTCTTGCATGACCGACCAGAAGTTGCCGGAATCGACACCGATCAGCAGCACCGCCACCACATAAGCCCCGAGGATACCGACCGCAGAAAACAGGATGCCGAGAATGGGCATGGCCACCAGCCCGCCCAAAAAGCGCGGCGCGAGCACGCGGCTTTTGGGGTCGATCGCCATCATCTCCATGGCGGCCAATTGCTCGCCAGCCTTCATCAAACCGATCTCGGCGGTGAGCGAGGTGCCCGCGCGGCCAGCAAACAGCAGCGCCGTGACCACCGGCCCGAGCTCACGCACCAACGAGAGATTGACGATCAAACCCAGCGACTCGGCCGCGCCATAAGTGACCAGCGCGTAGTACATCTGCAGCGCCAGCACAAAGCCCACAGCCAAGCCCGACGACAAGATGATCACCAGCGACAAATTGCCGATGGCGTGGATTTGGCTGACGACCAAAAACGGCCGGCGCAGCGCCACCGGCACGTTGCGCAGCAGATCCACAAAGAACAGCGCGTTGTGGCCCAAGGCGCGCAACAACACCAACACGCGGCGGCCGAGCGCGGCAAACCATTCGCTCATGGTTGCACTCCGAAGTCGTCGGCCATCGAGCGCGCCGGGTAATGGAAGCGCACCGGGCCATCGGGTTCACCGCGCAAAAACTGCCGCACCTCCGGGTCGTCCGAGGCATTGAGCTGCTCGGGCCGGCCGTGGGCCACCACCTTGCCTTGCGACGACATCAGGTAGGCGTAATCGCAAATGGCAAAACATTCCTGCACGTCGTGCGAGACGATCAGCGAAGTGGCGCCGGTGGTGTCGTTGAGGGTGCGAATCAGGTTGGCGGCCACGCCCATGGAAATTGGGTCGAGGCCAGCAAAGGGCTCGTCGTACATCAACAGTTCGGGGTCGAGCGCGATGGCCCGCGCCAGCGCCACGCGACGCGCCATGCCACCCGAAACCTGCGAAATCCGCAAGGGCGCAGCCCCGCGCAAGCCCACCGCGTTGAGCTTCATCAGCACGATGTCGCGGATCATCGCGTCGCCCAGGTTGGTGTGCTCACGCAGCGGGAAGGCCACGTTTTCGAACACCGTCAGGTCGGTGAACAGCGCACCGAACTGAAACAACATGCCCAGGCGCCGACGCAGTTTGAACAGCTGCGCCTTGTTGCGAGGGTCGACCACCTCGCCATCGAAGCGCACCGTGCCGGCGTTGACGCCGTAGACGCCGCCGATCAAGCGCAACAAGGTGGTTTTGCCGCAGCCCGAGCCGCCCAAAATGGCCGTGACCTTGCCACGCGCGAAGCTCAGCGACACATCGTTGAGGATGGTGCGGCTCGCATCATAGCCGAACGTGACATGGTCGATGTCGATCAGGCTGGCGGCGGTAGGGACTGTGAAAATGGTGTCGTCGCTCGGCATCGGGGGCGGAAAAACAAACGCCGAGGTGTCCGGCAACAGCACGGATCACCCCGGCGATCCAGGGGTTCGCCCCATTGTCTCACGCACGATTTGCGCTCGCGCAACGCGGGCTCAAGCACTGGGCTGGCTTTACTTCCAGCAATCGGCGATGGCGGCCGGCGTGGTGGCGCCACTGGCACCACGGGCACCGGTTTGGGTCAGCGTCAGGGTGCCGCACTTGTCCGAGGCTTGTGGGCCTGCCGGCACAGCGCGCAGGGTGAACGACACCGCATTCACCTGAAAAATGCTGAGGTTGTAACGCACCGTGCCACCACCTCGTGGCGAGATCGCCAGCCCATCGGGCAGCACCGGCGCGGGGTTGCCCACCGCCAGCGACTGGTCGTAGCGGTTGTTGTCACTGTAAAAACGCTGCATGAACTGCGCAGCTTCCAACAGGGTGGAGCGCCCCTCGCCACGCGCTGCACGTTGCACATAGGCGGCGTAGCCCGGCACGGCAATCGCCGTCAAGATGCCGACGATGGCCACCACGATCATGATTTCGATCAGCGTGAACCCGCGCTGCGACGAGCGGCCACGCCGCAGGGCTTGAGATTGAGCATCAGACATCCGAGCACATCCTTTCAGGCCACGGTGCGTCATGGCGTGTTCACAATTTGGCGCCAGATGCGCTGGACGGTGCGGGTACCGAGCTCGGCGCACAGCACACCACTGGAGTTGGCCATGCAGCCCACGTCTTTCCCGGGAGTGTCGCCATCCCCGACCATCACGGCGTCACGGCCATCAGCATCCGTGCGATAGCCGGCCACCACCTTGTCGGCTTTGTCCACCTTGCCGTCACCGTTGGTGTCAAACACTGCCTGGGCCGGTGTGCCGCCGGTCAGCGGGTTCAGCAACAGATTGAAGCCCAGGCCATCGGAGGCATCACAGGAATTGGTCGTTGCGCCGCCGCCTGCGGGGGCGACCGTCCCAAACAGCGCGTAGCGTCCCACCCACTGCGGACTGCTCAACAAGCGCTGGCCGCCGGCCTGCCCCAAGTTCAGTCGCCAGCCACGCTTCGTCGCCCAATCCACAGTGTTGCCACTGACGACGTAGTAAGTCGCGCCGCCCGCACCGGCTTCGGCGGTGGTCGATATCGTTTGGGTGATCAAGGCGGTGCTCAGATTGGTGATCTGCGCGCCCGCCACCGAGGCATCGCCGATGGGGGTCTTGTCCCACAAACCGTAGAGCGATTGCGCAGAGGTGTCGTCCACATCGGTGAAGTTCAACAACTTGCCCGTGCCCAACACCACCAGCGCACCGCCCTTCGGGTGCTCCAGGTACTCCGGCGCGGCAACGATGGGCTGAACGGTACCCCCCGTGGAGGCCACCGTGGCCAGCGGAGAGCCATTGAAGCCCACCTTCCAATTGCCGACCGCCGCATCTTGCAGGTCGAAGCGCCACACATTGCCCTTCAGATCACCGGCATACGCACCCACCACCTGGTTGGTGGCGTTCTTGATCAATTTGACGCCGCCCAGGCCGTTGCCGCTGCCCACGCCCGTGTCAATGCGCTTGATCAGCGCACCCGTTTGCGCATTGACGATGAACAATTGCGCCTTGCCGCTGCTGCTTTCCACACCGTTGCCAAACACCACCGCCCATTGCCCATTGGCCATCAGCCCGGCCTCCGGCACGCCCATCACATAGCCCACTTCGCCGTCGGTGCTGCTGTTGAACTCCCACAGCACCTTGCTGCCCGACAGCGCGGTCGGGTCGGTCACGTCGATGGCAAACACCGAGCGCCCACCGGCCCCGGTGCTGCCCAGCAGCAGGTTCTTCCAGCCGCCGCCAACGTACACGTCGGTTTCAACCAGTGGCCCGTCCACGTAGTAACGGTGGCCATAAGAAGAGGACGAGAGCAGCGACAGATTGGGCAAAACCGCACGAGGCACGAATGCGAAGAGCTCAACGCCCTGGCCGTCCACGGCCTTGGTCCCGTTGTCAAAGGCATGCAGCATGCCGTCGTTGGCCCCCACGTAAACCACCCCTTTTCGCGCGGCCTTTGCTGCCAGGAAGGCCGAATAACTCGACTGACCCGCCACGCCGGAAGGCAAAAAGTTGTACTGGAGGTCCACCGCGTCTTTCACGAACGTGGGCGGCGAATTGACGATGTCGCCCAAACGCGAGGTCCGCTTGCGGTAGTCCGTGCCATCCTTGCTGGTGTCGCCGCGCAAATAGTTCACCAGGGCTTCGTTTTGGACGGCCGTGCCGGTCAACGCCATGTCGGACAACACACCGCCGGTATTCATGGTGGCGTAATCAAAGGCCACTGCTTTGGCCGTTGCATCCTTCCACACGGTGATGTTTCGGGCCGCTGCGGCGGGAATGCTCTCTGAGGCGGACCAGACCGGCGTCGTGCCCACCGCCTGGCCTTTGGCGTCGAGCTCCCAGGCTTCCAGTTCACCCGTCCAGAGCTTGGTTTTGTAGCGGGGAACAAATTTCCGGTTGCCCGCCTGCAAACTGGTGGAGGACGCCGAAACGCCCGCCTCAGAGGCTTGGCGATTGGCGATGTCGGCAAGGATCGCCGACAAAGATTGGGTGAATTGATCGGGGTTGCGCGCGCTGAGGTAGGTGCCCGCGCTGTTCACGGCGGCATGCCACAGGTCGTCCACGGCCGTGGGCGTGTCGCCCACAGCCTGCGGCCAGGCCAAGGTGCCGGCTTTGATGGCCGGCCAATCTGTGGTGGGATTCAACGTCCCGCCAACCCCAAAACCCACCGTGAATTGCACCAAATTTTGCCAAAAAGCCGGGTTGCTGGCGTCCGGCTTGACGCGATTGGCCAAATCCGGCCGCAGGTCGTTCTTCCAGTAATAAGACGCCACATCAGCCAGATTATTGAAATATGGATCTTTATAGGGCGCAACTGCACTGTAGGTATAGGTGGTACCGGTCGCACTGAGATGGGTCGGACCGCTCACCCCATCGTTGTCATCGTGCGCCTGCGAGGTGCTCGCCTCCCCACTGACATCATTGTTGTTCCACATGCCGTCCGTCATCAAAATATGATAAGACTTCCGGCACTCCAAGTGCGCCGCGGAGTCATCGCTACCGGGTGTATTGCCCCACGGACCGCGGTTATCGGCCCGCTTGAAATACTGCCCTACATCATCGGTCGCGCGCCGCAATGGTGTGCCCCCGGAAAACGGGACGGTATACAGCCAGTCAAAAAAAGCTTGTCGATCGGCGCTGCCGAGGGTGAAGTCGCGAACGCCCCGCTGCACGGTTTTGGTATTGACGCCATCCAAGGCCGAGACCGTGGTGTTGTTGATTCGCCCATACCCGAGGCGCATACTCTCCCCCTGGGCACCGAACGCGCGGCTCACCGCGCCCTTGGCGGCGAGGTTGCGCGTTCGATAGTAGGTGAACCAGTTTGCGAAATTTTGCAACTCTTCGGCTCTGGTGCACTTTGGTGCGGCCGACGTGTCGGCCACACAATCGGTTCGCCCAGCGTCCTTCAGCGGCAAAACCACCGCCGCATTGTTCAGATCAATCTGCGTGAAATTCGCGACCGAATACCCTGTGCTGGTGACCGTGAAGTAAACCGCAGGCCGATATTCGATGCTTGCAGTGGACGCAGAAGGATTGGCCTTTGTATTACTCACATTGCACCACTCGGTGGTACCCGAAACCAAATTTGGCGCGGAATTACCCACGGCGGTCAGATTCACCGTGCTCAGGGTCGACGCTTTGGCGGGCGCCACGATGGCCAAGGGATCCACATAGGCAGCTGTGGGCGGGGAATTGCCAAAATTACCGCCCGATGCGCTGCCCCAAGGCACATAGCGCACAACCGGGTTGTAGTAAATGGTATTGATCGTGGGGGTGCGCAAGCGCATTTCATTGACCGTGGCATTGGCGGGCGCCACGCTGCGCACCACGCAAGGCCAGTTGTTGTGCACCGGCAGAGAATCTTTCGGATGCATGACCGGAATGGCGCCACCGGTCACATTGACCTCGGCGTCCGGCACAAACGACCAGCTCATGGAGCCCGAGTCGTCAAAGGTGAACACGATGTTGGGCTTGCCCTGCGAGCCGTCTTTGACCATCAAGGGCAGTTGCGCAGGTGCGGCGGCCACCGAGGTGCCCACCATCAGGCCGGCCAGGGCGGCACACAGGCGGCGGGCGCGGAGAGAAACGGGGGTGGTCATGTTGAACTCACTCGTTGAAACTGGACAAGGCACTGCTGCAGCTGCTCAGCGCATGATTTGCGACTGCAACCACACTTCGGTGCCAGAAGTGGCCACGTTGGCGCCATCGACCGCGTAGTCGGGGCTGAAGCCGCGGGCGGTGATGAGGAAGGCCTGCACACGCTTGCTGCCGCCGTTGGCCACACGCAACTGCATCGGTTCCACCAGGCATTGCGGCCACTGCGCCGCGCTATAGGTCACCCGAGAGTTGCCGCTGGCCATGGCGGCCGCAGGGAGCCGATAGGCAATGGCGTTGGCGCCCACCCAGTTGTTGCGCACCGTCCAGAGTGTGGGGTTGGGCGATATTGGTTGCAGCGGAACGGCGGGCACCAAGGCAGGCAGACCCACCTCGCCCCACACGGTGTTGCGCACATGGTCTTCGCAGGCTTTCAGCGCCTGCTCCGCGGCTTGGAGTGCCACGGTGCCTACGCGGAGGTTGTTGGACACCCGGTCACCGAACAAGCCGCCGCGCAACGCAGCAGCAGAGCTCAGGCCGATGACGGCCAGCAAGATCAGCGCAATGACCAAGACCACGCCGCGCTGTGCGGCCGGTGCGGCAAGCCGTTTACGCCGCCCAGGCGGCAGCAACGTGAACTGGTTCATGAGGCCGTCCTCAGCATGGTGCCGTTGCGGAGTTGCAACGTGGTCGTCACCGCCCGGCGAATACGCCGGTCGGCGGGGTTCACCACCGCGCCATTGCAATCGACATACGGCGTGGCGGCGGTGGCCGCGTTCGCGGGCGAGCGCATCAACAGACACACCTCCATGGCGGTCACCTGCCACCACGGGTTGGTGGCAGCGACGCCGGCGGGCAGTGGCAGTGCGGTCACCTGCGCCGCGGTCAGCCCCGGGGCATAAGCGGGTGCGGCACCGACCACCAGCGAAGGTTGCTGCACCAGGTAGCGAATTTGCATGCCCTCCACATTGCCCACGAGGGGCACCGGGTTGCTGAACGGCAGGGTGCCCGCCGCATTGCCGGACCCGGCGCAGTACAACTCGGGGTCACCCGTGGCGGGGTTCACGGCGATGTAGAAGCGGTTTTCAGCCAACGAGAAGGTGCCCGCCTTGCTCAGGTCTGGCTGCGGTGCGATGGGCCGCCCTAAGCAATCGGTGGGGTTGTTGGCAGCGCCAACGGGCACAGTGTTGAAGGCGTCGGCCTCGTAAAAAACGGCGAATGCCGAATTGCCGACACCGGCCGCGCAGGCCGTCGCAGCCGCGCCTGCCGCCGGGTTGGTGAACCCGGCGTCGCAGGCGGTGATGGGAGAGCCGCTGTAGTTGGCATTGGCCGTGCCCGAACCCTGCAACTGAACCACGCGGGACAAGCTGCTGCCTGCCATGCGCAACTGCGTGCCCATCAGCCCGAAGGCGATCTGCGCATCCTCGGTCATGCGGGCCTGCACGTCGGTGCGGCGGCCCGTGACCCCGGTGGTGCCGATGGTGGCGAGCACCGCCGCGATGATGACCGCCCCAATGGCCAGGGCGATGAAGATTTCGAGCAGCGAGCGTCCGCGCTGGCTGTGCATGGAACCTGTAGTCACCACAGTGTGGCCCTCAACAGCAAGCAACTGGGGGGCGGGCTCGGCACACCCATGGCCGCCGGACATTCGCCGCCGGTTTCGCCATTGGTGGCAGCCTGTGGATCGCGCCACACCACCGATATTTCAACCACTGGGCTGCCCGCAGCCGTGGGCTGCACATACATGCCGCCCCCCGGCAAACTCAGGCGAGCCACGTTGCGCCAACGCGCTTGGTCCCGCGCGGCCAACTCGGCACTGGTGCATTGGTTGGCCACCGCGCAGGCAGGGACAACCGGCACAGCGCCGACAGGATCGTAGTCTTGTTGAAAATAGTAGGCTGGCGCCGCGGCAGCGGCTTGGGCTGGGGTGAGCCCGAGCATGCCGGCACGCATGCGGTCCGCGTAGTCATCGGCCAACTGCTGAGCCACCGAGCGGTACTGCGCCATCTTGCCGAGCTTCAACGACGACGCGTGCAAGCCCGCCATGGCCAGCATGCCGAACGACAGCACCAAGATGGCCACCAGCATCTCAATCAATGAGACACCGCGGCCGTGCAGGCGAGCGGAGGCGGACAGCAGGCGCAGAGGATGACAGCTCAGGGACATGTGGCGTCCAGTGTGGTGCGGGTGCGACCAGAGCTTTCAATGCACATGAAGCGTTGCAGCTTGGCGTAATTGGGATGAGTGGGGGCCAACGGCGGATTCACCGTGAAACCCTGCGCGTTATTGAGGGAGATACCGCTTCGCTCGAAGGTCAGCACGTAGGCGCCACCGCCGTTGGCAAGCACCCCACCCGTGTTGGGAATGGGCGGCTGCACCCGTAAAACCACATCGCTGGCATCAACGGACCCACGGGCACCACGGTCAATGAACATCAGCCAGCCGCTGGCCCATCCGGTCGCGGGGGCACCGACACTGCAACTGGGCGCGGCCGCCTCGGGGGCATCGCTGCGACACAAACTGACCGGCACGCCGCGCGACATGGCCTCGCTGCGCGCGAGGCGTATGAAGCTGGCCAAGGTCGAGATGTGATTCTCCGCGGCGAGGCGCATGGTGAAGTTTTGAAACTGCGGCACGGCCATGGCCATCAGCATGGCAGTGATGCCCAGCACCACCATCATTTCGACGAGCGTGAATCCGCGACGGACCAGTTGAGACATGCAAACACCCAAGAATCGTGACCGCGAGTCTAGGGACGGCGCCCAGGCCGCTCAACCGCGGCGCGATGGCCGGCGCCAGCGGTCTGACAAACGGCACGCGACAAAACAACAAGGGCCGCAAATTGTGACTTGCGTCACAACTTGCAGCCCTTGCGCGGGATCGCAGAGGGATCAGCGGGGCAGGTCGGTCGCACCCATCAGGAACTGGTCGACCGAGCGTGCAGCTTGGCGGCCTTCGCGAATGGCCCACACCACCAGGCTTTGGCCACGGCGCATGTCACCTGCCGCAAACACCTTGTCGACATTGGTCTTGTAGGCCTCCAAGTTGTCGTCGGTGCCGGCCTTGGCGTTGCCACGGGCGTCTTTGTCGATACCGAAGGCGTCGAGCACGGTGGCCACCGGATGCACAAAGCCCATGGCCAGCAGCACCAGGTCGGCCGGCAGCGTCTTTTCAGAGCCCGGCACTTCGCTCATCTTGCCGCCCTGCCACTCCAACTGCACTGTCTTCACGGCCTTGAGCTTGCCCTTGTCCTTGCCTTCGCCACCAATGAACTCCTTGGTTCCGATGGCGAACACGCGCTCGCAGCCTTCGACGTGGCTGGAGCTGGTGCGCAGCTTGATCGGCCAGTAGGGCCACACGAGCGGCTTGTTCTCTTGCTCGGGCGGCATGGGCATCACTTCAAACTGCGTGACGCTGACGGCACCGTGGCGGTTGCTGGTGCCCACGCAGTCGCTGCCGGTGTCGCCACCGCCGATGACGATCACGTGCTTGCCATCGGCGCGCAACTGCGCTTTCAGCTTGTCGCCGGCGTTGACCTTGTTTTGCTGCGGCAAAAACTCCATCGCGAAATGCACGCCATCGAGCTCACGGCCCGGCACCGGCAAGTCACGGCTTTGCTCCGAGCCGCCGGTCAGCAGCACGGCGTCAAACTCGGCCTTGAGCTGCTCAGGGCTGATGGTGTCCTTGGCCCAATTGGTCACCTTGGAGTCGGCCGGCATCGCGCCCACCAGCACGCCAGTGCGGATGGTCACGCCCTCGGCTTGCAGTTGCATCGCACGGCGGTCGATGTGCGACTTCTCCATCTTGAAGTCGGGGATGCCGTAGCGCAGCAAGCCGCCAATGCGGTCGTTCTTTTCGAACAGCGTCACATCGTGGCCAGCACGGGCCAGCTGTTGTGCTGCGGCCATGCCGGCGGGGCCGGAGCCCACGACGGCGACCTTCTTGCCGGTCTTGACCTTGGCCGGGCGCGGCTGCACCCAACCTTCGGCCCAGGCGCGGTCGATGATGGAATGCTCGATGCTCTTGATGCCCACGGCGTCGCCGTTGACGTTGATCGTGCACGCCGCTTCGCACGGTGCCGGGCAGATGCGGCCGGTGAACTCGGGGAAGTTGTTGGTCGAGTGCAGCACCTCGATCGCGTTCTTCCAATCGTTGCGGTAAACGAGGTCGTTGAAGTCCGGAATGATGTTGTTGACCGGGCAGCCGTTGTTGCAAAACGGCGTGCCGCAGTCCATGCAGCGGGCGGCCTGCACATTGGCCTGCGACTCGCTCAGGCCGATGACAAATTCCTTGTAGTTCTTGACCCGGGCCTGGGCGGGCTCATAGCCCTCTTCCAGACGCTCGTATTCCATGAAGCCAGTGACTTTTCCCATGATGCTTTTCTTCCTGAAGTCGCGGTGATCAGGCCTTGGCCTTGGTGGACTTGGCGGGCTCGCCCTTGGCGCGGCTGACGGTGTCGGCCGCTTCCTTGTGGGCATTCATCTCGCCCAGCGCGCGCTTGTACTCGATCGGGAAGACCTTCACGAACTTGCCACGCATCTCGCTCCAGCGGTCGAGGATGTCGCGGGCGCGCAGGCTGCCGGTCCACTTGTGGTGGTCTTCGATCTGCTTCTTGAGCATCGCTTCGTCGGTCTCGCCCTTGATCCAGGTGGCGCGCTCGCCCGCGGCCTCTTGCTCGGCCGAGCTGAGCACCTTGTCGAGCGTCACCATCGAGGTGTTGCAGCGCTTGTGGAAGTCGCCGTCTTCGTCAAACACATAAGCCACACCACCGCTCATGCCCGCAGCGAAGTTGCGACCGGTCTTGCCCAGCACCACCACCGTGCCGCCGGTCATGTATTCGCAACCGTGGTCACCCGTGCCCTCGACCACCGCCGAGGCGCCCGACAGACGCACCGCAAAGCGCTCGCCCGCCACGCCGCGGAAGAAGGCCTCACCGCTGGTGGCACCGTACAACACGGTGTTGCCCACAATGATGTTCTGCGTCGAATCGCCGCGGAACTCCAGGCTCGGGCGGATCGCGATGCGGCCGCCCGACATGCCCTTGCCGGTGTAGTCGTTGGCTTCACCAATCAGGTACAGCGTGATGCCCTGGGCCAAGAATGCGCCAAAGCTCTGGCCGCCCGTGCCTTCCATCTGGATAAAGATGGATTGGTCGGGCAGGCCTTCAGGGTGGCGGCGAATCAGCTCGCCCGAGAGCATGGCGCCCACGGTGCGGTTGACGTTGCGCACTTGCTCCATGAACTGCACCTTCTCGCCGCGCTCGAGCGCGGGCAGGCACTTCTGGATCAGCTTCTGGTCGAGCGCCTTGTCGAGGCCGTGGTTTTGCTCGGCCACTTGGCGGCGCGGCACGTCGGCCGGGGCCGGCGACAGGCTCAGCAGGCGACTGAAATCGAGGCCACGGGCCTTCCAGTGCGCAATGCCCTTTTTGGTGTCGAGCAAGTCGGCGCGGCCCACCAATTCGTCAAAGGTACGAATGCCCAGCTGGGCCATGATCTGGCGCGCTTCTTCGGCGATGAAGAAGAAGAAGTTCACCACATGCTCGGGCTTGCCCTGGAACTTGGCACGCAACACCGGGTCTTGCGTGGCCACACCCACCGGGCAGGTGTTGAGGTGGCACTTGCGCATCATGATGCAGCCCTCGACCACCAATGGTGCGGTGGCGAAGCCGAACTCATCGGCGCCCAGCAGCGCGCCGATGACGACGTCGCGGCCGGTCTTCATCTGGCCGTCGGCCTGCACGCGCACCCGGCCTCGCAGGCGGTTCAGCACCAGGGTCTGCTGGGTTTCAGCCAGGCCCAGCTCCCACGGCGTGCCGCAGTGCTTGATGGACGACCAGGGCGAGGCGCCCGTGCCGCCGTCGTGGCCGGCGATCACGATGTGGTCGGCCTTGGCCTTGGCCACACCGGCCGCGATCGTGCCCACACCCACTTCCGACACCAGCTTCACGCTGATGCCAGCGCGGTGGTTCACGTTCTTCAGGTCGTGGATCAGCTGCGCCAGGTCTTCGATCGAGTAGATGTCGTGGTGCGGCGGCGGGCTGATGAGGCCCACGCCCGGCACCGAGTGGCGCAGCTTGCCGATGTATTCCGACACCTTGCCGCCGGGCAGCTGACCACCCTCGCCCGGCTTGGCGCCTTGGGCCATCTTGATCTGGATCTGGTCGGCCGACGACAGGTATTCGGTGGTGACACCGAAGCGGCCCGACGCGACTTGCTTGATCTTGCTGCGCAGCGAGTCGCCCGCGTTCAGTTCGTAGTCGACGACCACGACCTTGTTGCCCACCACGTCGCTGATCTTGGCGCCCTGGGTGATCGGAATGCCCTTGAGCTCGTTGCGATAACGGGCCGGGTCCTCGCCGCCTTCGCCGGTGTTGCTCTTGCCGCCGATGCGGTTCATGGCCACGGCCAGCGTGGCATGGGCCTCGGTGCTGATCGAGCCCAGCGACATGGCGCCGGTGGCAAAGCGCTTGACGATGTCCTTGGCCGGCTCCACCTCGTCCAGCGGGATCGCCTTGCTCGGATCGAGCTTGAACTCGAACAGACCGCGCAGCGTCATGTGGCGCTTGCTCTGGTCGTTGATGAGCTGAGCGTATTCCTTGTAGGTGTCGAACTTGTTGGCACGCGTGCTGTGTTGCAGCTTGGCAATCACGTCCGGCGTCCACATGTGCTCTTCACCGCGCGCGCGCCAGGCGTATTCGCCACCAGCGTCCAGCATGTTGGCCAGCACCGGGTCGTCACCAAAGGCCGCCTTGTGCATGCGGATGCCTTCCTCGGCCACTTCAAACACCCCAATGCCACCCACTTGGCTGGCGGTGCCGCGGAAGTACTTCTCGACCATGCTCTTTTCCAGGCCGATGGCCTCGAACAACTGGGCGCCGCAGTACGACATGTAGGTGCTCACGCCCATCTTGGACATGATCTTCGACAGGCCCTTGCCAATGGCCTTGACGTAGTTGTAAATCGCCTTGTCGGCGCTCAGGTCGCCCGGCAGATCCTTGTGGATCGCGGCCAGAGTTTCCATCGCCAGGTAGGGGTGCACGGCTTCGGCGCCGTAGCCGGCCAGCACCGCAAAGTTGTGCACCTCGCGGGCCGAGCCGGTCTCCACCACCAAGCCGGCGGTGGTGCGCAGGCCCTCGCGCACCAGATGCTGGTGCACCGCAGAAAGCGCCAGCAGCGCCGGGATGGCCACGTTGTCGCGGTCCATCAGGCGGTCGCTGATGATCAGGATGTTGTGGCCGCTCTTGATCGCGTCCACGCTCTCGGCGCACAGCGAGGCCAGCTTGGCTTCCACACCCTCGTCGCCCCAGGCGAACGGGTAGGTGATGTTCAGCTCATAGCTCTTGAACTTGCCCGAGGTGTGCTGTTCGATGTTGCGCAGGCGCGCCATGTCCTTGAAGTCGAGCACCGGCTGGTGCACTTCCAGGCGCATCGGCGGGTTGACGGCGTTGATGTCCAGCAGGTTCGGCTTCGGGCCGATGAAAGACACCAGCGACATCACGATCGCTTCGCGGATCGGATCGATCGGCGGGTTGGTCACTTGCGCGAACAACTGCTTGAAGTAGTTGTACAGCGGCTTGTTCTTGTCGCTCAGCACGGCCAGCGGGCTGTCGTTGCCCATCGAGCCAATGGCTTCTTCGCCGGCTGAGGCCATCGGGCTCAGCAAGAACTTGATGTCTTCTTGCGTGTAGCCAAACGCCTGCTGGCGGTCGAGCAGCGTTTCGCTGAAGGTGGCGGGCGCGGCAGCGGCCGGCACGTCTTCGAGCTTGATGCGGATGTTCTCGATCCACTGGCGGTAAGGCTTGGCCGATGCGAACTGGTTCTTCAGCTCTTCGTCATCAACGATGCGGCCCTGCTCGAAGTCGATCAGGAACATCTTGCCCGGCTGCAGGCGCCACTTCTTGACGATCTTGTTTTCCGGAATCATCGGCAGCACGCCGGCTTCCGAGGCCATCACGACCAGGTCGTCGTCGGTGACGATGAAGCGTGCGGGGCGCAGACCATTGCGGTCCAGCGTGGCGCCGATCTGGCGGCCATCGGTGAACACCATGGCGGCCGGGCCGTCCCAGGGCTCGAGCATGGCAGCGTGGTACTCATAAAAAGCGCGGCGGCGCTCGTCCATGGTGGTGTGCTGCTCCCAGGCCTCCGGGATCATCATCATCGCGGCGTGCGCCAGCGAGTAGCCGCTCATCGTCAGCAGCTCGAGCGCATTGTCGAAGGTGGCCGTGTCGGACTGGCCTTCGAAGCTGATCGGGTAGAGCTTCTGCAGGTCGTCGCCCAGCACCGGGCTCTTCATCACGCCTTCGCGGGCGCGCATCCAGTTGAAGTTGCCCTTGACGGTGTTGATTTCACCGTTGTGCGCCACCATGCGGTACGGGTGAGCCAGCGGCCACTCGGGGAAGGTGTTGGTCGAGAAACGTTGGTGCACCAGGCCCAGGGCCGAGGTGCAGCGCTCGTCCTTCAGGTCCAGGTAGTAGGTGCCCACCTGGTCGGCCAGCAGCAGGCCCTTGTAGATGATGGTGCGGCAGCTCATGCTGGGCACGTAGTACTCATGGCTGTGCGTGAGCTGCAGGGCCTGGATGGCGCTGCTGGCGGTCTTGCGAATCACGTACAGCTTGCGCTCCAGCGCGTCGGGCACGATCACATCCGGGCCGCGGCCGATGAAGATCTGGCGGATCACCGGCTCTTTGGCGCGCACGGTGGGCGACATCGGCATGTCGGCATCCACCTTCACATCGCGCCAGCCCAGCAACACCTGGCCCTCGGCCTTCACGGCGCGCTCAAGCTCTTGCTCGCACGCCAGACGCGAGGCGTGCTCCTTGGGCAAGAAGATCATGCCGACGCCGTACTCGCCCGGGGGCGGCAGGGTCACGCCCTGGGCGGCCATCTCGGCGCGGAACAGCTCATCGGGGATCTGGATCAAGATGCCCGCGCCGTCGCCCATCAGCGCATCGGCGCCCACGGCACCGCGGTGGTCCAGGTTCTCCAGAATCTTCAGGCCTTGCTGAACGATGCTGTGGGCCTTTTGGCCCTTGATGTGGGCGACAAAGCCCACGCCGCATGCGTCGTGTTCAAGGTGCTTGGCGTAGAGACCGTGCTCTTGCGCCAGGCGCATTTCTTCCGGGGTGGCCACCGAGGTGACGGATTGGTCCATGGGACGCTCCGAATCTAAATGAGGAATGGCCCGAAGAATACTGCGCTGCAGCATGCGCTTCAAGCGCTATTAAATGGGGTCAGGCACCATTAAAAAATGCACCAGCGCGGCGCCAAATTTATTTGGGGTCAGGCTTTTTTGGTGCAGCGCCTTTGGGCCGACCGCGACCCAAAGGCGTGACGCGGCGTGGCGCCACCTCAGCCAACGCCGCGACAAAGGCCGGTGAGCCCAGCGCCCAACCCATGCGGGCGGCGTGTTCAATGCGCTGTGCCACAGGGGCAGACAGCCCTTGGTCGAACAGCCGGCGGTAAGTGGCCTCGCGCTCAAACGGCGTGTTGCCCAGCGCCCAGAAGGCGGGGTGCTCGGTCAGCAAGGGGTCGGCCACCTGCCCCAAGTGATGCCCCAAGCTGGACCACGGGTGCTCGGCCGGCAGCGCGGTGAGGCCCTCGCGCTGTGGCGCGCTTTCCACAAATCGGATTGCGTCGATCAGGTGCGACGCCGGATCCACCAGCGTGCAGCGAAACCGCCCCTCCCACAGCACCCCGCTGCGGCCATGGCGGCGGTTGTAGGCCGCGCCAAACCGCCGGCCAAGCGCTTGTTGCATGCGGCCAATGCCGTCATCGGTGGAGGGCGTGAGCAGCAGCAGCACTTGCGACGGCGTCAGACAGTAGGCGTGCACCGCCACGCGCTGCTCCAGCGCCAAGTCGCGCAGGTGCTGCAGGTAGAGGCGGTGGTCATCGGCGTCGCGAAACACCGCCATGCCTGCCGGCGCCCGCTGCATCACCAGATGCACGTGGCCGGCCAGGGTCAATCGGGGCAGGCGCGCCATGGCTCAGGCGCCGCGCCGCGCGCGAGCCAACAGGGGCCAGGCAGCGCGCGGACGCACCTCAGAACAGCACCAGGCCGGTCAGGCGCTGGTGCTCGCGCAGGGCGTAGCGGTCGGTCATGCCGGCGATGTAATCAGCCACGGCGCGCGAGGCGCTGTCGCCGCGGGCAAACGACTCGGGCATTTGCGACGGATCGGCCAGGTAAGCGGCAAACAAATCGCGGATCACGGTTTTGGCTCGGCCCGTGGTGTCCATCACCTGCGGATGCCGGTAAAGGCGCTGCAGCAAGAAGGCCTTCAACGCCTGGCAGCGTTCGCGCATTGGCGAGCTGAACTGCACCAGCGGCGGCACACGGCGCGCCTCTTGCGCCGAGGCGGGTGCGTGCAGCTCCATGGCCGCCGCAGTGGCATCCATCACGTCGTACACCAGCGCCGAAAGCATGCGGCGGATGACCTCAAACAGCAGCCGCTTGCCGGACAGTGTGGGGAATTCGGCCAGCGTGGCTTCGCAAAATTCGTTGAACAGCGGCACCTCGCGCACCTGCGCCAGCGTAATGAGCCCGGAACGCACACCGTCGTCAATGTCGTGCGCGTTGTAGGCAATCTCGTCCGCCAGGTTGCACAACTGAGCCTCGATGCTGGGCTGGGTGCGGTCAAGAAAGCGCTGCGCCACGCCGCCCGGCTCGGCCGCGCACAGCGTCTCGGCGTTGCGGCGCGAGCAGTGCTTGAGCACGCCTTCGCGGGTCTCGAAACTCAGGTTCAGGCCGTTGAACGCGGGGTAGCGCTCTTCCAACTCGTCCACCACGCGCAGGCTTTGCAGGTTGTGCTCAAAGCCGCTGCTGTGCGGGTCGGCCTGGCGCATGCAATCGTCCAGTGCGTCTTGGCCCGCATGGCCGAAGGGCGTGTGGCCCAGGTCGTGGGCGAGCGCAATCGCCTCCACCAAGTCCTCGTTCAGCCGCAGCGTGCGCGCCATGGAGCGGCCCAGTTGCGCCACCTCCAGCGAGTGGGTCAGCCGAGTGCGAAACAAATCGCCCTCGTGGTTGAGGAACACCTGGGTTTTGTAGACCAGCCGCCGAAACGCACTGCTGTGCACGATCCGGTCGCGATCGCGCTGAAAGGCGTCGCGCGTGGGTGCGGGGTGCTCGGCAAAACGCCGGCCGCGGGATTGGCCGGCATGGCTGGCGCAGGGGCGGAGCAGGGTCACGTCGAGATTCTCCGCGAAAGGGCTGAGGCGCTGATCGTGAGCCGAGGAGCGTGAAGGGGTCAGGCGTTGCAGGCCAGCAGCACGTCACGCACCAAGGCCTCGGGCACAGCACGCACCGCCGCACGACCCGGGCCATCGATCACCACAAACTTGATCTCGCCGGCCTCGGCCTTCTTGTCGTGGCGCATCAGTTCGATGCTTCGCTCAGCGCCCAGCCCGGGGCCGAGGATGGGCAGGCCGGCACGCTC
>JBEAOO010000261.1:0-22059 GCA_041164825.1 Pseudomonadota bacterium | reverse complement strand
CGCGGCCGGCTGCGCCTGGGCGACCGGGCGCTGGAGGAGCGCTCGCTGGTGCAGCGCCAGGGCCGCAACGTGATTCCGCTGCAGCGTGAACGCGTCAACCAGCGGGGCGAAAGCCTGTGATATCGGCACCCGCGCTCGTGGAAAGCCCTAAAAGAACGGTCTCCAAGTCCTTGATTTACATGAGCAAGTCGAGGACGCTTCCTACAATGGTCTGAACATCCGACTGCCGGTGGGCGCGTGCCCAGCGTCCCCGGCCGCCCTTGCTGAAGCCCCTCTCATGTCGATCCTCGTCATTCAGATCCCCCCCCGGCAGCGCCTGCACACCAGCGGTGCCTTGGCCCCTGCTGTGGGCAGCGAGCTGAACTACGTGCTGGGCCGAGACGATGGTTTGGAGGCGCTCTCGCAAGGCCGCTGTGCGCCCGCCTTGCTGCCCTCGGCCAACACCGTGGTGGCGGTGCTGGCCGACACCGACATCGCCTGGCACCGCATCACCTTGCCCAAAGCGCCCGCCGCCCGGCTGCGCGCGGCGCTGGTGGGCGTGCTTGAAGAATCGCTGCTCGACGAACCCGAATCCACGCACTTGGCCCTGGCGCCGGACGCCAGTGCCGGCACCCCCACCTGGGTGGCCGCCACGCACCACGGCTGGCTGCGGGCTGTATTGGCCGAGCTGGAGGAGGCCAAGGTGTTTGTCGACCGCGTGGTGCCCGCCTCGTGGCCCGACGCGCCCCCCAGCGGCCACTTCGCCGAACTCAACAGCGACCCCGACCGCGCCAGCCAGACCGACCGCTTCCAACTCACTTGGGCGCACGCCGACGGCGTGGTGACGCTGCCACTGCAAGGCGGGCTCACGCGCGCGCTGCTGCCCCAGCCGGCCCCGCCCGGCACCCGCTGGAGCGCCAGCCCCGCCGCGGCCGCCACCGCCGAGCGCTGGCTGGGCGCGCCGCTGACGGTGATGAACGACGCGCAACGCACGCTGCAAGCCTCCCGCACCACCTGGAACCTGCGCCAGTTCGACCTCGCGCGCAAAGGCCGGGGCGGGCGGGCGCTGCGCGATTCGGTGCGGCACTTTTTGAGCAGCGAGTGGCGCCCGGTGCGCTGGGGCATTGCCGCCATGCTGCTGCTGCAATTGGCCGGCCTCAACCTGTGGGCGGCGCACCTGCGCGGCCAGCTCTCCGAGCGCCGCTTGGCCATGACGGCCGTGCTGCACGAGGCCTTCCCGCAGGTGCGTGCGGTGCTCGATGCGCCGCTGCAAATGGAGCGCGAACTGCAGACCCTGCGCACCCTCGCCGGCAAAGCGGGTGCGGCCGACCTGGAGCCCGCGCTGCAAGCGGCCGCGGCCGCCTGGCCGGCCGATCGCCCGCCCGTGGATTCGCTCGCCTTTGAGCCCGGCCGCCTCACCTTGGCCGCCAGCGGCTGGAGCGATGCACAGGTCGAGCAGTTCAGACAACAACTGCTGCCCGCCGGCTGGACGGTGGAGCTCACCCAAGGCCGGCTCACCCTCAGCCGCGCCGCAGCTGCCCGCACCGGAGGCCCGCTGTGAGCGACCACGACAACGACACCGCCGGCACGCCCCGCCACGCCCTGCTCGTGGCCCTGGCGCCGCTGCACAAACAATGGGCGGGCTTGGCCTGGCGCGAAAAACAGCTGGTCTGGGCCGCCGCCGTGCTGCTGCTCGGCACCGCACTGTGGCTGCTGGGCGTGCAGCCCGCGCTGCGCACGCTGCGCGACACGCCCACGCACATCGACGCGCTGGAGTCGCAACTGCAGCAGATGCGCCGCTTGTCGGCCGAGGCGCAGGCGCTGCGCGGCGCCGCACCGGTGAGCGTGGCGCAGGCCAGCCTGTCGCTCAAGGCCGCCACCGACCGCCTGGGGCCCAGCGCCAAACTGGTTTTGCAAGGCGACCGCGCCACGCTCAGCGTCACCGACACGCCCAGCGATGCGCTGCAAGCCTGGCTGGGTGAAGCCCGCAGCGCCGCACGCGCCCGCCCGGTGGAGGCCACGCTCAGCCGCGGCGCCAAGGGCTACACCGGCAACCTGGTGCTGGCCATCGGGGGCACGCCATGAAACGATTTTTGCGACTGCGCCGAGGCGCGCCTGCGCTGCACTCCACGCACTGGGCCGAATCGACCCTGGCCGAAGAAAGCTGGGACCGCTCACGCGGCGCCAGCAAACGCTGGGCCTGGGCCGGCGCGCTGCTCGGGTTGCTGCTCGGCCTGGTCATTTTTGCGCCGGCCACTTGGCTGGCCAACGGCGTGGCGCAAGCCACCGGCGGGCGCCTGCTGCTGGCCGATGCGCGCGGCACGGTGTGGTCGGGCAGCGCCCAGGTGGTGCTCACCGGCGGCGAAGGCAGCCGCGATGCCGCCGCCCTGCCCGGACGCATGCAATGGACGCTGGGCATCGCCCACCGCGGCGCCGCGCTCGGCCTGAGCCTCAACGCCAGCCAAGCCTGCTGCCTCAACGGCGCGGTGCAGCTGCAGGCTTGGCCGGGTTGGGGCCGCATTCAGCTCGCGCTGCAAGCGCCTGGCGGCGCCGTGGGCCAGTGGCCCAGCGCTTGGCTGGGCGGCCTGGGTGCGCCGTGGAACACACTGCAGCTCGGCGGCAGCCTGCGCTTGCAATCGTCCGGCTTGGTGCTGGAATCGGTGCAAGGCCGCTGGCGCGTCGAAGGCGGACTGGACCTGGAACTGCTGGGCGTGAGTTCTCGCGTCTCGACCCTGGAACCCCTGGGCAGCTACCGACTCAGTCTGCGAGGCGACCCGGCCCAAGCCGGCGCCGCACAACTGGAATTGTTGACCTTGCAAGGTGCACTGCAACTGCAAGGCAGCGGCGTGTGGGGCGCGGGCGGTGTGCGCTTTCGCGGTGACGCCCACGCGGCCCCCGGCGCAGAAGCCGCGCTGGCCAACCTGCTGAACATCATCGGGCGGCGCGATGGCGCGCGGTCCGTCATTTCGATCGGATGACCATGAACAAACGCCAGGCGAATCGATCCGCCCCCGGCTGGGCAACCCGCTGCGTGGCTGGCGCCTTGAGTGCCACCCTGGTGCTGCCGTCGCTGTCTTGGGCGCAGTCGGCCAGCGCGCGCTTCAAAGGCGGCGAGCCGGTGACACTCAACTTCGTCAACGCCGACATCGATGCCGTGTCGCGCGCGATGGCCGCGATCTTGAAACAGCAGTTCGTGGTCGACCCGCGCGTGAAGGGCAACATCACGCTCTACAGCGAACAAGCGCTGACCCCGCGCGAGGCCTACCTCAACTACCTCGCCGCCTTGCGCGGCCTGGGCTTCACGGTGGTGGAAGTGGGCGGGCTGTTCAAGGTGGTGCCCGAAGCCGACGCCAAGCTGCAAGCCAGCACCGTGGCGGTGGGCGGCACGGCCATCCGCGGTGACCAAATCATCACGCAGATCTTCAAGCTCAACCACGAGAACGCCAACAACCTGGTGCCGGTGCTGCGCCCGCTGATCAGCCCCAACAACACCATCAACGCCAACCCTGGCAACAACTCGCTGGTGGTCACCGACTACGCCGACAACCTCGGCCGCATCGCCAAAATCATCGCCGCCATGGACACGCCGGCCAGCGGCGATGTGGAGATCATCCCGCTCAAACACGCGGTGGCGTCGGACATCGCTGCCCTCGTGCAGCGCCTCACCGACAGCAGCGGCGGCAATGCCGCGGGCGGCGCCGCCGCGGGCAACACCGTCGGCCTCAACACCGCCACCGTGCTGGCCGATGCGCGCAGCAATTCGCTGATGGTGCGGGCCCCCAACCCGGCCCGCCTGGCCTCCATCCGCGCGCTGGTGACCAAGCTCGACAAACCGGTCGAAGGCGCCGGCGGCGCCGCCGGCAACATCTGGGTGGTCTACCTGAAAAACGCCGATGCGGTGAAGCTGGCCGCGGTGATCCGCGCCGCCTATAGCGCCACGGGAAGCGGCTCGGGCGGCGGCACCTCAGGCGGGGCGAGCAGCAACTCAATGCAAAACAATGCGGCGGCGCAAACAGGCAACGCGTCGGGCGCCAGCACGCAATCGACCTCGCCCGTCACCGCCTCAGCGGCCCCATCCACGGGCGGCTTCATTCAGGCCGACCCGGCCACCAACTCGCTGATCATCACCGCGCCCGAGCCCATGTACCGCCAGCTGCGCTCGATGATCGACCAGCTCGACTCGCGCCGCGCGCAGGTCTACATCGAAAGCATGATCGTGGAGGTGTCGGGCAGCAACGCAGCGGAGTTTGGCTTCCAGTGGCAAGGCTTGGCAGGCATTGGTTCGAGCAACAACTACGGGGTGTTCGCCGGCAACAGCTCGACCACCGCAGGGCCTAGCATCGTGGCACTCTCGCAGACCATTGCCGGGGGAACGGTCACATCGCCAGGAGAAGGCCTCTCGATCGGCCTGATTAAGAATTATGGTGGCACCTATGCGCTCGCGGCCATCGCGCGTACGCTGCAAACCCAGAGCGATACCAACATCGTCTCGACGCCGAATCTGATCACCCTCGACAACGAGGAGGCCAAGATCGTGGTGGGCGAAAACGTCCCATTCATCACTGGTCAATACACCAACACAAGCAGCGGGACCACCAATCCGTTCCAGACCATTGAGCGCAAAGACGTGGGCATCACATTGCGCATCAAGCCGCAGATCGGCGAAAACGGGAGCGTCCGCATGACCATCTTCCAGGAGTCTTCGAGCGTTCAATCCACCACTGCCGCGGGAACAACCAATGCAGGCCCCTCGACCAAAAAGCGATCGATCGAATCGACCGTGGTGGTCGATGATGGCCAGATCATCGTGCTCGGCGGCCTGATCGAAGACTCCTTCGTCGACACCAAATCGAAGGTGCCGCTGTTGGGCGATTTGCCGCTGGTGGGCGCGCTGTTCCGCAGCGAAAGCCGCACCAAGAAACGCACCAACCTGATGGTGTTCCTGCGCCCGGTGGTGATGCGCGACGCCGACAGCGCCAACAAGCTCTCGCTCGACCGCTACGACATCTTGCGCAACCAGCAAAAAGACACGCAGCCGCTGCCCAGCATCATGATGCCGATCAACGAAGCGCCGGTGTTGCCGCCCATGCGCCGCCCGGAAGAAGGCGTCACCCCCGCCGCTGCTGCCCCCGCTGCCAGCGCCACCGCCCGCTGACGCCTCGCCCAAGCGCTCAAGACACACCATGGCCATCCGCCACCCCCTGCCCTACGGCTACGCCAAGGCCAACACCCTGCTGCTCGAAGACGACGGCGACCAGCTCGTGCTCTGGGCGCCCGACAGCACACCGCTGCCCGCGCTGGGCGAGGTGATGCGGCTCTACGCCATCGACACCGTGGAGCGCGAGCCCGCCGAGTCGCTCGACAAGCGCATTGCCGCGGCCTATGCGGGCGGCGAATCGAGCGCGGCCACGGTGGTGGGCGAGGTGGAGAGCGCGGTCGATTTGAGCCGCATGCTGCAAGACCTGCCGGCGGTGGAAGACCTGCTCGAAGCCAGCAACGACGCGCCCATCATCCGCATGCTCAATGCGCTGCTGACGCAGGCCGCCAAAGACGGCGCCAGCGACATCCACATCGAGCCCTACGAGCGCAGCAGCGCCGTGCGCTTTCGGGTGGACGGCACGCTGCGCGAGGTGGTGCAGCCCAACCGCGCGCTGCACGCCGCGCTGATCTCGCGCCTGAAGATCATGGCCGAGTTGGACATTTCGGAAAAGCGCCTGCCGCAAGACGGCCGCATCTCGCTGCGCATCGGCGGCCGCGCGGTCGATGTGCGCGTGTCCACCCTGCCCTCGGCCCACGGCGAGCGCGCGGTGCTGCGCTTGCTCGACAAGGGCGACACCCAGTTCACACTCGAATCGCTGGGCATGGGTGGCGAGACCCTGCGCCGCTTTGACCGCTTGGTGAAACAACCGCACGGCATCGTGCTCGTCACCGGCCCCACGGGCTCGGGCAAAACCACCACGCTCTACGCCTCGCTCGGCCGCGTCGACACCGCCACCACCAATGTGCTGACGGTGGAAGACCCGGTGGAGTACGAGCTCGCGGGCATTGGCCAAACGCAGGTCAACCCGAAGATCGACCTGACCTTTGCCAAGGCCTTGCGCGCCATCCTGCGTCAAGACCCGGACGTGATCATGATCGGCGAAATCCGCGATTTCGAAACCGCGCAAATCGCCATCCAGGCCTCGCTGACTGGCCACTTGGTGCTGGCCACGCTGCACACCAACGACGCGCCCAGCGCCGTCACCCGCCTCACCGACATGGGCGTCGAGCCCTTCTTGCTCAGCAGCTCGCTGCTCGGTGTGTTGGCGCAGCGCCTGGTGCGCAAACTCTGCCCCGCTTGCAAGAAGCCTGACACCCGCGGCCGCTACCACCCGGTGGGTTGCGCGGCCTGCGGGGGCAGCGGCTACAAGGGCCGCACCGGCGTGTACGAGTTGATGGTGGCCGACGACCGCGTGCGCTCGATGATCCACAGCCGCGCGTCTGAGAGCCAGCTGTTTGTGGCCGCCGAACAAGGCGGCCTGCGCTCCATGCGCGACGACGGCGAACGCCTGGTGGCCGAGGGCATCACCTCGCCCGAAGAGGTGATGCGCGTGACGCGCGAGTGATGACGATGATGATGTTCACGCCACGCCGCCGCGCCTGACGCATGCCCGCCTACAAGTTCGAAGCCCTCGACGCCCAGGGCAAGACCCACACCGGTTTGCTCGAAGCCGACACCGCGCGCGCTGCGCGGGCGCAGCTGCGGGCGCGGGCGATGGTGCCGCTGGACGTGAGCAGCGTATCGGCCGCCGGCAGCGTGCCGGGGCAGTCGGAAGTGCGCACGGGCGGACGCCGCGTGTTTGGCACCACGGGCCTGGCGGTGTGGACGCGCCAGTTGGCCGGCCTGGTGGGCAGCGGCCTGCCGCTGGAGCGGGCGCTGACCTCGCTCTCGGATGAGGCCGAAGACCCTCGCCAGCGCGAGCTGGTGGCGCATTTGCGCGCCGAGGTGAACGCCGGCTCGCCCTTTGCCCAAGCGCTGGGCAGCGCGCCGCGCGAGTTTGACGAGATCTACCGCGGCGTGGTGGCGGCCGGTGAACAAAGCGGCGCGCTCGGCCAGGTGCTGGAGCGGCTGGCCGACGATTTGGAAGAGCGCCAGGCGCTGCGCGCCAAGCTGATTGGCGCCACGCTCTACCCGGCCATCGTGTCGGTGATTGCGGTGGTGATCGTGGTGTTTTTGGTCACCTACGTGGTGCCGCAGGTGGCCAGCGTGTTCACCAGCTCCAAGCGCGCCCTGCCGTGGTTGACGGTGGCGATGCTGGCGGTGAGCGCCTTTTTGCGCAGCTGGGGTTGGCTGCTGCTGTTGGCCATCGCGGCCGGCGTGGGCACGCTGATGCTGGCGCTGCGCAACGCTGATTTTCGCGAGCGCTTTGACGCCGGCTGGCTCAACCTGCCACTGGTGGGCAAGCTGGCGCGCGGCTACAACGCGGCGCGTTTTGCGGGCACCCTGGCGATGCTGGCGGGCGCCGGTGTACCGATCTTGAAGGCGCTGCAAGCGGCGGCAGAAACACTCTCCAACCGCGCCATGCGCGCCGATGCGCTGGACGCGCTGGTGCAGGTGCGCGAAGGTGCCCCGCTGGCCTCGGCCATTGCCAGTAAAAAACGCTTCCCCGGCCTGCTCTCGATGTTTGCCCGCCTGGGCGAACAAACCGGCCAGCTGCCGCAAATGCTGGAGCGCGCCGCCAAGCAACTCAGCACCGAAGTGCAACGCCGCGCGCTGCACATCGCCACGCTGCTGGAGCCGCTGCTGATCGTTGCCATGGGCGGCGTGGTGATGGTGATCGTGCTGGCCGTGCTGCTGCCCATCATTCAGCTCAACACCTGGGTCAAGTGAGCCGCTGACACCTTTTGGCGCGGCCGACTTGGCACGCCGCATGCATACCTGTTGCGCAGGCCGAGACCGTGAGGAAAGGCATGCAATGGCCGGGCTGATCCCGGCTTGCCAAACGCCCTGAATCGGCTTCAATGGTCTGCAGTCGGGTATGGGTAACGCTGAACCCATCCCTCGCGGCGAGCGCATCCCCGCTTCGGGCGGTCTGCAGCGTTGCAAATCCTCGCCATGGCCCTGGCCATGCCTGTGGTTTGCGCCTTGCATCCCACCCCGAAGCGTGGCGCGCTCACTCGCGGGGACGGGTCCAGCGTCACCCCTTTTTGGAGGTGTCTCATGAGCAGTTCATCCCACGCCCTGGTGACCGTCGATGGCACCAGCTCCCATGGCCACGGGGCCATGCCGATTGCGCGCATGCGCCACGTCTACCGCGTGGACGATGTGGGCGCCAAGCTGGAGAAGCTGCCGCACAAGGAGCACGAGAACCTGCGCTCCACCTACGAGCGCATGCTCGAAAAAGGGCCCGAGCGGTTTCAGGTGAAGCCGTCCGGCCTGCCCGCCATGGACCACCTCTACGACACCCTGCCCAACTTCCACGAGGTGCTGGACGACGTGAAGCGCCAGATCGCCTTGTGCGAGGACAGCCGCGACGCGCTGGAGATCACGCCGCTGTTGCTGTTGGGCCCGCCAGGCGTGGGCAAAACGCATTTCGCACGTGAACTGGCCGAGCTGCTGGGCACGGGCATGGGCTTCATCTCAATGAGCTCAATGACCGCCGGCTGGGTGCTCAGCGGCGCATCGAGCCAATGGAAGGGCTCGCGCCCCGGCAAGGTGTTTGAGACCCTGGTGGACGGCCAGTACGCCAACCCGGTGATGGTGGTCGATGAGATCGACAAGGCCGGTGGCGAACATGCCTACGACCCGCTGGGCGCGCTCTACAGCCTGTTGGAGCACGACACCGCCGGCAGCTTCATCGACGAGTTTGCCGAGGTGCCGATCGACGCCAGCCAGCTGATCTGGGTGGCCACGGCCAACGATGCGCGCCACATCCCCGAGCCCATCCTCAACCGCATGAATGTGTATGAAGTGGAGGCGCCCGACCGCGACGCGGCACGTGCCATCGCGACACGGCTGTACCTCAGCATCCGCAACAGCCACGACTGGGGCAGCCGCTTCGCCCCCGCGCCCTGCGCCGACGTGCTCGACGTGATGAGCGAAATGGCACCGCGCGAAATGCGCCGCGCCTGGATGACCGCCTTTGGCAACGCCAAGCTCGACCACCGCGACCGCGTGGCCGTGCGCGACCTGCCGACCGCGGGCGACAAGCGCCAGCGCATGGGTTTTGTGCAGTGACGTGGCCCCACGGCGACTGCGGTTGGGGCCCATGCGCGCCGTATCATCGGCCGCATGAGCACCTCACTTGCCGGCCAGTTGGTGGTGGCCATCTCCTCGCGCGCCCTGTTTGATTTCGAGGAAGAAAACCAGGTCTTCGAAGCCAGCGACGACCACGCCTACATGCAGCTGCAATTGCAGCGGCTGGAGCAGGCCGCGCGGCCCGGTGTGGCGTTCTCGCTGGTCAACAAGCTGCTGGCCTTCAACAGCAGCGGGCGCAATGTCGAGGTGGTGATCTTGTCGCGCAACGACCCGGTCTCGGGCATGCGCGTGTTCCGCTCGGCGCAGCACTATGGGCTGCCGATCCAGCGCGGGGTGTTCACACGCGGCGAATCACCCTGGCGCTACCTCAAGCCGCTGGCGGCCAACTTGTTTTTGTCCACCAACGAGGCCGATGTGCGCTCGGCGCTGGCGGCAGGCGTGCCCGCCGCGCGCGTGTATCCGCACTCGGCGCGCGCCTCGGATGCGCACCCGAAGGAAGTGCGCATTGCCTTTGACGGCGACGCAGTGATCTTCTCTGACGAGGCCGAGCGCGTGTACCAACGCAGCGGCCTCGATGCCTTCCAGGCGCATGAGCGCGCACAAGCGCAAACGCCACTCGCCGCCGGCCCCTTCAAGCCGCTGCTGCAGGCGCTGCAGCAGCTGCAAAAAGCATCCACCAGCGAGATGCGCATCCGCACCGCGCTGGTGACCGCACGCAGCGCACCGGCGCACGAACGCGCCATCCGCACGCTGATGGATTGGCACATCGAGGTCGATGAAGCGATGTTCTTGGGTGGCCTGCCGAAGGGCGCCTTTTTGCGCGAGTTCGAGCCCGACTTTTTCTTTGACGACCAGACCGGCCACATTCAGAACGCCGCGCTGCATGTGCCCTCGGGGCACGTGGCCTCAGGGGTGTCGAACCCCTGAGTGCCCGCGCTCGTCGCCCGCCTGCGCGCGGTGCACATGCTGCCGCAGCCCATTCAAACTCAGCACGCGCAGACCGCCGTATTCGATGCGAATCAGGCCTTCGTCTTGCAGGTTGTGCAGCGCCTGGTTGACGCGCTGGCGTGACAAGCCCACCAAGTAGCCCAGCTCCTGCTGGGTGATGCGCAGCAGCTCGCCCACGCCGGGGTAGAGCACCGGGTGAA
Source organism: Pseudomonadota bacterium (assembly GCA_041164825.1). Lineage (GTDB taxonomy): Bacteria > Pseudomonadota > Gammaproteobacteria > Burkholderiales > Burkholderiaceae_C > JBEAOO01. Next base: position 11,694 of record JBEAOO010000261.1, on the reverse strand, counting down.
ACAGCGTGGCCAGGCTGCGCGCCACGCGCGAATCGGGGTCGTTCAGGCGGTCGATTTCGCGCGCGCCAATGAACTGGCCGAGGCGCTCGTTGAGCTGATGGGTGATGAAGCGATTGAAGGGGATGCTGCGGTCGAGCAGCCAGTGAAACGTGTCGACCGGCAGGCCCGCCACGCGGCTCTTGCGCAGCGCCTGGATGTTGTAGCGGTAGACCTCGCGCTTGAGCATGGTGCCCTCGCCAAACCAACCGCCGGGCGGCACGCCGGTGAAAGTGATGGGCACGCCGCTGGGCGAATCGTTGCTCATCTTCAGCAAGCCCTCGATGACGCCAAACCAAAACGTGGCGGGCCGGCCCACGCGGCACAACAACTCGCCCACATCCACCTCGGCCACCTTCATGTCGGCCAGCACGCGCGCGCATTCGTCAGGCAACAGGGCCTGCAGCCAGGGGATGTCGCCGAACTCCGACGCATGGACGCCGCGGGCGCGGGCCAACAAGCCAGGGGTGGCGGCGGGTTCAAACAGAGGGTGAGCGGACATGGTGGCGCGATTCTCAGCCGCCGCAACCGACAGCCAGGGGCGGGAAACACCGGGGGAGGGATGTCCCGCGGATTGTCATCGGGGCGACAGCTTGGCGTCAAAGTTCTTCCTACAGTGCGTGCAACGGCCCGCGAGCCGATGCGTCCACCCCCGCCGTTGCGGCACCGGACGTGACACCCCCAGGAGACGTCCCCGTGGCTTCCACCTTCCCGCAACTGATGCTTCAACACGCCGCGCAGCGCCCCCAGGCCACCGCGCTGCGCGAGAAGCAATTCGGCATCTGGCACGCCACCAGTTGGCAGCAGCTCGCCGCCCTGGTGCGCGCACTGGCCTGTGGTTTGGCGCAAGCCGGTTTGCAACGTGGCCAGCACCTCATCGTGGTGGGCGACAACCGCCCGCGCTTGTCGGCCACCATGCTGGCCGCGCAAGCGCTGGGCGCCATTCCGGTGCCGCTGTACCAAGACGCGGTGGCGGCCGAGTTTGTATTCCCCATCAACAACGCCGAGGTCGCGTTTGCCGTGGTGGAAGACCAAGAGCAGGTCGACAAGATGCTGGAGCTGCGCGAGCACTGCCCGCAGCTGGCGAACGTGTGGTTTGACGACCCGCGCGGCCTGCGCGACTACGACGCACCCGGCCTGCAATCGATCGACGCACTGGTGGCTGCCGGCCAGGCGCACGACCAGCAACACCCGGGCTGGTACGACGCCGAAGTGGCGCGCGGCACGGCCGGTGATGTGGCCGCGATGTTTTTCACCTCGGGCACCACCGGCAACCCCAAAGGCGTGGTGCACACCCACGCCACGCTGATCGACCGCGCCCAAGCCGGCGCCCGCTTTGACCGCCTCACGGCCGGCGAAGAGGTGCTGGCCTACCTGCCGCCGGCGTGGATCGGCCAAAACATCTTCAGCTACGCGCAGTGGCTGGCCTGCGGGTATGTCGTCAACTGCCCCGAGTCGGCCAGCACGGTGACGATCGACCTCAAAGAGATCGGCCCCACCTACTACTTCGCCCCGCCGCGGGTGTTTGAGGGCCTGCTCACCAGCGTGATGATCCGCATGGAAGACGCGGGCGCCATCAAGAAATGGCTGTTCCACCACTTCATGGACTTGGCCCGCCGCGTGGGGCCAGATCGCATGGACGGCAAACCGGTGAGCCTGCTCGACAGCCTGCGTTATGCGCTCGGCAACCTCGCCATTTACGGCCCGCTGCGCAACACGCTGGGCCTGTCGCGGGTGCGCGTGGCCTACACCGCGGGCGAGGCCATCGGGCCCGATCTGTTCAGCTTTTACCGCAGCATCGGCATCAACCTGAAGCAGCTCTACGGGTCCACCGAGACCGCCGTGTTCGTCTGCCTGCAGCCCGACCACGAAGCGCGCGCCGACACCGTGGGCGTGCCCATCGACGGGGTGGAAATCAAGCTGGCCGAGAGCGGCGAGATCCTCGTCAAATCGCCCGGCCTGCTGCTGGGCTATTACAAGAACCCGCAGGCCACGGCCGAGGTGCTCACAACCGACGGTTGGTACCACACGGGCGACGCCGGCTTTTTGGATGGCAGCGGCCACCTGAAGATCATCGACCGCGCCAAGGACGTGGGCCGCATGAAGGGCGGCGCCTTTGACGGCGCCATGTTTGCGCCCAAGTACGTGGAGAACAAGCTCAAGTTCTTCCCTTACGTGAAAGAGGCCGTGGCCTTTGGCGACCAGCGCGAGCAGGTTTGTGCCTTCATCAACATCGACATGGAGGCCGTGGGCAACTGGGCTGAGAAGCGCAACCTCGCGTATGCGGGCTACACCGATCTGGCGCAAAAGCCCGAGGTGTATGCGCTGATCCGCGACTGCGTGGAGAAGGTCAATACCGACCTGAGCCGCGATGCGCTGCTGGCGGGCAGCCAGATCAGCCGCTTCCTGGTGCTGCACAAGGAGCTGGACGCCGACGACGGCGAACTGACCCGCACCCGCAAGGTCAAGCGCGGTTTCATTGGCGATCGCTATGCGGTGCTGCTGAACGCGCTCTACGGCGGGCTCGACCACCAGTACATCGAAACGCAGGTGAAGTTCGAAGACGGGCGCAGCGGCATGGTGTCGGCCGATTTGAAGATCAGCGACGCCCAGACCTTTGCCGTTCCACAGCAACCCCTGAAGCAGGCCGCGTGATGAGCCCCAACCCCTCTCCCTCCGTGTTGGCCACGCCGGCCGGCCGCGCCAGCGGCGACGTGATCCTCGACGTGAAAAACATCAGCCTGCGCTTTGGCGGCGTGAAGGCGCTCACCGACATCAGCTTCAATGTGCGCGAGCACGAGGTGCGCGCCATCATTGGCCCCAACGGCGCCGGCAAGAGCTCGATGCTCAACTGCATCAACGGCGTTTACACGCCGCAAGAAGGTCAGATCACCTTCCGCGGCCAGACCTTTGCTCACATGAACTCGCGCCAGGTGGCGCAGATGGGCGTGGCCCGCACGTTTCAAAATTTGGCGCTGTTCAAGGGCATGAGCGTGCTCGACAACATCATGACCGGGCGCAACCTGAAGATGCGGAGCGGCATCTTTGCCCAGGCGCTGCGCAACCCTTTTGGCGTGGGCTCGGCCGAGCGCGAAGAGATCGCGCAGCGCGAGGTGGTGGAACGCATCATCGATTTTCTCGACATCCAGCCCTACCGCAAAACCCCCGTCGGCCGCCTGCCCTACGGCCTGCAAAAGCGCGTTGACCTGGGCCGCGCACTGGCGATGGAGCCGCAGGTGCTGTTGCTGGACGAACCCATGGCCGGCATGAACGTGGAAGAGAAGCAGGACATGAGCCGCTTCATCTTGGACGTCAACGCCGAGTACGGCACCACCATCGTGCTGATCGAGCACGACATGGGCGTGGTGATGGACATCTCCGACCGCGTGGTGGTGCTCGACTACGGCAAAAAGATTGGCGACGGCACGCCGGACGAAGTCCGCAGCAACGAGGACGTCATCAGCGCGTACCTCGGCACCTCACACTGAGGCAACGATGAACGAAGCGCGCACGGGCTCAGCGCCGGGCCGCCCCAAGCTGGGCCCGACCCCCTCGGGGGGTGGTTTGGCGTACTCGACGAACCGGGGGTAGACACATCATGGGTTTTTTCCTAGAGACACTGTTCGGCGGCCTGATGGCAGGCATGCTGTATTCGCTGATCGCGCTCGGCTTTGTGCTGATCTTCAAGGCCAGCGGCGTGTTCAATTTTGCGCAGGGCGCGATGGTGCTGTTTGCCGCCTTGGCGATGGCACGGTTTGCCGAGTGGGGGCCGAAATACCTCGGCCTCAGCAACCCCATCGTGGCCAACGTGGTGGCCTTCGTCGGCGCGGCTTTGGTGATGGTGGCGGTGGCCTGGGCCATCGAGCGCCTGGTGCTGCGTCACCTGGTGAACCAAGAAGGCATCACCCTGTTGATGGCCACGTTGGGCATCACCTACTTTCTTGACGGCTTCGGTCAAACACTGTTTGGCTCCGACATCTACAAGATCGATGTCGGCATGCCGAAAGACCCGATCTTCTTGCTGGAGAGCGTGTTTCAAGGCGGCGTGCTGATCAACAAGGAAGACCTCTACGCCGCCGGCATCGCCGCTGCGCTGGTGGCCGCCCTCAGCCTGTTCTTCCAAAAAACCGGCACCGGCCGCGCCCTGCGCGCGGTGGCCGACGACCACCAGGCCGCGCAGTCGATTGGCATTCCGCTCGGCCGCATCTGGGTGATTGTGTGGAGCGTGGCGGGGCTGGTGGCACTGGTGGCCGGCGTGATCTGGGGCAGCAAATTGGGCGTGCAGTTTTCGCTCTCGCTGGTGGCGCTGAAGGCCCTGCCGGTGGTGATCCTGGGCGGCCTCACCTCGGTGCCCGGCGCCATCATCGGCGGGCTGATCATCGGCGTGGGCGAGAAGCTCTCCGAGATCTACATCGGCCCGCTGTTTGGTGGCGGTATCGAGATCTGGTTTGCGTATGTGTTGGCGCTGGTGTTTTTGCTGGTGCGGCCGCAAGGCTTGTTCGGCGAAAAGATCATTGACCGGGTATGACAACAACAACCCCCGAAGCGACTGCGTCGCTCCCCATCAAGGGGGCAACGTCAGCGGCCCGGCGAAGCCGGTTCCGCGACGGTCGCGCGATGGTGTTGGCGAGTACGGCGTCACTGGGCGCAACCAGCCACTGAACGACGGATGAGGCTCACTTCATGATCTACAGAGAAAACGGTCAGTTCAAAACCAGCTACAGCGCTGACCAGCAGATCTTCCCGATCTTGCAGGACCGCCGGTTCATCGTCGCGCTGCTGGCGGTGGCCTTTGTGGGCGTTCCGCTGGTGGCCAGCGAGTACGCTTTTCGGGCCATCTTCACGCCCTTTTTGATCTTGTCGCTGGCAGCGCTCGGGCTCAATATTTTGGTCGGCTACTGCGGGCAGATTTCGCTCGGCACCGGCGCCTTCATGGCCATCGGCGCGTATGGCGCCTACAACTTCTTTGTGCGGCTGCCGGGCATGCCACTGGTGCTCACGCTGTTGCTGGGCGGGATGTGTGCCACGGTGGTGGGCGTGCTGTTTGGCATGCCGAGTTTGCGCATCAAGGGGCTGTACTTGGCGGTGGCCACGCTGGCCGCGCAGTTCTTCACCGACTGGGCGTTTTTGCGCATCAAGTGGTTCACCAACGATTCGTCATCGGGCTCGGTGAGCGTGGCAGGGCTGAATGTGTTTGGCCTGCCGATTGAGACACCAGTGCAAAAGTATGTGTTCTGCCTGAGCTTTGTGTGCGTGTTTGCCTTGATGGCCAAAAACCTGGTGCGCAGCCACATCGGCCGGCAGTGGATGGCCATGCGCGACATGGACGTGGCGGCCTCGGTGATCGGCATTCAGCCGGTCTACGCCAAGCTCACGGCGTTTGCGGTCAGCAGCTTCATCGTGGGTGTGGCGGGCGGGCTGTGGGGCTTTGTGCACCTGGGCTCGTGGGAGCCGGCGGCGTTCTCGGTCGATCGTTCGTTCCAGCTGCTGTTCATGGTGATCATTGGCGGCCTGGGCTCCATCGCTGGCAACTTCTTTGGCGCCGCCTTCATCGTGCTGCTGCCGCTGTTGCTCGACGCGCTGCCGCGCACCTTCGGCATCCCCATCGACACAGCGCTCTCAGCCCACCTCACCTCGATGATTTTTGGCGCGCTGATCGTGTTCTTCCTGATCGTCGAGCCGCATGGCATCGCGCGCTTGTGGGGCACCGCCCGCGAAAAGCTCAGGCTCTGGCCGTTCCCCCATTGATCTCTCGTTCACCCGTTGGCGCGCAGCGCTTGCTGTGCCTTGTTGTTCCCCTTTGGAGGCAGACATGAAACTCTCATCGATCGCGCTCACCGCGACCCTCGCCGCCGCCGGCTTTGCTGCCGTGCTGCCCACCGCTGCCATGGCGCAGGCCAAAGAGCAGTTCTTCCCGCTGCTGGTCTACCGCACCGGGCCGTATGCACCCAACGGCACGCCCTGGGCCAATGGCAAGCAGGACTACCTGAAGATGATCAACGCCCGCGACGGCGGCATCAACGGGGTGAAGGTCGCGTTTGAAGAATGTGAAACCGGCTACGCCACCGACAAGGGCGTCGAGTGCTACGAGCGCCTGAAGGGCAAGACCAACACACTGTTTGACCCACAGGCCACGGGCATCACCTTTGCGCTCACCGACAAGGTGCCGGCCGACAAGATCCCGTTGATCACGCTGGGCTATGGCCTGGCCGCCTCGCAAGATGGCGGCGTGTTCAAGTGGAACTTCCCGCTGATGGGCAGCTACTGGACGGCGGCCGACATCTTGATCCAGCACCTGGGCAAAAAAGAAGGCGGGCTGGACAAACTCAAGGGCAAAAAGATCGCGCTGGTTTATCACGACAGCCCGTTCGGCAAAGAGCCCATGCCGCTGCTGGAAGAGCGCGCCAAGACGCACGGTTTTGAGCTGGTGAAAATTCCGGTGACCGCGCCTGGCGTGGAGCAAAAAAGCGCCTGGCTGCAGGTGCGCCAGCAGCGCCCCGACTACGTGCTGCTCTGGGGCTGGGGCGTGATGAACTCCACCGCACTGAAGGAAGCCCAAGCCACCGGCTACCCGCGCGACAAGATGTATGGCGTGTGGTGGGCCGGGGCCGAGCCCGACGTGAAGGACGTGGGCGAAGGCGCCAAGGGCTACAACGCGCTGGCGCTCAACACCTCGGGCCAAACGCCGAAGGTGATCCAGGACATCCAGAAGTTTGTGCACGACAAGGGCCAGGGCACGGGACCCAAAGACGAAGTGGGCTCGGTGCTCTACACCCGCGGCGTGATCATCCAGGCGCTGGGCGTGGAGGCCGTGCGCCGCGCGCAAGAGCGCTTTGGCAAGGGCAAGGTGATGACCAGCGAGCAAGTGCGCTGGGGCCTGGAGAACCTGGCACTGGACGACAAGAAGCTCGCCACGCTGGGCCTGACCGGCGTGATCCGCCCGGTCAGCACCTCGTGCCAAGACCACATGGGCAGCACCTGGGCGCGCGTGCACACCTGGGATGGCGCGAAGTGGAACTTCAGCTCCGACTGGTACCAGGCCGACGACCAGATCCTGAAGCCCATGATCAAGGCCGCGGCCAGCAAGTACGCGGCGGACAAGAAGCTGACGCGGCGTGAGCCGGCAGATTGTCAGAGCTGACGCTCTTCCAATCTGCTCCGCAGATTCAGGGCTTCGCACCCGCCTCTTCCCCTCCCGCCAAGCGGGTGGGGTTGCTGCGGCACCCCCATCCCCCGCCATGCGGGGGCGGCCCCTGGCGGGGCCTTCTTCAAAACGCCGCGTGCGGCGCTTCGAAGAGTCTGAAAGGTCAAGGCATGTCAAACATCCTTCTCAACGTCAACGGCATCGAGGTCATCTACAACCACGTCATCCTGGTGCTCAAGGGCGTGAGCCTGCAGGTGCCGGAGGGCAAGGTGGTGGCGCTGCTGGGCGGCAATGGTGCGGGCAAAACCACCACGCTGCGTGCGGTCAGCAACCTGCTGGCCGGTGAGCGCGGCGACGTCACCAAGGGCTCGATCGAGTTGCGCGGCGAGCGCATCGAAAAACTCAGCCCGGCCGACATGGTGGAGCGCGGGGTGATTCAAGTGATGGAGGGCCGGCACTGCTTTGCCCACCTCAGCATCGAAGACAACCTGATGACGGGCGCCTACACACGCCGCGATGGCAAGGCCGCGGTGGCCGAAACGCTGGAGAAGGTCTACACCTACTTTCCCCGCCTCAAGACCCGGCGCACCAGCCAGGCGGCCTACACCTCGGGCGGCGAGCAGCAGATGTGCGCCATCGGCCGCGCGCTGATGGCCAACCCGAAGATGGTGCTGCTCGACGAGCCCTCGATGGGCCTGGCGCCGCAGATCGTGGAGGAGGTGTTCGAGATCGTCAAAGACCTGAACACCAAAGAGCGCGTCACCTTCTTGCTGGCCGAACAAAACACCAACATCGCGCTGCGCTACGCCGACCACGGCTACATCCTGGAAAACGGCCGCATCGTGATGGAAGGTGCGGCGGCCGACCTGCGCGAGAACGAGGATGTGAAGGAGTTTTACCTCGGCATGGGTGGCGGCGACCGCAAGAGCTTCCGCGACAACAAGAGCTACAAGAGGCGCAAACGCTGGCTGGCGTGATGCCCCACGCCCTGCCCTGCCCCTCGCTCGAACTGCGCCACACGCCGCACCATGACCGACGACTTCTTCGCGCCACCACCGTTCGACCCCGAAGCCGCCTTGCAGCGCCTGCGCACCGACTTGCGCGGCGCCGGCCTGGTTGAGCGCGCGGGCGTGTGGGAGTTGCGGGCGATGCCGGCCGTGCGCTTGCGCATCGACGGCCCCGCCATCCACGCCGAGCTGGTGAAGCAGCTGACGCGCAGTCCCACCTGGCAGGCTCATGTGTTGAGCCAGTCGGCGCAGCAGCGCGAGTTTGTCGCGCTGGTCAAAAAGAAAATACAGGCCTGGAGTGACCGCGATGACTGAGCCCTTGTTTGACGCGCGCGAGTCGCGCACCCCGGCCGAGCGCGAGGCCGCGCTGATGTCCGTCCTGCCCGGCCTGGTGGCCCACGCGCAGTTGCGCAGCGATGCGATGGCCCAGCAACTCGCCGCGGTGGACGCGTCGACCGTGAGCACGCGCCACGCGCTGGCCACGCTGCCAGTGATCCGCAAACACGAGCTGCTGGAGCGCCAGATCGCCGGCCGTGCCAGCGACCCGTTTGGCGGCTTCTCGGCCATCGGCTGGCGCGGTCTGCGTGCGGCCCAAGGCGCACGCCGCGTGTTCCAGTCACCCGGCCCCATTTACGAGCCCGAAGGCAGCGCGCCCGACTACTGGCGCATGGCGCGCGCGATCTGGGCTGCGGGTTTTCGCCCCGGTGACTTGGCGCACTGCAGTTTCAGCTACCACCTCACCCCCGCCGGCTCGATGATGGAAACCGGTGCCCACGCCATCGGCTGCACCACCTTTGCGGGCGGTGTGGGCAACACCGAATTGCAGCTGCAAGCGGTGGCCGAGTTGAAGCCGCAGGGCTACATCGGCACGCCGAGCTTTTTGCGCATCTTGGTGGAGAAGGCGACTGAGAGCGGCGTGCCCATCACCTCGCTGCGCAAGGCGCTGGTGTCGGGCGAGGCGTTTCCGCCTGCGCTGCGCGATTGGCTGACCGAGCGCGGCATCGCGGCCTACCAGGCCTACGCCACAGCCGATCTGGGGCTGGTCGCGTACGAAACCGACGCGCGCCAAGGCTTGGTCCTCGATGAAGGCGTGATCGTCGAAATCGTGCGCCCCGGCACCGGCGACCCGGTGCCCGAGGGCGAGGTGGGCGAGGTGGTGGTGACCACGCTCAACCCCGACTATCCGCTGATCCGATTTGGCACCGGCGACCTGTCTGCCGTGCTGCCGGGCCCTTGCCCCACCGGCCGCAGCAACACGCGCATCAAAGGCTGGTTGGGCCGGGCCGACCAAACGGCCAAGGTGCGCGGCATGTTTGTGCACCCCAGCCAGGTGGCGGCGGTGCTGCGGCGCCACCCCGAGGCGGTCCGCGGGCGGCTGGTGGTGAGCGGCGAGATGGCCAACGACCAGATGGCGCTTCAGGTGGAGCTGGCGGGCAGCGCGCCGGAAGGCCTGGCCGCGCAGATCGCCCTGTCAGTGCGCGAGCTCACGAAACTGCGCTGCGATGTGCAGTTCTGCGCACTTGGCGCCCTGCCCAACGACGGCAAAGTCATCGACGATCAGCGGCGGATCGTTTGAGGTCCACGGCTTCGGCGCAGCTACGTAGTAGCCGCCAAATCCCGCCCACTGGGAGCGCCACAATCTGGCCCTCAGCCCTACCGCTTTTCGAGGAGACATCGATGAAAAAACTGATTCTGACCGCCGCCGCTGTGCTGACCGCTGGCGTGGCTCAGGCCTACCCCGACAAGCCCATCACCATCATCGTGCCCTTCGCGGCCGGCGGCCCCACCGACAAGGTGGCGCGTGATTTTGCCGAAGCACTGCGCGGCCCGCTGGGTGGCGCCACCATCGTGATCGAAAACGTGGGGGGTGCCGGTGGCACGCTGGGCGCGGGCAAGGTGTCCAAGGCAGCCAATGACGGCTACACGCTGCTGCTGCACCACATTGGCATGAGCACCTCGCCGGCCCTGTACCGCACCATGCAGTACAAGACGCTGGAAGACTTCGAGTACCTGGGCATGATCAATGAAGTGCCCATGACGCTGATTGGCAAGTCGACCCTGCCGGCCAACAACTACGCCGAGCTGGCCAAGTGGATGACGGCCAACAAGGGCCAGATCAACCTCGCCAATGCGGGCCTGGGATCAGCCTCTCACCTGTGCGGCCTGCTGTTCCAAAGCACCATCAAGATCGACATGACCACCGTGCCCTACAAAGGCACCGGCCCGGCCATGACCGACCTGCTGGGCGGCCAAGTCGACCTGATGTGCGACCAAACCACCAACACCACCTCGCAAATTGAGGGTGGCAAGGTCAAGGCCTTCGCCGTCACCTCGACCAAGCGCCTGACGACGCCGGCGCTGTCCAAGCTGCCGACGCTGGACGAAGCCGGCCTGAAGGGCTTCCACGTCAACATCTGGCACGGCTTGTACGCCCCCAAGGGCACGCCCAAGGCGGTGACCGACAAACTGAACACGGCCCTGCGTGCCGCGCTGAAGGACCCCGAGTTCGTCAAGCGCGAAGAAGCGCTGGGCGCGGTGATCATCAACGACGCCCGCAACAGCGGCGCCGAGCACAAGAAGTTCGTCGAGGCCGAAATCAACAAGTGGACGCCGGTGATCAAGGCCGCAGGCCAGTACGCCGACTGACCCTGGGCACCTGGGGCGGGCATCAGCCCGCTCGCGCCGTGCGCTGCCCCCAGCCACCTTCGGGTGGCTTTTTTGTGGGCATCCGCCACGCTGCGCGCAGGTCAAGGCGCCATGGTTTGCGGCGTGCGCTCCAGCCGAGTGACGTCCAAACCCTGGGCCGTCAGCCGCACCAGCAGGTCGGCATAGGCCTGCAGCGCCACCTGCGGCGTGCGCGACAACACCCACAGGTACTCGCGCGAGGGCTCGCTCACGGCGGCCAGTTGATAAGCCGGGTCCAGGTCGACCACCCAGTAGTCGCCCCAGACCATCGGCAGCCATGCCAACCAGGCCGGCGCAAAGCGCACTTCGAGCTTGGGCGCATCGGCCGCGCCAATTTGCCGCGCTTCGCCCACCGCCTCTTCCGTGGCACCGCTGGCCACGCGGCAGCGGTTGAGCACGGTCACGCGGCCGTCGAGGCGCAGGGTGTACTGCGCCTGCACATCGGCCACGCATTGCTTCTGGAACCGGTTGGGGTAGCGGGCGACCTCGTACCAGGTGCCCATATAACGCGGCACGTCAATGCGGGCGATGGCCTGCAAGGGCGCGGGGGCCGACTGCGCTTGCGCATGGGGATGCGCAGCGAGCAGCGTTGTGGCGCAAAGCAGCAAGGTGTTCAAACAGGGGGTTCGGAGGTTCACGGGGTGCGTCCAGCATCAAGGGGAACTGCCGCGGGGCGAACACCCGGCAGGGCTTGCGCCCGACGGTCACCCCGGGCGGCATCGGCAGCTTAGCGGCAAGCCGTTGCCCGGGTCGGTGCGACACAGCAGCCAAGGCGCCGAGGGCGCTGGACCAGGCCGGTGCACGCCATCTCGCTCAGCGGCG
>JBEAOO010000260.1:0-17324 GCA_041164825.1 Pseudomonadota bacterium | reverse complement strand
GGCACGGTCAGTTGTTGGATCACCGCCCGCGTGTCGGGCCGCACACCGCGCCACCACTCAAAGGCCTCAGCGGCCTGCTCCACCAGCATGCCCACGCCGTCGGCGATGCGGCGCACGCCGGCGTTCTGCGCCAGGCGCAAAAACGGCGTCAGGCCTTTGCCGTAGACCAGCTCGTAGGCCAGCGCGTCGCGGCCAAACACGGTGGGCATCACGGGCGGCAACTCGCCGTGCAGGCTGGCCGAGGTGGCGTTGACCACCACGTCGAAGGTCTCACTGTGCAGGTCGGCATAGGCCGCCGCTTGCACCGGGCCGTGGGCGGCAAACTGCTGGGCCAGCGCCGCGCTTTTGGCGCCGTCGCGGTTGGCCACCACCAGCGTGGCCGGGGCTTGCGTCAAGAAGGGCAACAAGGCGCCCCGCGCCGCGCCGCCCGCGCCCAGCAGCAGCACGCGCTTGCCGGCCAGCGGCAGGCCCAGGTTGTGCTGGATGTCGTTGACCAGGCCGAGGCCATCGAAGTTGTCGGCCCACACGCGGCCATCGGCATCGATCTTGAGCGCGTTGACGGCGCCGGCCAAGCGGCCGCGTTCCAACACCTCGTCGGCGGCCTCAAAGGCCTGCACCTTGAACGGCGCGGTGACGTTGGCCCCGCGGCCGCCGCCCTGCACAAAAGCGCGCAGCGCAGCGGGGAAACCGTCGAGCGGCGCTGCGTGCGTTTGGTAGTCCAGCGTCTGGCCGGTTTGGGCGGCAAATTGGGCGTGGATCAGCGGTGACTTGCTGTGGTTCACCGGGTTGCCGAACAGCACGTAGCGGTCAATGGTCATGGGGCGTCCTTGAGGGTATCGGCGTGCGTGGCAACGGCTTCTTCAGCGTAAAGCACACCGTCGCGCACCAGCGCGTCAATGTCGGATTCACTGTAGCCCAGGCCCGCGGCGATGCGGCGGTTGTGCTGGCCCATCAGCGGCGCGGGCGACTTGGGCGAGGTGTCGCAGTCGGAGAAGTGATAGGGCAAGTTGGGCAGGCGCACGGTGCCGAGCACCGGGTGCTCTTGCTCGATCAACATATTGCGCGCCGCGATTTGCGGGTCGGCCAGCACCTCGGCGATGCCCTGCACCTTGGCGCAGGGCACGTCGATGGCGTCGAGCGCGGCCAGCGCCTGGGCCACGGTGCGGGCGGCCACCCAAGCGCGTGCCAGCGGCAAGATCTCCAGCCTCAGCGCATTGCGGCCGGCGGCGCTGTGAAAGCGCGCGTCGCCGGCCAGCGCATCGCCGCCGATGAGTTGTGCAAAGCGCTTCCAGGCATCGTCCACCTGCGCGGCAATCACCAGGTCGCCGTCTTGCGCGCGGAAGGTGCCATAGAGCGTGGACTGCGGCAGGTCGTGGCCGGTTTTTTGCGGCACCTCGCTGCCGCCCGAGAGCGTGTAGGCCTGCACCGCGTAGTCGTGCATTGAGACCAGGCAGTCGTAAAGGGCCAGGTCAATGTGCTGGCCCTTGCCGGAGTTGACGCGGCCGAGCAGCGCGGCACACACCGCCGCCACGCCGTTGATGCCGGTGTACATGTCGCCCAGCGCAATGCGCAGCAGCGGCGGGGCTTCGCCGGGCGTGCCCACCATGTCCATGATGCCGCTCTTGGCCTCGGCGATCAGGCCAAAGCCGGCGCGGTGCGAGTCGGGGCCGGTGTGGCCGTAGGCGCTGATGGAGCAGTACACCAGCTTGGGGTTGCGGGCCGACAAGGCGGCGTAGCCGAGGCCGAGTTTGTCGAGCGCGCCGGGGCGGTAGTTCTCCACAAACACATCGGCGGTGTCGGTGAGCTGGTGCATGAGCGCCAGGCCGCGCGGGTCTTTGAGGTTGATGCACAGGCCTTGTTTGCCCATGTTCTGCTGCAAAAAATAGCCGCTTTGCCCGCCGATGAAGTGAGCGTGCTGGCGGCCAGCATCGCCGCTGGTGGGTCGCTCCACCTTGATGACCTCGGCGCCCAGGGCAGCGAGGTTGCGCGAGAGGTGCGGGCCGGCCAAGAAGTGGCTGTAGTCGATGACGCGGATGCCGGCCAGCGGCAGGGCTTGGGTGCTCATGGGTGGGTGCTCAAAGAGGTTCAATCGGGGTTCAAAAGGGGTTCAGAACGCGCCCGGGCGGCGCGGCAGCATCAGCCGGTGTTCACCGCGCTGCACCACCTCGTCGCGCTGGTTGATCAACTCGGACGGCAAGATGACGATGCCCCAGCCCGGCTTGCTGTTGGAGGCCCGCTTGCTGCCCACGCTGAAGCGCACGCGCACCACATCGCCGAGCTTGATGGGCGCCACAAAGCCCCACTCCCAGCCCAGCGACATGCCGGGCACAAAGCGCATGTCGCTGCGGGTCTTGAGGCCATCGGCGATCGACAAACCGAACAGCCCGTGCGCCACCCGCGTGCCAAAAGGCGTGGTGCGCGCATAGGCCTCGTCGGTGTGCACGGGCGTGTGGTCGCCGGTGAGGTCGGCGTAGGCCATCACGCGGGCCTCGCTCACGTCGTAGCTGGGGCTGGTGCAGCTGGCGCCGACCACGGCGTCGTCCCAGTACAGGTCTTGGATTTCAGGGGTGCTCATGGCGGTCTTTGGATGAGGGTGAGGTTCAAGCGCGGGCGTTGACGGCCAGGATGCGGGCCACGGCGCTGGCCGGGCTGGCCTGGATGAACTCGACGGCCAGGCCGTCGGGCAGGCGCAGCCAGTGGCGGCCTTGCGGCATCTCCGTCACACCAAAGCGCTGTGCGGCGGCGAGCGCGGCTTCCCTGTCTTCGCACATCACGCCCAGGTGGCCGAGGCGGCCTTCGGGGCCGGCGTGGTCGGGTTGGGCCATGAACTGCATGCCGCCCAGGGTCCAGTACTGCACGGGCTCGGCCTCGCTGCCCTGCACCTCGCGCATCGTCATGCCGAAGACCTCGTGGAAGAAGCGAATGTGCCAATGGATGTCGCGCACCCAGATGGCGACGTGTTCGACATAGGCGCGGGGGATGGGGATGCTCATGCGGGGACTCCAGTGTGGTTGAGCAGGGTGCGCTCGATGCCCTTGATGGCGGCCACCAGGGTCTGGTTCACTGGCGTGGGCACACCGTGCACGGCGCCCCAGCGCACGACCGCGCCGTTGATGAAATCGATCTCGGTGACCGAGCCTTTTTCCAAGCTTTGCAGCATCGAGGTTTTGAAGCTCGCGGGCAGACCGGCCGAGGCCAGTTGCCACGCCTGCTCGGGTGCGCTGAGGCTGAGGGACACGCCGCCCGCGCGCGCCACCGCCATGGCCTCGGCCACGGCGGCGAGCGCGGTGTCGCGCAGTTCGGGCACAGCGTAGAGCTCGCCATACGTGAGGCGGGTGATGCCGCTGAGCGCGCCGGTGGCCACGTTGATGAGCAGCTTGTCCCACATGGCGCCGAGGATGTTGTGGCTGACCTCGGTGACCAGGCCCGCCGCGTTGAAGGCCTGAGCGATGGTTTGCACGCGCTCGCTGTGGGCGCCGCCCAGCTCGCCCACGATGGTGTGTTTGCCCACCACGCCGCTGCGGATGCGGCCCGGGCCGAGCATCACGCCGCCCACATAGGTCTTGCCGGCCAGCACGCGCTCGCGGCCCACCACCTCGGCCAAGATGTCTTCATGGCCCAGGCCGTTTTGCAGCGAGAGCACGGCGGTGTGCGCGCCGATCAAGGCGGCCGCGCCGGTGATGGCTTCGCGGGTGTGAAACGACTTGACCAACACCACCACCAGGTCCACAGGGCCCACCTCGGCCGCGCGGCTGGCGGCTTGCACGCGCACGGTGCGCTCGCCGCGCTCGTCCACCACACTGAGGCCGTCGCGGTTGAGCGCGCTGGCCGCGGCTTCAGTGCGGTTGAGCAGCCACACGTGGTGGCTGGCTTCGGTGAGGGCGGCGCCGATGGCGCAACCCAGGGCGCCAGCGCCGAGGATGCAGATCTTCACGGGGGTTCCAGTCCTTGAGCGATGCAGCCCACAGGGCTGCGCATGGCCGCCACGATAGGCAGATGTGCACCCTTCGGCAATGCAATGACCAGCATGGGTATATTGCGAAATTCAATACACCCACCCGGACTGCCCGATGAGCGAGCCCACCCCTGCCCTGCCCGAGCCCAAGCTGCTGCAGCTGTTTGACGTGCTCTACAGCACGCGCAGCGTCACCCGTGCGGCCGAGCAGCTGGGGCAGAGCCAGCCCACGGTGAGCATCTGGCTCGGCAAATTGCGCGACCAGCTGCGCGACCCGCTGTTTGTGCGCACCCCCGCCGGCATGCAGCCCACCCCGCGCGCCGACGCACTGATTGGCCAAACGCGCGAGGTGCTCGAATCGCTGCGCCGGCTGGCCGCCTGGGAGGCCGACTTTGTGCCCGCCACCGCGCAGCGGCGCTTTTGCATTTGCATGACCGACGCCAGCCACGTGACGCTGCTGCCGCAGTTGCTGGCCCATGTGCGCGCGGTGGCACCGCACGTGCGCTTGGAGGCCGCGCGCATGGATGGGCACACCGCCGCCGCGCTGGAGACGGGCGAGGCTGATCTGGCGCTGGGTTACGCGCCGTGGTTGGCCTCGGGCATCTACCAGCAAACACTGTTTTCACAAGACTGGGTGTGCCTGGTGAACCCGCAGCACCCGCGCGTGGGCAAGACGCTGAGCTTCAAGCGCTACGCCGAAGAAGCGCACATCTCGGTGGCCGCGGGCACCGGCCAGCAACTGCTCGAAGACGCGCTGGTGGCGCACCAGATTCAGCGCCAGGTGCTGCTGGCGCTGCCGGGCTTTCTGGGCTTGGCGCCGATCGTGTCAACCACCGATTTGATCGTCACGCTGCCGCGCCAGATTGGCGAAACGCTGGCGCGCCTGGGCGGCTTGGCGGTGCACGCTTGCCCGTTTGAGGTGCCCACGTTTGAGGTGAAGCAGCACTGGCACGCGCGCTACCACCAAGACAACGGCAACCGCTGGCTGCGCGGGGTGGTGGCCGAGCTGTACATGCGCAGTCGCTCGCGAAGCACCGCCGCGCGCCGGCGTTGACGGGCGCGCAGGCGAAAGTGCGCGCATGACACGGCCGGGAGGTTCTGTGCTCGGCACGCGGCCGCCATGGCCGGAGGTCGCGTTTCGTTCGGCGATCGGCGCGAGGGCGGCGCTGGGCCGGGCCGATGTGCTCCGTGTCCTCCTGGTCCTCCCTTCGGTCGGCCCATTCCCCCTTTACCTGCGCACATCGCCCCGGCCCATCACCGCCCCGGCCCACACCGCGGCGTGCGTGGACGTGGCATGCCACCGCCGGTTGTGGGGAGCGCTGTGCCGCATTCGCTTTGCGCAGGTAAAGGGGGAGCCGGCCGCAGGCCGGCGGAGGACACGGAGCAAAGTGGATGCGGCACAGCGCTCCGGGCACCAGCCTCGGAAGGAGGTTCGCAAAAGTGCAGCGAACGGCCCTGACCGCCAGCTTCGCTGTTGATCCCCTGGAACCCGAAGGCTAATCAGGCCGACGCAGGCTCAGGCGTGAGCAGCCGCTCCATCAGCGCGTGCACGCTGCGAATCTGGTCGCCAAAGGGCAAGGCGCCCGCACCGCGGAAGAACAAGCCCTTCTTCACATCACCACGCAGCGCCGCGGCCAATTGGTTGTCAATGCAAAACTGGCCCCAGCCGGGCAGGCCGTCGCGCAGTCCGCATTGGGCCAGGCAGTCAAAGGCTTTGGTGCAGCGCGACTTGGCGTGCACCACGGTTTGCAGCTTGGGCTCGGCTTTGAGGTAGGCGGTGAGCCAGGGCGTGGCCACGGCGCGCGCGGGCAGGCCGGCCACGCTGGTGAACTCGACCATGTCTTCGTCGCGCGCCTCGGCCAGCACACGCTTGAACTCGGGGTGGGCATCGCCCTCCTCGGTCACGGCAAACGGCGTGCCGAGCTGCACCGCAGTGGCGCCCAAGGCCTGCACGCGCTGGATGTCGGCAAAGCTGCGGATGCCGCCGGCGGCGATCAGTGGGATGTCTTTTTCGATGCCGGCTTTTTTCAAGAATTCCAGCACCGCGGGGAACACGGTCTCGAACTCAAAGCGCGGATCGTTCAAATCGGCCACCTTGGCCGCGCCCAAGTGGCCACCGGCCAGGCGCGGGTGCTCGATGATGATGGCGTCGGGCAGGCGCTTTTTGCGCTCCCATTTTTTCACCAGCAGCTGCACACCACGCGCGTCCGACAAGATCGGAATCAGCAGCGCGTGGGGGTGCTCGCTGGCGAGGTCGGGCAGGTCGAGCGGCAAGCCGGCGCCCACCACCACGGCGTCGATGCCGTGCTGCAAAGCGGTGGTGACGGACGGGCCGTATTCGCTCACCGCGCGCATCACGTTGATGGCCAACAGGCCGCGGCCTTGGCTGAGCGCGCGGGCGGCCTTGATCTCGCGCGCCAGCGCTTCGAGGTTGGCGGCGTTGATGGCCGCCTTGGCGGCCTCGCCCACGTGCATGCCTTCGGTGGCGGCCATCAAATCGGGGTGGTGGCGGCGCAGGTCGACCGACGAGAGCGTGCCCACGCCACCGGCCGCAGCCACGGTGCCGGCCAAGCGGTGCGCCGACACGCCCACGCCCATGCCGCCTTGCAAGATGGGCAGCAGCGTGCGTCCGCGCAGCACCAAGGGGCGCAGCCCGGCGCGCAGCCAAGCGGGACGCAACTCGGGGGCCATGGCGCCCAGAGCAACGGCATCAAGCGCAACGGCATCAAGAGAGTCAACGGTCATCACGGGCCCAGCAAAAATCACAGACCTGCACCGTAGCGCGCCCGGGCCCCTCGCCCCTTGACCCACCTCAAGGCCTGGAGGCACAGGCCAGTCTTGTCAGGTTCTCACTGAAAACCGAGCGCTTATTCGCGCATACATCGGGGCCAAGCCCCACTAAGATCAGGCCCACATGAGCCACTGATGAGTTTCCCGCGCCGCAAGCCGCTGACAGCGAACGCCCGACCGATCGCATCTTCATGCCCCTCTTTTCTCGTTCGACGCCCTTGCAGCCCCCGCCTGCGCCCCATCGGCGCCGGGCGATGCAAGCCGTTGGCGCATTGGCCCTGACCGCGGCGCTGCCCGGTTGCGGACGGCCCGAGCCGCTGCTGCGCGTGGCCACCAACCGCTGGGCCGGCTACCAATTCATTCACCTGGCACAAGACCTGGGCCTGTACGACCCGCTGCGGGTGCGCGCCATTGAAATGCCCAACGCCACCGACACCCTGCGCGCGCTCACTGCCGGCACGGTGGAAGGTGCGGGGCTGACGCTGGACGAGCTGATCTCGGTGCGCGCCGATGGCCTCGACCTGGTGGCCGTGCTGGTGTTTGACGAATCGGCCGGCGCCGACGCACTGATGGCCCAGGCCGAGGTGCAGACGCTGGCCGACCTGCGCGGGCGGCGGGTGGGCCTGGAGGCCAGCCCGGTGGCGGGCCTGCTGCTCGATGCCGCGCTGCGTGTGGCGGGCCTCGCCCCGGATGACGTGCAGCGCGTCTACCTGCCGGCCACCGAGCACCTGCTGGCGTGGCAAAAAAACAAGGTCCAGGCCATCGTCAGCTACGAGCCCTATGTGCAAGAGATGTCGGCGCAAGGCGGCCTGCGGCTGTTCGACAGCCGCGAGATGCCCGGCGCCATCCTGGATGTGTTGGCGGTGCACCGCCGGGTGCTGCACAGCAACCCACAGGGCCTGCGGCAACTGGTGAGCGGGCACTTTGCGGCGATGCACCGCTACCGCGAGCAGCGCGCCGCGGTCGAGCCCCTGCTGGGCGCGCGGCTCGGTTTGCCCCCCGTGCAGTTGGCCGCCTCGTTCTCCACCTTGAAGCTGCCCGATGTGGCGACCAACCGCGCCTGGCTGGGCGGCGCGCAGCCCTTGCTGCCCAGCAGCGCCATGTCGCTGGAGCGCAGCATGCGCGCCAGCGGCCTGCTGCGCGCGCCGGTGCCGCTGGAGGGGCTGAGCAGCGACATCGGCTTGCCCGCCGCCAACGCGCCAGAGGCCCGCTCATGAACCGTTCGCCGCGGCCCCTGCGCTTGACCCTGCCACTGGGCATCGCGCTGTTGTTGACGCTGATCACCGGGCTCACGGTGTGGCTGAGCGTGCGCCACGGTGTGGCCGAAGTGGAGGCCACCGCGCGGGCCGACCTGCGGTTGATGGTGCATCGCCTGGAGGGCCACGCGGCCGAAGGCGCGCCCGAGAACAACGTGACGCTGTGGGCCGACCTGGCCGAGGCCCGCACCGACCCGCGCGTGATGGCGGCCTACGTGATGGACGGCCGCGGCCGTGTGCTGCTCAGCGCCGACCGCACCCACATTGGCGAAGCCGCGCAGGGCCACGTGCTCGGCTACACCGATGCGCGCCTGCAGCAGGCGCTGCGGCAGATGCCGCCCGACCTGCTGTGGGAGCCGGGCCCACAGCGGCTGTCGGCGCTGTTGTCCAACCACTGGATCACCGGTGGCGACCAGTCACCCCAGGCCCAGCCACTGGCGCTGTATGTGGTGATGTCGCTGCAGGTGCAGCGGGCCGACGCCCGCTGGCTGGCGGTGCGCCAGCGCCTGCCCGCCTTGTTGGGCGAACTGCTGCTGATGGTGCTGCTGGGCGTGTGGTTGCAGCGCCAGGTGGTGCGGCCCTTGGCCCGGCTGGAAGACAGCAGCCGGCGCCTGGCCCAGGGCGATGGCAGCGCGCGCGCCGCGCCGCGCGGTGTGGGCGAAGTGCGCCAACTGGCCCTGGCCTTCAACGCCATGGCCGAGGCGCAGCAGCGCGCCCAAGCCGACCTGCGTGCCAGCGAAGAGCGGCTGGCCACCATCTTGTATTCCACCGGCGACGCGCTGCTGGCCACCGACACCGCCCAGCACATCACCCTGATGAACCCGGTGGCCGAGGCGCTGACCGGCTGGCGCGAGCACGAAGCGCGCGGCCGCCCGGTGAGCGAGGTGTTTCGCATCGAACACGCGCACACCGGCGCGCCGGCGGCCATTCCCGTGGCGCGGGTGCTCAGCGACGGCGTGGTGGTGGGCCTGGCCAACCACACGGTGCTGGTGTCGCGCCAAGGCACGCGCACGCACATCGCCGACAGCGCCGCGCCCATCCGCCGCGGCGATGGCCAGTTGACCGGCGTGGTGCTGGTGTTTCGCGATGTGAACGAAACCTACCGCATTGAGCAGGCGCTGGCCGACAGCGAGTGGCACTACCGCGTGTTGGCCAACGCGGGCCAGGCGCTGGTGTTCACGGCCGACGCCAAAGGCGGCTCGCTGTGGTGCAACGACGCGTGGCTGCGCTTTTCGGGGCAAACACGCGAGCGCGCGGTGGCAGGCGGTTGGATGGATGCCGTGCACCCGGACGACCACACCAAGCTGCGCGCACAGTGGCAGCGGGCCGCCCGCGAGGGCCAAAGCGGCAGCGAAATTTTGCGCCTCTACCGCGTTGACGGCGAGCTGCGCTGGTACCTCACCGAGGTGGTGTCGCGCCGCGACAGCGCCGGCCAACACGCGGGCTTGATCGTGCGGGCATTGGACGTGACCGACCAGCGCGACAGCGACGCCCGGCTGCAAGCCCAGGTGGACGAGTTGCAGCGCTGGCACCGCGTGATGCTGGGCCGCGAAGCCCGCGTGGCGGAACTCAAACACGAGGTGAATGCGCTGCTGAGCGAGCGCGGCGCCGCGCCACGCTACCCCGAGGCTGAGGTTGATGGCCCGGCCAAGGCCAAGCCCCATACCGATACCGATACCGGCGCAGCCGCCACCCCACCCACCCGCTCATGACCCGCCATTCGCCCTTCAGCCCCAGCCAGACGCCCGACGCGCCACCCGAAGGCGCCACGGCCCCGCCGCACCGGCTGCGCCGGGCCTGGGCGGCGGCCGGGCTGTACCTGGCGCTGGGGCTGGTGTGGATCACCAGCTCCGACCACCTGCTGAGCGCCCTGGTGCGCGACCCCGAGCAGCTGATGCAATGGTCGGCCTGGAAGGGCAGCGCCTATGTGTTGATCACCGCGGCGCTGGCCTGGGTGTTGTTGCGCCGCTCCGAACAACAGTCGCAGCGCCACGCGCGGGCCGAGGGCGAATTGCGACAGACCATTGCGCTGGCCGATGCCGGCATCGCCATCCACGACCGCGAGGGCCGCTACCTCGACGCCAACCCGCGCCTGGCCGAGATGCTGGGGCGCAGCGCGGCGCTGCTGCGGCAGCACCACTTTCTCGACCTCACCCACCCGGACGATCGCCAGCAATGCGCGCAAGGCGTGGCGCGGCTGCTGGACGGCACGCTCGACCGCCTGCGCGAAGAAAAGCGCTACCTGCGCCCTGACGGCAGCGAGTTCTGGGCCCTGCTCACCGTCACCCTGGTGCGCGACCCACACGGCGCGCCCTCCCACTTCATCGCCGTGGTGCAAGACATTGCCAACCTGAAGGCCGCGCAGGCCGCGTCGCAGGCGCTGACGCAGCAACTGCAGGCGCTGGTGCGCTGCATCCCCGACGCCGTGACAGTGCGCGACCTCGACGGCCGCTACCGCCTGTGCAACCCAGCGGCCGCCCTGCTGCTGCAGCGCGATGCCGCCAGCGTGGTGGGCCGCAAGCTCGAAGAGGTGCACCCGGCCGGTGTGGCCGCCACGCTGCGCCACATGGACCACCGCGCGCTCGACAGCGACGAGCCGCTGCGCCGCGAGTTCGCCAGCGGTGAGCTGCAGCAGGGCGATATGGTGCTGGATGTGCGCATGGTGCGCATGGCGCCCGAGCCTGGCGGCACCCCCGGCGTGCTCACGCTGGCGCGCAATGTGTCGGCCGAACATGCGGCCATGCGCCGGCTCAAAGCCGCCGAAGAACGCCAGCGCGAACTGCTGGAAGACGCGCAGCGCTCGCGCACCGCCCTGCTGTCGGTGCTGGAGGACCAGCAACTCGCACAAGGTGCGCTCTCGGCCAGCGAAGCGCGGCTGCGCGCCACCGTGGCGGCGCTGCCCGACCTGCTGTTCTTGTTCAACCGCGAGCATTGTTTTGTCGACCTCTGGGCCAGCCGCCCCGAGCTGCTGATTGCGCCGCGCGAGCAGGTGCTCGGGCGCAGCGTGGACGAGCTGCTGCCGCCCGGGCTGGCACAACTGGCGCGCAGCCACATCGACGCCGTGCTGCGCGACCACGCGCTGCAGGTGTTCAGCTACGGCGTGCAGACGCCCGTGGGCGAGCGCCGCTTTGAGATGCGCATGGTGCCCACCGACACCGGCGAGGTGCTGGCCGTGGCCCGCGACATCACCGAGCAGCAAGAGGCCGAGAGCCAGCTGCGGTTGGCCGCGGCGGTGTTTGACGGCACGCTCGAAGGCGTGATCATCACCGGTGCCGACAAGCGCATCGTCTCGGTCAACAAGGCCTTCACCACGCTGCTGGGGTATGCGGCCGACGAAGTCATTGGCCAGACCCCGCGCATGCTCAGTTCGGGCCGCCACGGGGCCGAGTTTTACGCCGAGATGTGGCGTGCGCTCGACACCGTGGGCCACTGGCAGGGCGAGCTGTGGAACCGCTGCAAGGACGGCTCGCTGATCCCGGAGCTGCTGTCGATCAACCGCGTCTGCGACACCGATGGCCGCGTCACCCACTTCATCGGCGTGTTCTCCGACATCTCGCGCCTGAAGGCCTCGGAGGAAGAGCTCGAATTTCTCGCCCACCACGACCCGCTGACGCAGCTGCCCAACCGGCTGCTGTTCCAGACCCGGCTCGACCAGGCGCTGATCGAGGCCGAGCGCGACAACATGCCGCTGGCCGTGCTGATGCTCGACCTCGACCGCTTCAAGGACGTGAACGACAGCTACGGCCACCTCACCGGCGACGCGCTGCTGCGCCACGTGGCCGAGCGCCTCTCGCTGCGCCTGCGCCGCGCCGACACGCTGGCGCGCCTGGGCGGCGATGAGTTTGCGCTGCTGATGCAAAACGTGCAGCACCCGGAGGACCCGGCGCGGCTGGCCGGCGAGCTGATTGCCGCCCTCGCCGAACCCTGGCAATCGGGCGACGGGGTGGAGCTGACCACCGGCGTGAGCGTGGGCATTGCGATGTACCCGGACCACGGCCGCAGCGCG
This sequence comes from Pseudomonadota bacterium, assembly GCA_041164825.1. Taxonomy (GTDB): domain Bacteria; phylum Pseudomonadota; class Gammaproteobacteria; order Burkholderiales; family Burkholderiaceae_C; genus JBEAOO01. The sequence goes on along the minus strand of JBEAOO010000260.1, from coordinate 5,317 downwards.
CAAACACTGCTTCAAGGCGCCGATGCCGCGCTCTACCGCGCCAAGGCCGATGGCCGCGGCATGTACCGCTACTTTGCCGACGAGATGACAGCCGCCGCGCGTGAGCGCCTGAGCCTCGAATCGCGGCTGCGGCGCGCGCTGGTGGACGGCCAACTGCGCCTGCACTACCAACCGCAGGTCGACATCGCCAGCGGCCGCGTGGTGGGTGCCGAGGCGCTGGTGCGCTGGCTCGATCCGGTCGAGGGGCTGATCTCGCCGGTGCGCTTCATCCCGGTGGCCGAAGCCACCGGCCTGATCGGCGAGGTGGGTGAGTGGGTGCTGCGCGAGGCCTGCCGCCAGGGCAAACAATGGATCGATGCCGGGCTGCCGGCGTTGACCATGGCGGTGAATGTGTCGCCGCGCCAGTTTCACCTGGGCGACCTGGGCGCGCTGACCCAAGAGGTGCTGCTCGACACGCGCTTTCCACCCGAGCACCTGGAGCTGGAACTCACCGAGAGCGCGCTGATGGAGCGCGAGCAAGAGGCCTTGGGCGTGCTGCAGCGCCTGCGCGGCCTGGGGGTGCGTTTGGCGATTGACGACTTCGGCACCGGCTATTCGTCGCTCGCCTACCTCAAGCGTTTTCCGCTTGATGTGCTGAAAATTGACCGCAGCTTCATCTCCGACATCCCGCACGATGCCGACGACATGGAGATCTCCAGCGCCATCATCGCCATGGGCCACAGCCTGGGCGTGAAGGTGCTGGCCGAGGGTGTGGAAACCGTGGACCAACTGGCCTTTTTGCGCCTCAAAAACTGCGACCAGTACCAAGGCTTCCTGCGCAGCAAGCCGCTGCCGCCGGAGGAGTTTGAGGCGCTGATGCGCGACGAGATGTCGCGCGTGGCACGCGCGGCTTTTGGGGGGCTGAGCTGAGCGGCTGAGGCCGCCTCTCGTGGGGCCGCCTCTCGTGGGGCCGCCTCTCGGTCGACGGTCGGAGCGCGGGCGGCGATGGGCCGGGCCGATGTGCTGCGTGTCCTCCTGGTCCGACCTTCGGTCGGCCCATTCCCCCTTGACCTCCGCACATCGGCCCGGCCCATCACCGCCCCGCCATCACCGCGGCATGCGTCGACGTGGCGTGTCACCGTTGGTTCAGGGAGCGCTGTGCCGCATTCGCTTTGCGCAGGTCAAGGGGGAGCCGGCCGCAGGCCGGCGGAAGACACGGAGCAAGGTGAATGCGGCACAGCGCTCCTCGCCCGAGCCCCGGAATGAGCTTTGTCGAGAACCGAGCTTTCCAGCGTCGAAGAACCGTTGCTTCTGAATGCGCGCCGGGGTGCGACCCAGGTGCCTGGTTCAGCCCAAGAGCCGAGCGGCGTCCCAGGCGGTTTTGCAGATCAGCAAGCTGACCACCACGATGAACACCTGGCGCACAAAACCGGCGCCGTGGCGCAGCGCCAGCCGGGTGCCAATCAGGCTGCCGCACACATTGGCCACGGCCAGCACCGCCGCCACATGCCACCAAACGTGGCCGGTCCAGCCAAACAGCACCAGCGCAGCGGCGTTGGTGGCGAGGTTGAGCAGCTTGGCGCTGGCGCTGGCGTGCAAAAAATCGAAGCCCAGCAGGCGCACGAACAAAAACACGAAGAAGCTGCCGGTGCCCGGACCAAAGAAGCCGTCGTAAAAGCCCACGCCCAAACCCACCGCGCTGGCCACCAGCGCCTGGTGGCGGCCGGCAAAACGCGGCGCGTGGGTGTGGCCCATGTCTTTGCGCGCCAAGGTGTAGGCCAACACCACCAACAGCACCAGCGGCAGGGCCAGGCGCAGGCCGGTGGCTGGCACCAGCGTCACCGTCCAGGCGCCACAAAACGCGCCCACCAGCGCGGCGGCAGCGGCTGGGCGCAGCGCCGACCAGGGCAGGGTCACGCGCTTGGCATATTGGCCCAGCGCCCACGCCGTGCCCCACACCGAGCCGCCTTTGTTGGTGCCAAACAAGGTGGGCGGTGCAGCGGCCGGGTAGACGCTGAACAGCGCGGGCGTGAGGATCAGGCCGCCGCCGCCAACGATGGCGTCCACACAGCCGGCAAACAAGGAGGCGACGGCAACGGTGGCGAGATCGAGCATGGGCGAGGACGGAGAGACAAGGGGCGGCCGAAAATGTAAAAAGGCGCCAGGGTCGCTGGCGCCTTTTTTCTATTTTGACATCGGCCGCTGAGCGACCCGTCGGGGGTGGGCTTGCGGCGGTTGCCTGGGCCCCAGTGCTTCGTTGTCTCCTCAGCCTCCGAACAGATCAGGCCTGATGGGGCTTGTCTGCGCAGTGGGGGCAATGTAGGCGTTGCCCCCAGCCCTCGCCATCAGGGGTTTCCCTGCTCAAGCACACACCGGGTCGGCTGGAAACCCCCGGCCTGGGGCCAATGCGAACGCGGGATGCGTCGCCGCCCCCGCTGGTCTACGATCTGCGGCTGATCTGCCGATACCGTTGCCATGTCTTCGTTTGCCCACCGCCCTGCCGCCCCCGAACCGCACGCCGAACGCTGGCTGGTGGAGGAGGACGAGCGCGAGGTGGCCCTGCTCGACATCCCACCGCACGCCGAGCGCGAACGGCGCTTTGAGGTGTCGTGCACGCTGGAGGTGAAACCGCGCGCCGGTCAGGCCGACGCCTGGCACGCGCTGCGCGTGCTGGTGGACGGCGCGCTGCAGTGGCAACGCCAGGTGCCCACCCACCCCGAAGGCGCCGATACGCTGGACGTGCGCTTTGTGAAGCGCGTGCCCGTGGGCCAGCCGCTGCGGCTGCTGGCCGTTGGCGAGGTGCAAGGCGCGATCCGCCAGCGCATCACGCTGCAGGCCGAGGAGGAGCTGTGATGGGCACCGCGCTGCTGTTGCAACAAATCGTCGCCGGCTTGGTGCTGGTGGTGTGTGTGCTGGCGCTGGCCCGGCTGCTGCTGGGTGCGCCGCGCCGTCAGAAGCTGGACGCTGGGGCGCTGCGCACGTGGCGGCGCGGCAGCCGCTGGTGCCGCGCGGCCTGGCAAGCCCCGGGCCGCCGACGGGCTGCCGCCAAGGAGGCGCAAGCCGCGATCGAGCGGGCCAAGCGCCGCGAGCGCGCCAGCGATGTCGACCGCGACGGCAATGTGGTGCGCCCACGGGCGTTCAAGCCGCCGCAGAAGCCGCACTGAGCGGCGCCGTGCCGTCAGGGGCTTCAGGGGCTTCAGGGGCTTCAGGGCTTCAACAGCGTCCAGGCCAAGCCGAGCAGCGCGCTGGCCGCAATCACCTGGATCACGCTGCGCTTGTAGCGAAACAGCGCCACGCCAGCCACCAGCGCCAACATCAGCGCCGGCCACTCCACACCCTGCCCCCAGCCGCGCGGCCACAGCACGTGCAGCAAAAAGAACAGCGCCAAGTTGAGGATCACGCCCACCACGGCGGCCGTGATGGCGGTGAGCGGCGCGGTGAAACCGAGCTTGCCGTGGGTGGCTTCCACCAGCGGGCCACCGGCCAGGATGAAGATGAAACTGGGCAAAAACGTGAACCACGTGACCAGCGTGGCGGCCAGCGCGCCGGCCGCAAAGCGGTGTTCCGGGCCAAAGCTCGCCAGCAACTCGGGGCTTTGCCAGCCACCCACAAAGGCCACGAACGCCACCACCATGATCAGCGGGCCGGGCGTGGTTTCGCCCAGCGCCAGACCGTCGATCATCTGCGTTCCGCTCAACCAGCCGTAGGTGCCGACCGCGCCCTGGTACACATACGGCAGCACCGCATACGCGCCCCCAAAGGTGAGCAGCGCCGCCTTGGTGAAAAACCAGCCCATCTGAGTGAGCGTGCCGCCCCAGGTTTGGCTGGCCACGAGCACGGCCATGGGCAGCGCCCACAGCAGCGCACCGGCGGCCAGCACGGCAACCAGGCGCGCAGCCGAGTAGCGCGCATGCGGCGGCGCGGGTGTGTCGTCATCGATCAGCGCCGGGCCGCAAGACGCCTGGGCCGCACCATGACCGCCACCCACCTTGAACACCTCGGGCCAGCGGCGCCCGCCCAACCAGCCCACGACCGCCGCCACCAGCACGATGACTGGAAACGGCACGTTGGCAGCAAAGATGGCCACGAACGAGGCCGCGGCGATGCCCCACAACCAGCGGTTTTTCAGCGCCCGCCCGCCAATGCGGTGCGCGGCCTGCAGCACGATGGCCGTGACCGCCGGCTTGATGCCATAGAACAGCCCCGCCACCAGCGGCACCTGACCCCAGGCGCTGTAGATGCCGCTGAGCGCGATCAGGATGAACAGCGAGGGCAGCACGAACAGCGCGCCCGCCGCCACGCCGCCCGCAGTGCGGTGCATCAGCCAGCCGATGTAGGTGGCGAGCTGCTGCGCCTCGGGGCCGGGCAGCACCATGCAGTAGTTGAGCGCGTGCAGAAAGCGCTTCTCGCTGATCCAGCGCCGGCGCTCGACCAGCTCGCTGTGCATCAGCGCAATTTGCCCGGCCGGGCCGCCAAAGCTGAGGAAACCGATCCGGAGCCAAAAGCGCAGGGCAGCGCCAAACGTGACGGGCTCGGGTGCGCCAAGGGCCGGCGGGGCCGCGGTGGGTGAATGCTCGCTCATGCGCGCGGGTCCTTCTCAAACGTGATGTACAGGGCCTCGAACACGCCGTTGGCCACGGCGAGCAGGGCGTCGTCGTCGGGCAGCGCGTCGCGCATGCCGGCCAGCACGCGCTCTACGCCGCGCGCCTCCGGCGGCCATGGCGCGCCCTCGGCCACGCCCACATCGAGGGCATGCACCAGCTCACCCAGGCGCTGCAAGGCGGGCGACGTGAGCCCAAAACTGGCCAGCAGCACCTCGAAGCTGACGCGCTCGCCGACATGGCTGAAGGTGGCACCGTCGAAATCGAAACCCAGCGCGTCGGCCGGGCAGTCGCGGGCATCGGCCAGCCACAGAAAACGCGCGTCGGGGTCGATGCAGCGGCGGATCAACCAGGCGCAGGCCAGACGGTCGACCCAAGGCCGGCGGCGTGTGGCCCAGACGCGGCCGCGGTGGCTGGCGGCGTCGCGCCGCACGATGCTCGCCTGCACGGCCTGCGGCTCGTCGGGCGCCAGCGCACGGCGCCAGGTGGCGGCCAATGCGTCGAGGGTGTCGCGCGCTTGGCGCTGCGCCTCGCCGGGGAAAAAATCGGTGGCCCGCACCTGCTCAAAGCGCTTGTGGCTTTTGCGGTGCAGCTTCAATGCGTCGGCCGCGGGCAGCGTGGTGGTGCTGCTCACCAGCTCGTCCAGCAAGGCGCGGTAGTCGGCCGCGCGGTCGAACAGCGGCGCGAAATCACTGCCATCGGCATCACCCTCGGTGGCAAACACATGGGCCACGCCG
>JBEAOO010000259.1:0-18675 GCA_041164825.1 Pseudomonadota bacterium | reverse complement strand
ATCGCCGCCTTCGCGCCGATCGTCGAACGGGACGACTTGGAACGGGATGTAGCCTCAGCCCGAGGGCGGCCCTTGCCGACGCCGCGCATTGATGGTTGCGAGCGCGAAAGCACAGGAGTTTCGCACTAAAGCGGTGCAATTCTTGGTTGTTGCGCCCGCTATCGGTGCGCTATTGCTCTGTATCCCAGGGTGGGGCGCTGCGCACCAACAAGGCACAAAAACTGCTTTCAGTGCACCGGCTTGACGGTGCACGCACGATCTGGGCTCCTCCTTGGTGCGTAGAAAAGGCCATTCGCCGCCGTCAGCGCGGTTTAAACGCCTTTTCGGAGAACGGTTGTGGAGCAACTCAAGCAGGGCAGCGATGCCCTTTTCATCTTGCTGGGCGCCATCATGGTGCTCGCCATGCACGCGGGTTTTGCCTTTTTGGAGCTGGGCACGGTGCGCAAGAAGAACCAGGTCAATGCCCTGGTCAAGATCCTGGTGGACTTTGCTGTCTCCACGATCGCCTATTTTTTCATCGGCTACACGGTGGCCTATGGCGTGCAGTTCATGGTCGGCGCCGAAACGCTGGCGGCCAAGAACGGCTATGAGCTGGTGAAGTTCTTTTTCCTGCTCACCTTTGCCGCGGCCATCCCGGCCATCATCTCCGGCGGCATCGCCGAGCGCGCGCGCTTTCACCCGCAGTTGATCGCCACGGCCGTCATCGTCGGACTGATTTACCCGCTGTGCGAAGGCGTGGTGTGGGGCAACCGCTTCGGCGTGCAAGAGGCGCTGACCGCCTGGTTCGGCGTGCCGCTGCACGACTTTGCCGGCTCGGTGGTGGTGCATGCGCTGGGCGGTTGGCTGGCGCTGCCGGCCGTGCTGCTGTTGGGTGCGCGCAGCAACCGCTATCGCAAAGATGGCGCCATGTCGGCCCACCCGCCGTCGAGCATCCCCTTCCTGGCGCTGGGCTCGTGGGTGCTGGCTGTGGGTTGGTTTGGCTTCAATGTGATGAGCGCGCAGACCATCGACAAGATCTCGGGCCTGGTGGCCGTGAACTCGCTGATGGCCATGGTGGGCGGCACGCTGGTGGCCGTGCTGCTGGGCAAGAACGACCCGGGCTTTGTGTACAACGGCCCGCTGGCGGGCTTGGTGGCCGTGTGCGCGGGTTCGGACCTGATGCACCCCGTCGGCGCGCTGGTCACCGGCGGCGTGGCGGGCGCGGTGTTCGTCACGATGTTCACGCTGACGCAGAACAAGTGGAAGATCGATGACGTGCTGGGCGTGTGGCCGCTGCACGGCCTGTGCGGCACCTGGGGGGGTATCGCGGCCGGCATCTTTGGCCAAAAAGCGCTGGGCGGCCTGGGTGGTGTGAGCTTGGGCGCGCAGGTGCTGGGCACACTGGGCACGGTGGCTTGGGGCTTGGCCGGGGGCTTTGCGGTCTACGGCCTGCTCAAGGCGACCCTGGGCCTGCGTCTGTCGCAAGAAGAAGAGTTCGACGGCGCCGACCTGTCGATCCACCGCATTTCGGCCACGCCGGAGCGCGAATCGAACTGGTGATCGAAGGCGGCGGCGCTGCGCAGGCGGCGCGACCGCTCTGCCCAGCGCCCTCCGGGGTGCGGTCTGTCTGACGGCCGCCCGGCTGGTGGCGTGGGAGCGCTGCTCAGCGCTCGATGCGCTTGGTGCTTGCCGGATCGAACCAATGCATCTGGTCGGCCGGCACGGCCAGCGTCAGCGCCTGGCCGCGGTCGGGCGAGTGCTCGGTGGCGTCGATGCGCACCGTGACCGCGGTGGCCCCGAGCTTGGCGTGCACCAGTTTCTCGGCGCCCAGCATCTCCACCATCTCGGTGGAAGCGGGCCAGCCGGGCACGCTGTTGGCGGCCAGTCGCGCATGTTCGGGGCGAAAGCCCATCAGCAGCGCGCCATCGCGAGGGGCGGCCTGGGGCAAGGTCAATACCGCTCCGCCGCCTTCGGGCGTGAAGCGATCGCCCTGGGCGGTGCCAGCGATCAGGTTCATCGGCGGTGAGCCCATGAAGCCGGCGACAAAGGTGCTGGCCGGGCGCTGATACACCTCTTCGGGCGTGGCAAATTGTTCGATGCGGCCGCCGTTCATCACGATGATGCGCTGTGCCAGCGTCATCGCCTCGACCTGGTCGTGGGTGACGAACAGCGACGTGACGCCCAACTCGGCGTGCAGCTTGCGGATTTCCAGCCGGGTTTGCGCGCGCAGCTTGGCGTCCAAATTGGACAGCGGTTCGTCGAACAAAAACACCTGCGGTTGGCGCACGATGGCGCGGCCCATGGCCACGCGCTGGCGCTGGCCGCCCGAGAGCGCGCGCGGTTTGCGGTCGAGAAAACCCGTGATGTCGAGGATGCCCGCGGCTTTGCGCACGCGCGCTTCAATCTCGGCCTTGGGCACGCCCGCGATCTTCAGCCCGTAGGCCATGTTGTCGTACACGCTCATGTGCGGGTAGAGCGCGTAGTTCTGAAACACCATGGCGATGTCGCGCTCAGACGGCTCAACATCGTTCACCACGCGGCCCGAGATGGCGATTTCGCCGCCGCTGATTTCTTCGAGCCCGGCCACCATGCGCAGCAGCGTGGATTTGCCGCAGCCCGAGGGGCCGACGATGACGATGAACTCGCCGTCGCTGATCTCGGCGCTGACGCCGTGCAGTACCTGGTTGGCGCCCGGCCCGAAGCCATAGCGTTTGACGACATTGCGGATGTGGATCGTGCCCATGGGTGGCGTGGTGCCTTCGTTATTTTTCGGTGTCGACCAGGCCCTTGACGAACCACTTTTGCATCAGCACCACCACCGCGGCCGGCGGCAGCATGGCGAGCATGGCAGTGGCCATCACGAGGTTCCAGTCGTTCTCGGCGTCGCCACCAGAGATCATGCGTTTGATGCCAATCACCACCGGGTACATGCCCTCGTCTGTGGTGACCAGCAGCGGCCAGAGGTATTGGTTCCAGCCGTAGATGAACTGGATGACGAACAGCGCGGCGATCGGCGTGGCCGACAGAGGCACCAGCATGTCTTTGAAAAAACGCAAGGGCCCGGCGCCGTCGATGCGCGCGGCCTCGGTCAGCTCATCTGGCACGCTCAAAAAGAACTGCCGGAACAAGAAGGTGGCCGTGGCCGAGGCGATCAGCGGGATGGTGAGGCCCGCGTAGGTGTTCAGCATGCCGAGATCGGCCACCACCTTGTAGGTGGGCAAGATGCGCACCTCCACGGGCAGCATCAGCGTGACGAAAATGCCCCAAAACACCGTGCGCTGGAACGGGAAGCGAAAGTACACCAGCGCAAAAGCCGAGAGCAGCGAGATGCTGATCTTGCCGAAGGCGATCACCAGCGCCGACACCATGCTCACCCACAGCATGTGGCCCACGGCCGCGCGCGAGCCCTTGCCTTCGCCTGTGCCCATGAGTGCTGCGGTGTAGTTGTCGATCAAATGCCCGCCGGGCAGCAGCGACATGGGCGCCTGCACGATCTCTTGTGCGGTGTGCGAGGAGGCGATGAAGGTGATGTAAACCGGAAAGGCCACGATGGCCACGCCGATCCACAGCACCGCGTGCGTCAGCACGTTCAACCAGGGTCTGCGCTCGACCATCAGTAGGTCACCTTCTTTTCGACAAACCGGAACTGCACCACCGTCAACGCCACCACGATCACCATCAGCACCACCGACTGCGCGGCCGAGCCGCCCAGATCGAGCGCCTTGAAGCCGTCCACGTAAACCTTGTAGACGAGGATGGCCGTGTCTTTGCCGGGGCCGCCTTGGGTGGCGGCATCGACCACTGCAAAGGTGTCGAAGAAGGCGTAGACCACGTTGATGACGAGCAAGAAGAAGGTGGTGGGTGAGAGCAGCGGCAACTGAATCGTCCAGAAGCGGCGCCAGGGCCGGGCGCCGTCAATCGCCGCGGCCTCGATCAGCGAGCGCGGGATGCTTTGCAAGCCGGCGAGGAAGAACAAGAAGTTGTAGGCAATCTGCTTCCACACCGCCGCCATCACCACCAGCGACATCGCGTGGTTGCTGTTGAGCAGCGGGTCCCAGGGGATGCCGGCGCGGCGCAGCGCGTAAGCGATCACGCCCACGCCGGGTGAAAACATGAACAACCACAACACCCCGGCCACGGCCGGCGCCACCGCATACGGCCAGATCAGCAGGGTGCGGTAGATCAGCGCGCCCTTGACCACGCGGTCGGCAAAGATCGCCAACAGCAGCGACAAGCTGAGGCCCAGCCCGGCCACCAGCACCGAGAACAGCGCCGTGGTCTTGAATGAGGCCCAGTAGCTCGGGTCGTTCCAGAGGTTGCGGAAGTTCTCCAGACCGACAAACTCGACCGAGGTGCCGAAGGCATCGGACTGCTGCAGAGACTGCAGCATTGCCTGCCCCGCCGGCCAGAAGAAGAACAGCCCGATCACGATCGCCTGGGGCGCAATCAGCACCCAAGGCAGCCACCGTGATCGGAACAGCGCGCGTTTTTCAGCAGCCACGTGTCGTGTGAAGGTGATGGTGCGGCGCGATCAGTTCTTGTTGGCTTTCTCGAAACGAGCCAACAGTTCATCGCCGCGGGAGACGATGTCGTCCAGGCCTTGTTTGGCCGTCTTCTTGCCGGCCCAGATTTGTTCGAGTTCTTCGTCCTCGATGGTGCGGATCTGCGCGTAACTGCCCAAGCGGATGCCGCGCGACTTGTCAGTGGTCTTGCGGATCATTTGGTTGGGCGCGACGTCGGTGCCGGGGTTCTCCTTGTAGAAGCCCGACTTCTCGGTGAGCGCAAAGGCCGCGTTGGTGGTGGGCAGGTAACCGGTGCGCTTGTGCCCGGCCGATTGCACCTCAGGGCTGGAGATGAAGTTGAAGAACTGTGCGATGCCCTTGTAATCGGCGCTGTTCTTGCCAGACAGCACCCACAGGCTGGCGCCACCAATCACGGTGTTTTGCGGCGCACCCGGCACGTCCGGGTAGTAGGGCAGGGTGGCCACGCCAAAGTTGAATTTGGCGTTCTTTTTCGCGTTGCCGTAGAAGCCCGAGGAGGTGCTCATCATGGCGCACTCACCCGAAATGAAGCTGGCTTCCGGCACGCTTTGGCGGCCCTTGTAGACGAACAGGCCCTGCTTGGCCATGTTGGCCAGGTTTTCGATGTGCCGCACGTGCAGCGGCGAGTTCAGCTTCAGGCGGGCGTTCAGGCCGGTGAAGCCGTTGTGTTGCGTGGCCACTTCGGCGTTGTGCCAGGTGGAGAAGCTCTCCAGTTGCACCCAAGTCTGCCAGGCGGTGGTGAAGGGGCAGGTGCTGCCCGATGCCTTCAGCTTGGCCGCGGCCAGCGCCACTTCGGGCCACGTGGTCGGCGCCTTGTTGGGGTCGAGCCCGGCAGCCTTGAAAGCGTCTTTGTTGTAGTAGAAAACCGTGGTGGAACTGTTGAACGGCAGGCTCAGCATTTGGCCGTTGGAGGCCGTGTAGTAGCCACCCACCGCCGGGATGTAGACCGAGGGGTCAAACGGCTGGCCGGCGTCCTTCATCAGCTTGCTCACCGGCACGATGGCGCCTTTGCTGGCCATCATGGTGGCGGTGCCCACTTCAAACACCTGCAGGATGTGCGGGGCGTTGCCGGCGCGGTAGGCGGCGATGGCCGCCGTCATCGACTCATCGTAGTTGCCCTTGTAGGTGGGCACGATGCGGTAGTCCTTCTGCTTGGCGTTGAACTCCTTGGCCAGGTCGTTCACCCATTCGCCGTTGGTGGCGGTCATGGAGTGCCACCACTGGATGTCGACCTGCGCTTGGGCAGGGAGGGCCGCGACGGCGCACAAGGTGAGGGTGGACAAGCTGAGGGCATTGAACTTCATGGGGTCTCCGTGAGCATGGGGCGGGGGTGCGTGGGTGGCACCGGGCAAGCCGGTGAGTCTCGGCAAGGCATGTGACCTGTTGGTGACATGCCCTGCCATTCGGCTCATGGGCTGCGCTGGCGCCAAGGATGCTGCCAAGCCACACAGAAACCTCTTGGTGAAAACCCGTCGCGGTGAAAACGGGTTTTCGTTTCCTGTCAAGCCCGTGGGCCGATACCGCCGTTGCGCAGCCCCGTCCCCCATCAGGGGGTGACAGGGTTGTTTCTCACGCATCACTTTCAGTGCCTTCTGCAAGTCCTTATTTTTGAAGAACTTTTCCGCTCGGTTAAGTTTTCAAATCGCCGCTAAGTGATTGATTTCATTGATTTTTTCACAAGGATTTCATTGACCCACCCCGGATGCGGGGTTAAAGTGGCGCAAAGTGCACTTTTGTGGGATTCCGTGGCAAACATCGTTTTTCAGGGCGCGTCTGCGCTGACGCTCGACGGCAAGGGGCGACTCGCCGTGCCGTCGCGTCACCGCGAAGCCCTGTCCGCGATGGGCGTGACGCAGCTGACGCTGACCAAGCATCCCGAGGGCTCGCTGATGGTGTTCCCGCGCCCGGCCTGGGAATCCTTCCGAGACAAGGTCGCTGCCTTGCCGATGTCGGCCAGCGGCTGGAAGCGCATCTTTCTGGGCAACGCCATGGACGTCGATCTCGACGCCTCCTCGCGGGTGCTGGTCTCGCCCGAGTTGCGTGCTGCCGCCGGCCTGACCCGCGACGTGATGCTGCTCGGCATGGGCAGCCACTTTGAGCTGTGGGATGCCCAGCGTTACGCCGAGCACGAAGCCCGGGTCATGCAATCCGAGATGCCTGACGCGCTCAAGGACTTCACGTTCTGAACCCCATGAGCGACACCCCGCAAACCCACATCACCGTGCTGCTCAATGAAGCGGTCGACGGCCTCGTGCATCGCCCCGACGGGCTCTACGTGGACGGCACCTACGGTCGCGGCGGGCACTCGCGCTTGCTGCTGCAGCGGCTCAATGAGCGCGGGCGCTTGGTGGCGCTCGACCGCGATCCGCAGGCCATAGCGGCCGCAACCTCAGGCGCAACGCGGGTCGATGACCCGCGTTTTTCCATTCATCACACCCGGTTTGGCGACATGGCTGCCGTGCTGGCTGGCGCAGGCGTCGGTCAGATCGACGGCTTGTTGCTCGACCTGGGCGTCTCGTCCCCGCAAATCGACACGCCCGAGCGTGGTTTCAGCTTCCGTTTCGACGGCCCGCTGGACATGCGCATGGACACCACCCGCGGCGAGAGTGCTGCGGACTATCTGGCTCGCGCTGATCAGCGCCACATCGCGGAGGTGATTCGTGACTATGGGGAAGAACGGTTTGCTGTGTCGATTGCAAAGGCGCTTGTTGCTCGGCGCGAAAGCGGCGCTCCCGTGCGAACCACTCGGGAGTTGTCCGAAGTCGTGGCTGGTGCGGTCAAAACCCGTGAGGCGGGCCAAAACCCCGCCACACGCACCTTTCAAGCTCTTCGGATTTACGTCAATGCCGAGCTTGAAGAGCTCGAACAAGCACTGACGGCGTCACTGGCGCTGCTGGCGCCGGGTGGCCGCTTGGCGGTGATCAGCTTCCACTCGCTGGAAGACCGCATCGTCAAGACCTTCATCGCCCGCGAGAGCAAGCACGAGATCGACCGCCGCGCGCCCATGGCGCCCGAAAAGCCCACGCGCATGAGAGCGCTGGCCCGCATCAAGCCCAGTGCCGCTGAAGTGGCGGCCAACCCGCGTTCGCGCTCGGCTGTGCTGCGTGTGGCTGAACGCACCGAGGTGCCTTTGTGACGCGGGTGAACGCCTTGCTGCTGCTGGCGCTGGTGCTCTCGGCCATGTATTTGGTGCGGGTGTCGTATGACGCGCGCCGCTTGTTTGCCGAACTGCACAAGGCACAAAACGAGTCGCATCAATTGGATGTGGACTTCGAGCGTTTGAAGTCTGAGCGCCAGTCGCAAGCCACGCCGCTGCGTGTGGAAAAAGCCGCGCGCGACAAACTCGCCATGCGCACCGCTGGCCCGGCCATCACCGAGTACGTCAATGGCCCACAACGGGCATCGGCCGCGTCCACCGCAGCGTCTGGGGTGCGCCAGTGAGCAAGCTGAAGCGACAGGACGGCCACGGCGCCGGCGCCACCAGCGTGCGCAGCGTCAACTACTCGACCAGCCCGCTGCTGGCCTCGCGCACGCCGTCGTGGCGCTCGCGCTTTTTGGTGGCGCTGGTGGGCTTGGCCTTTTTGGTGCTGCTGGGCCGTGCGCTGTATGTGCAGATCATCGGCAACGACTTCTTCTTGCGCCAGGGCGAAATCCGCTACGCGCGCACGCTGGAGCTCAGCGCCAGCCGGGGCCGCATCCTCGATCGCAACGGCTTGCTGCTGGCCTCCAGCGTGCCGTCGCCCTCGCTCTGGGCCATTCCCAAAGACATGGATGCCGACAAAGACCAGCTGCGCCAGCTGGGTAAATTGATCGGCATGAGCTCGGCCGAACTGGCCGACCGGCTGGACAACAACGCGAATTTTGTGTGGCTGCGCCGCCAGGTGGACGACGAGGTGGCGGCCAAGGTGGCTGCGCTCGGCCTCAAGGGCATCCACCAAGTGCGCGAGTACAAGCGCCAGTACCCCGAAGCCGAAGCCGCCGCCCACATCGTGGGCTTCACCAATGTGGAAGACCGTGGGCAAGAAGGCATTGAGCTGGCATTTCAGAAGGAACTCGCCGGCCGCGTCGGTTCGCGTCGCGTCATCAAAGACCGCCTGGGTCGCGCTGTGGAAGACATCGGCGAGAGCGTGCCGCCGGTGGATGGTCACGACATCACGCTGACCATTGACTCCAAGGTGCAGTTTTTTGCCTACCAGCGCATCCGCGATGCCGTGGCCGAGCACAAGGCCAAGGCCGGCAGCGTGGTGGTGCTCGATGCGCAAACGGGCGAGGTGCTGGCCCTGGCCAACTACCCGAGCTACAACCCCGGCAGCCGCGTCAACCTCAACGGCGAGCAGCTGCGCAACCGCGCGCTCACCGACACCTTTGAGCCCGGCTCCACGATGAAGCCGCTGGTGATTTCGCTGGCCCTCGAAACCGGCCGCGTCACCCCCAACACCATCATCCAGACGGCCCCGGGCCGCATCACCATCACCGGCTCCACCATCTCCGATTCGCATGCGGGCGGCGCGTTGACGGTGTCGGAAGTGATCCAAAAATCGAGCAACGTCGGCACCGTCAAGATCGCGATGCAAATGCAAGCGCGCGAGATGTATGACATGTTCACCTCGGTCGGCTTGGGTCAGAAGCCGCAAATCGGTTTCCCCGGCGCGGTCACTGGTCGACTGCGCCCCTACAAAACCTGGCGTCCGATCGAGCAAGCCACCATGAGCTACGGCTACGGCTTGTCGGCCTCGCTGTTCCAGTTGGCGCGCGCCTACACGGTGTTTGGCCACGATGGTGAGCTGCTGCCCACCACGCTGGTGCGCCGCACCGATCCGCCCGAAGACCTGCCCACCACTGGCGTGCGCGTGATGTCGCCCAAAACGGCCGAGGCCGTGCGCCACATGCTCAACATGGTGACCCTGCCCGGCGGCACCGCGCCCAAGGCGCAGGCCCTGGGCTACTCGGTGGGCGGCAAAACCGGCACCGCCTACAAACAAGAAGGCAAGAGCTACGCCGGCCACAAGTACCGGGCGTGGTTCGTGGGCCTCGCGCCCATCAACAACCCGCGCATCGTGGTGGCGGTGATGGTGGACGAGCCCAGCAACGGCAAGTACTTCGGTGGCGATGTGGCCGCGCCGGTGTTCAGCACCGTGGTGCAACAAACCTTGCGCTCCATGGGTGTGGCACCGGACCTGGACGTGAAGCCGCAAATCGTCTCGCGCGACATCCCTGCCGTGGAAGAGAGCTTCTGACATGGCCGCTGTGCAACTGCTCCATTCGATCGATGAGGCCTTGGTGTGGCTGGCCGAGCGTGGCGTGACCGCGCTCAGCACCGACAGCCGGCGCCTGCCTGCAGGTGCCGCCTTCATCGCATGGCCGGGCTACGCCCAAGACGGCCGCCGCTACGTGCCGCAGGCCCTGGCCGCAGGCGCGCCTGCTTGTTTGGTGGAAGCCGATGGTGCTGAGGCCGCGGGCATCACGGCGCATCCCAACGTGGCCGCACTGGCGGGCCTCAAGGCCACCACCGGCCCGCTGGCTGCCGCTTTTGTGGGCGACCCGAGCGCGCGGCTGGAGGTGATCGCGGCCACCGGCACCAATGGCAAAACCTCCACCGCCTGGTGGACGGCGCAAGCCTTGACGCGCCTGGGTCGCCGCTGCGGCATGGTCGGCACGCTGGGTGTGGGTGAGCCCGGTGCGGTGGTGCCCACCGGCCTCACCACGCCCGACCCGGTGACGCTGCAACAGGCTTTTGGGCGCTTCGTGGCTGAGGGCTTCAGTGCCTGTGCCATCGAGGCCTCATCCATCGGCCTGGCCGAAGCGCGCTTGGCCGGCACCCACATCGCCGTCGCGCAGTTCACCAACTTCACGCAAGACCACCTCGACTACCATGCCAGCATGGACGCCTATTGGGCGGCCAAGCGCGAGTTGTTCAGCTGGCCTGGCTTGCGTGCCGCGGTGCTCAACACCGACGACGCTTTTGGCGCCGGCCTGTTGCCGCAACTCGCCGCCGACGTGGACGTGTGGACCTGCTCGGCCGAAGCCCGGCCGGCGGCGCGCCTGCAAGCACACGGCCTGCGCTACACCCCGCAAGGCCTGGCCTTTGATGTGCGCGAAGGCGCCGAGGTGCAGCCCTTGGCCACGCGCCTGATTGGCGACTTCAATGTGGCCAATCTGCTGGGCGTGATCGGTGCGCTGCGTGCGCTCGGCATCCCGCTGAAAAACGCGGTGGGGGTGTGCGCCGATTTGTCGCCTGTGCCCGGCCGCATGCAGCGTGTGCCGGGCCCGGTGGCCGCGCCGGCCGTGGTGGTCGACTACGCCCACACGCCCGACGCGTTGGAAAAGGCCTTGCTCGCCTTGCAGCCGCTGGCCGGTGCGCGCGGCGGCCAGCTGTGGTGTGTGTTTGGCTGTGGCGGCAACCGCGACGCCAGCAAGCGCGCGCCCATGGGCCGCATCGCCCAGCGCCTGGCCCACCGCGTGGTGCTCACCAGCGACAACCCGCGCATGGAGTCGCCGGCCGGCATCTTGAATCAGGTGGTGACGGGCATGGATTTGTTGTCCAGCGCGCACCGCGCCGAGGTGATCGAGGCGCGCCACGACGCGATCGCTCACGCCGTGAGCCAGTGCGCCAACGGCGATGTGATTCTGATCGCCGGCAAGGGCCACGAGGACTACCAGGACATCGGCGGCCACAAGCTGCCGTTCTCCGATGTGAATGAAGCAGCGGCCGCGCTGGCGCGCCGCCAGGGAGTGTTGTCATGATGAACCTGGCCCAAGCGGGTGCGCTGTTGCCCAGCGCCACGGTAGTGGGCGCCGGCGATGTGCGCATCGCCCGCGTGCACACCGACACCCGCACGCTGCAAGCGGGCGATTTGTTCGTGGCGCTGCGCGGTGAGCGTTTTGACGCGCACAGTTTTTTGCCGCAGGCGCGCGCCGCCGGTGCGGTGGCGGCCTTGGCCGAACAAGGTTTGGCAGAAGCCGGCTTGCCCGGCCTGCAGGTGGCCAACACGCGCCTGGCCTTGATCGACTTGGCGGCTGCTTGGCGCGCCCAGTTCGACTTGCCGGTGATCGCGGTCACGGGCAGCAATGGCAAAACCACCGTCACGCAAATGACGGCCGCCATCCTGCGCGCCTGGCTGGCCGACGCGGCTTTCAGCACGCAAGGCAATTTCAACAACGACATTGGCGTGCCGCTGACGCTGCTGCGCCTGCGCCAGGACGAGCGCGCCTGGCACCGCGCCGCGGTGATCGAGCTCGGCATGAACCACCCGGGCGAGATCGCCCAGCTCGCGGCCATCACCCGCCCCACGGTGGCGCTGGTCAACAACGCCCAGCGTGAGCACCAAGAATTCATGGCCAGCGTCGAAGCCGTGGCGCGCGAGAACGGCAGCGTGATCGCCGCGCTCGGCCCCATCGGCGTGGCCGTGTTTCCGGCCGACGACGACTACGCCCCGCTCTGGCACGATCTGTCCGCGCACCGCCCCACGCTCACCTTTGCGCTCACCGGCCCGGCCGACGTGACCACCGAAGCGCACTGGCACGGCGACCACTGGACGCTGATGCTGCACACGCCCGCGGGCACGGCGGCGTTCAACCTCTATGTGGCCGGCTGGCACAACGTGAAAAACGCGCTGGCCGCAGCCACTTGCGCGCTGGCCGCCGGGTGCCCCTTGGCATCCATCGCCGCGGGCCTGGAGGGCTTTCGCCCCGTCAAAGGCCGCTCGCAAGTGCACACCCTGTGGCGCGGCGCGCAGCGCGTCACGCTGATCGACGACAGCTACAACGCCAACCCCGATTCCGTGCGTGCCGCCATCGACGTGCTGGCCTCGCTGCCCGGCCCGCGCTGGTTGCTGCTGGGCGACATGGGCGAGGTGGGCGACCAAGGGCCGGCCTTCCACCGCGAGGTGGGCGAGGCGGCCCAGTCCCAACACATCGACGCGCTCTGGACCGTGGGCGAGCTGTGCACGCACGCCGCCGCTGCGTTCAGCGGCGCGCGCCACTTTGCCAGCGTGGCCGACATGCTGGCCGCGCTGCCACAAGGCCCGCAGGCCGGGGCCGTCGTGGTCAAGGGCTCGCGCTTCATGAAGATGGAGCAGATCGTGGCCGCGCTGATGGCCACCCCCGATCTGACGTCCGACCCCATTGCAGGAGCACCGCATGCTGCTTAGTTTGGCCCAGTGGCTGCAGGGGCTGTCGCCCGAGTTCGGCTTTTTCCGCGTTTTCCAGTACCTCACCTTCCGTGCGGTGATGGCGGCGTTGACGGCGCTGTTGATCGGCCTGTCCTTCGGCCCCTGGGTGATCCGCCGCCTCACGGCGCTGAAGATCGGCCAGCCTGTGCGCGGCTATGCCATGCAATCGCACCTGGCCAAGAACGGCACGCCCACCATGGGTGGCGTGCTGATCCTGATCGGCATCGCCGTCTCGACCCTGCTGTGGTTCGACTGGAGCAACCGCTTTGTCTGGATCGTGCTGCTCGTGACGCTCGGCTTCGGTGCGATCGGCTGGGTTGACGACTGGCGCAAGGTGGTCGACAAGAACCCCGAGGGCATGAGCTCGAAGGAGAAGTACTTCTGGCAATCGCTGATTGGCCTGGTGGCGGCACTCTATCTGGCGTTCAGTGTGTCGGAGACCTCCAACCTGCGCGTGTTGGAGCTCTTCATCCGCTGGGTGCAAAGCGGCTTCTCGAACGATCTGCCGCCCAAGGCCGACTTGATCGTGCCCTTCTTCAAAACCATCAGCTACCCGCTGGGCGTGTTCGGCTTCATCATCCTCACCTACTTGGTGATCGTGGGCGCGAGCAACGCCGTCAACCTCACCGATGGCCTCGATGGCTTGGCCATCATGCCGGTGGTGATGGTGGGCTCCGCACTGGGCGTGTTCGCCTACGTCACGGGCAGCTCGGTGTATTCCAAATACCTGCTGTTCCCCTTCATTCCTGGGGCCGGTGAGTTGCTGATTTTTTGTGCCGCGATGGCGGGCGCGGGCCTGGCCTTCTTGTGGTTCAACGCACATCCGGCGCAGGTCTTCATGGGCGATGTGGGCGCGCTGTCGCTGGGCGGTGCACTCGGCACCATCGCCGTCATCACACGCCAAGAGATCGTGCTCGGCATCATGGGCGGCGTGTTCGTGGCCGAAGCGCTGTCGGTGATGGTGCAGGTGCTGTGGTTCAAGTACACCAAGAAGAAGTACGGCGAAGGCCGGCGCATTTTGAAGATGGCGCCGCTGCACCACCACTTCGAAAAATCGGGCTGGAAGGAGACGCAGGTCGTCATCCGCTTCTGGATCATCACCATGCTGCTGTGCCTCGTGGGCCTGGCCAGCTTGAAGTTGCGTTGAGACCGCGCACGCCATGAAACACCTGTCGCAACTCACCGTGCTGGTGCTGGGCCTGGGCGATTCCGGCTTGGCGATGGCGCGCTGGTGCGCCCGCCATGGCGCGCACGTGCGCGTCTGGGATTCGCGCGAGAACCCACCGCAATCGGCCGAGTTGCTCAAGCATGTGCCCGCGGCCGAGCGCCTGAGTGGTGCGCTCGATGTGGCGGCTTTGGCGGGTGTGCGCCTGGTGCTGAAGAGCCCGGGCTTGGCGCCTGCAGACGCTCGCATCCACCCTTTGCTTGAGCGGGCCCGTGACACTGGTGTGCTGGTGCAAGGCGAGCTGGATTTGTTTGCGCACGCGCTGGCCGATTTGAAGGCCGAGCGTGGTTATGCGCCCAAGGTGCTGGCCATCACCGGCACCAATGGCAAAACCACCACCACCTCGATGACCGCGATGTTGGTGGCCCGCACCGGCCGCCGCACGGTGATGGCGGGCAACATCGGCCCGACGCTGCTGCAAACGCTGTCTGACGCGCTGGATTTGGAGCCGGCGCCTGATGCGTTGGCCCAGGCCGACGCCAGCACCGATGTGGCAGTCGCGGCTGAGGACGTGGCGAACGCAGCAACGGCGTCCACAGAGCCCGCTGTCGACGAATCGGCTGACTCGGACTTTCCGGACAGCGCCAGCCTGGGCGACGCAGAACCCGCCGCGCTCGATGACGCCGAGCGCGACCTGAGTGCGTTGGCCGCCTTGGACGGTGTGACGCTGGCGCAGGTTGGCGATGACGGCGAGTTGACGACGCTCGACACCGACACCGACACCGAGGCTGTGCCCGCGTCTGCCGCCGCGGCCGCCGCCGCCCTGGTGGCCGCCAACGCAGCGCGCCTCGACGCCGAGATCACGGGCGGCGGCCCGCCGCCGCACCTGATTCCACCGCCGCCGCCCGGCCCGGTGTTCGAGCACCTGCCCGAAGTCTGGGTGCTGGAGCTGTCCAGCTTCCAGCTCGACGAGGTCAAGGGCTTCGAGCCCGATGCCGCGACGGTGCTCAACATCACGCAAGACCACCTGGACTGGCACGGCAGCATGGCCGCGTATGCCGGTGCCAAGGCGCGCATCTTTGGCCCCGCCTCGGGCAGCCGCACGGTGATGGTGATCAATCGCGACGACCCGGCCACCGAGCAGATGGTGCCCGCGCCGATCCCCGTGAAGGGCCGCGGCGCCAAGCCCATCGTGCGCCGCGTGGTGCGATTTGGCCTGGACGCGCCGCAGCACCCGGGCGACTTTGGCCTGGTGACCGAGAACGGCATGGCCTGGCTGGTGCGCGCGATGGAGGCCGACGAGACCGTGCTCAAGCGCCCGCGCCGCGGTGCCGCCGTCGAGGCCGAAGACCTGGTGATCCAGCGCCTGATGCCGGCCGATGCGCTGCGCGTGCGCGGCCGCCACAACGCCAGCAACGCGCTGGCCGCGCTGGCCCTGGCCACCTCGGTGGGCTGCCCGTTGGCGCCGATGCTGCATGGCCTGCGCGAGTACGGCGGTGAGCCGCACCGCGTTCAGTTCGTGGCCAGCGTCGATGGCGTGGACGCGTTTGACGACAGCAAGGGCACCAACGTGGGCGCCACCGTGGCCGCCTTGCTGGGCCTGGGCGCCGACCGCGCGCCGGCCCGCTTGGTGGTGATTTTGGGTGGCGAGGGCAAGGGCCAAGACTTTGCGCCGCTGCTGGCGCCGGTGCGCCGCCATGCGCGCGCGGTGGCCACGCTGGGCCGAGATGCCGAGGCGATCGAAGCCGCGCTGGCCGACGCCGGCGTGCCGATGCAACGCCACACCACCCTCGAGGCCGCCACGCGTTGGGCGTTTGCCCAAGCGCAGTCTGGCGACTCGGTGTTGCTCAGCCCGGCTTGCGCCAGCCTCGACATGTTCCGCAACTACGCACACCGCGCCGAGGTGTTTGTGAACGAAGTGAACACCCTGCTGGCTGATCGCGGCGAGGTGAGCCTGTGAGCCGCGTCGGCGCTTTGATCGGTTGGGACGCGCTGCGCGCGCGCTGGGCTGCCCGCCGTGAAGACGGCGCGGGTCCCATCCCGGTGCGCGACTGGATCAGCGTCTCCACCGGCCAGCCCACGCGCTTGCAAGGCTTTGATCACGCGCTGATCTGGGTGGTGGTGGCCTTGATGGCGCTGGGCCTGGTGATGGTCTATTCGGCCTCGGTCGCCTTGCCCGACAACCCCAAGTTCGCACGCTACTCGCCCACCTACTTTCTGGTGCGGCAAGTGATGTTCATCGGCGTGTCGTTGATCGCCGCGCTCATCACCGTGCAGGTGCCGGTGAAGGTGTGGGAGCAGGCCGCGCCGTGGTTGTTCGCGCTCTCGCTGCTGTTGCTGGTGATGGTGCTGATCCCTCACGTGGGCAAGGGCGTGAACGGCGCGCGGCGCTGGATTCCGCTGGGCATCATGAACTTCCAGCCGTCCGAATTGGCCAAGCTCTCGATGGCCATGTATGCCGCTGGCTACATGGTGCGCAAGATGGACGTGAAGGAAAACTTTCTGCGCGCCGTGCTGCCCATGGTGGTGGCCGTGGGCGTGATTGGCCTGCTGCTGCTGGCCGAACCCGACATGGGCGCCTTCATGGTGATCGCGGCCATCGCCATGTCGATCTTGTTTTTAGGCGGTGTCAACGGCCGCATGTTCTTCTTGATCACCGCCGTGCTGGTGGGTGCCTTTGTGCTGATGATCACGCTCAGCCCCTGGCGGCGTGAGCGCATCTTTGCCTACCTCAATCCCTGGGACGAGAAGTACACCCTGGGCAAGGCCTACCAGTTGTCGCACTCGCTGATTGCGTTTGGCCGCGGCGAGATCACCGGCCAGGGCCTGGGCTCCAGCGTCGAAAAACTGCACTACCTGCCCGAAGCGCACACCGACTTCTTGCTCGCCGTGATCGGCGAAGAGCTGGGCTTCATCGGCGTGGCTGCGGTGATTTTTGCCTTCTTCTGGTTGACTCGCCGCCTGTTCCACATCGGCCGCCAAGCCATTGCGATGGACCGCATTTTTGCCGGCCTGTTTGCGCAAGGCATCGGCATTTGGATGGGCGGCCAGGCCTTCATCAACATGGGCGTGAACCTGGGCGTGCTGCCCACCAAGGGCCTGACCTTGCCGCTGATGAGCTATGGCGGTTCGGGCATTGTGATGAACCTGATTGCCTTGGCCATCGTGCTGCGGATTGATATCGAAAACCGCCAGATGATGCGCGGAGGCCGCGCATGATTCGGTGCGTTTTGACAAAACCGACACGCCACGCAGTGGCGGCGGACTGCGGCACGCAGGACGTGATGATGAGAGGAGGCCGCGCATGAGCCGCCACCTCGTCATCATGGCGGCCGGCACCGGCGGCCACGTGATTCCTGGCCTGGCCGTGGCGCGCGAGATGCAGCAGCGCGGCTGGACCGTGAGCTGGCTTGGTACCACCACCGGCATGGAAAACAAGCTGGTGCCGCCCAGCGGCATCGCGATGGACAGCGTGGCCTTCAGTGGCCTGCGCGGCAAGGGCTGGCGCCACACGGTGGAAGGCGTGTTCCGCTTGATCGGCTCGTTCGGCACCTGCTGGCGCATCTTGCGCGAGCGTCGCGCCGATGCCGTGCTGGGCATGGGCGGTTATGTGTGCTTCCCCGGCGGGCTGATGGCCGCCCTCAAACGCCTGCCGCTGGTGCTGGTGAACGCCGATGCCGCGCTGCTGATGAGCAACAAGGCTTTGCTGCCGGTGGCCGATCGTGTGGCCTTCGGCTTCGATGGCCCGGCCACGCGCAGCGTGCGCCAAGCCGTGGTCACCGGCAATCCGGTGCGCGCCGAGATCGAACAGCTGCCATCGCCCGAGCAACGCTTTGAAGGCCGCAGCGGCCCGCTGCGCCTGCTGCTGGTGGGCGGCAGCCTGGGCGCGAAGGTGCTCAACGAGACCCTGCCCAAAGCCTTGGCCCTGCTGCCCGAAGCCGAGCGCCCCATCGTCACCCACCAAACCGGTGCTGCCCACCATGCCGCTGTGCAGGCTGCTTACGACGCCGCCGGTGTGCGCGCCGAGGTGCTGCCCTTCATCGACAACATGGCCGAGCGGCTGGCCGCCTGCGACGTGATTTTGTGCCGCGCCGGTGCGGTGACAGTGAGCGAGTTGTGCGCCGCCGGCGTGCCGTCGGTGCTGGTGCCTTTGGTGGTCAGCACCACCTCGCACCAGCGCGACAACGCGCAGTGGCTGGCCGGTGTGGGCGGGGCGATTCATCTGCCGCAGGGCGACATGACGCCACAGCATCTGGCCGGATTGCTGCAAGGGCTGGACCGTTTTCGCCTGCTGGCCATGGCGCAAAAAGCGCGTGCCGCCGCCAAACCCCAGGCCGCGCAACGCGTGGCCGATGAGATCGAAAGGCTGGTCCCATGAAACACGCCGTCAAACACATTCACTTCGTCGGCGTCGGTGGCGCCGGCATGAGCGGCATCGCCGAGATCCTGCACAACCTGGGGTATGTGGTCTCCGGCTCCGACCAGTCGGATGGCGCCGTGACGCGTCGCCTGGCCGAACTCGGCATCCGCATCCACGTCGGCCACGACGCCGCGCACATCGCCGGCGCGCAGGCCGTGGTGACCTCGACCGCCGTGAAGGGCGACAACCCCGAGGTGATCGCCGCCCGGGCCAAGCGCATCCCGGTCGTGCCGCGCGCGGTGATGCTGGCCGAGCTGATGCGCCTGAAGCAAGGCATCGCCATCGCCGGCACCCACGGCAAGACCACCACCACGAGCCTGGTGACCAGCGTGCTGGCCGAAGCCGGGGTGGACCCGACCTTCGTGATCGGCGGGCGCCTGAACGCGGCCGGCGCCAATT
>JBEAOO010000258.1:0-15835 GCA_041164825.1 Pseudomonadota bacterium | reverse complement strand
GACTGCCTGCGTTGCGGCAAGTGCAAGCCGGTGTGCGCCACGCACGTGCCGCGCGCCAACTTGCTCTACAGCCCGCGCAACAAGATTTTGGCCACCTCGCTGCTGGTCGAGGCGTTTTTGTACGAAGAACAAACGCGCCGCGGCATCAGCATCAAGCACTGGCAAGAGTTTGAGGACGTGGCCGACCACTGCACCGTCTGCCACAAGTGCCTGAGCCCTTGCCCGGTGAAGATCGACTTCGGCGACGTGTCGATGAACATGCGCAACCTGCTGCGCAAGATGGGCAAGAAGAGCTTCCGCCCGGGCAACAAGATGGCGATGATGATGCTCAACGCCACCAACCCGCAGACCATCAAGCTGCTGCGCAGCGCGATGGTGGACGTGGGCTTCAAGGCGCAGCGTTTGGCCAACGATGTGCTGCGTGCGGTGGCCAACAAGCAGACCGCCAAGCCGCGCGCCAGCGTGGGCACGGCGCCGGTCAAAGAGCAGGTCATCCACTTCATCAACAAGAAGCTGCCGGGCGGCCTGCCCAAAAAGACCGCGCGGGCCTTGCTCGACATCGAGAACAAGGACTACGTCCCGATCATCCGCGACCCCAAGACCACCACGGCCGACACGGAAGCGGTGTTCTATTTCCCGGGTTGCGGCTCGGAGCGCTTGTTCAGCCAGGTGGGCCTGGCCACGCAGGCCATGCTCTGGCATGCCGGTGTGCAGACCGTGTTGCCGCCGGGCTATTTGTGCTGCGGCTACCCGCAGCGCGGCTCGGGCCAGTTCGACAAGGCCGAGAAGATGATCACCGACAACCGGGTGCTCTTCCACCGTGTGGCCAACACGCTGAACTACCTCGACATCAAGACCGTCGTGGTGAGCTGCGGCACCTGCTACGACCAGCTGCAGGGCTACAAGTTCGAGGACATCTTCCCCGGCAGCCGCATCATCGACATCCACGAGTACCTGCTGGAAAAGGGCATCACGCTGCAAGGCGCCGGTGGCTACCTGTACCACGACCCCTGCCACAGCCCGATGAAGCTGCAAGAGCCGTTGAAAACCGTGAAGGGCTTGATGGGCGACAACGTGCTGCAAAGCGCGCGCTGCTGCGGTGAGTCGGGCACGCTGGGCGTCACGCGGCCCGACATCTCCACGCAGATCCGCTTCCGCAAGGAAGAAGAGCTGCGCAGCGACGAAGCCGCGCTGCGCGCCACCGGCGCCGTGGCCGAGAAGGGCGACATGAAGATCCTCACCTCGTGCCCCAGCTGCCTGCAGGGCCTGAGCCGTTACGGCAACGACCTGCAAAACGGCCTGCTCGAAGCCGACTACATCGTGGTCGAGATGGCCAACAAGATCCTCGGCGCCAACTGGATGCCCGAGTACGTGGCGCGCGCCAACGACGGCGGCATCGAGCGCGTGTTGGTGTGATGCGCGGACAACGGGCCGGGCAGGGCGGGGCGCTGGTGTTTGCACCGGCACTGCAACCTGCGGCGGCTTGCCCGCTGTGCGCCAGCGCCGGCGGCCCGCTGCTGTGGGCTGACGGGGATTGGCGCGTCATCCGCGTGGAAGACGCGGACGTGCCAGCCTTCTACCGCGTGATCGCCCGCGAGCACGTGGCCGAGTTCACCGACCTGCCGCCGGCCCAGCAACTGCGCTGCATGGCGCTGGTGGCGGCGGTGGAGCGCGTGCTGCGCGAGCGACTGGCACCCAGCAAGATCAACCTGGCAGCCTTTGGCAACATGGTGCCGCACCTGCATTGGCATGTGATGGCGCGCTTTGAGTGGGATGTCTTCTTCCCGCAGCCGCTGTGGGGGCTGCGGCAGCGCGAGTTGGCCGCCCCGGCGGTACAGCGCTTGGCCTGCAGCTTGGCCGCGTTGGACGCCGCGGTCGCCGCAGCGGTGGCAGCGGCCTGATCTGATCGGCTGATTGGCTGATCGCGGGTTCGGCTCGGGTCTCGGGCCGGTGCCCGGATCACGCGCCTGCCTCGTCCTACACTTCGGGTGTTCACGCCCGCCCTCGAACTCCCTTTTCATCAGGCGCACCATGGCCGGCCTTCAGCCCGACACCCCCACGCCCACCGCCCTCACCGTGCACCAGCAGTCGCGCGTGTTGGAAATTGCCTTCAGCGACGGCCAGCAGTTCCGCATCCCGTTTGAGCTGCTGCGCGTGTGCTCGCCCTCGGCCGAGGTGCAGGGCCACGGCCCAGGCCAAGAGGTGCTGCAAACCGGAAAGCGCGAGGTGCTGATCACCGCCATCGAGCCGGTGGGCCATTACGCCGTGAAGCCCACGTTCTCAGACGGCCACGACTCGGGCCTCTTCACCTGGGACTATCTGCACTTCATGGGCAGCCAGCAAGACGCGCTGTGGAAAGAGTACGAAGGCCGGCTCGCCGCTGCCGGCGCCACGCGCGACACCCCCATGCCCGTGGCCGGCGGCTCAGCCTGCGGTCACCATCACTGACTCTCGAACCTTCACCACCATGAGCGACACCCATTTCGGCTACCAGACCGTCGACGAGCGCGAAAAAGCCAGCCGCGTGCGCGGCGTGTTTGATTCCGTGGCCTCGCGCTACGACGTGATGAACGACCTGATGTCGGCCGGCATGCACCGCGCCTGGAAGGCCTACACCGTGGCCGTGGCCAATGTGCGCCCCGGCGACACCGTGCTCGATATCGCCGGCGGCACCGGTGATCTGGCCCGCGCCTTCGCCAAAAAAGCTGGCCCGCGCGGCACCGTGGTGCACACCGACATCAACGAGGCCATGCTCAGCCAGGGCCGCAATCGCCTGCTCAACGAAGGCATGGCGTTGCCCACCTCGCTGTGCGATGCCGAAGCGCTGCCGTTTCCGGCCGACGCCTTCGATCTGGTCAGCGTGGCTTTTGGCTTGCGCAACATGACCCACAAAGAGCGCGCCCTGGCTGAAATGAACCGCGTGCTCAAGCCGGGCGGCCGCCTGCTGGTGCTGGAATTCTCCAAAGTGGCCGTGCCGCTGCAAAAAGCCTACGACTGGTATTCGTTCAAAGTGCTGCCGCGTTTGGGCCAGATGGTGGCCGGCGATGCCGAAAGTTATCGCTACCTCGCCGAGTCGATCCGCATGCATCCGGGCCAGGCCGAACTCAAAGCCATGATGAAGGCCGCCGGCTTCGGCCATGTGGATGTGCACAACCTCAGCGCCGGGATGGTGGCCTTGCATGTGGGCATCAAGTGTTGAGTTCGCGCGTGCGAGCGCCATGAATGCCGGGTCTGCAGTCAGCGGTTTGAATGCGCAATGACTTGCGCAGTCTGTCACGTCGGCGAAGAGTTCCCCTCAGAATCTCCCCTGCCTGAGGGTTGCCTGACGGTGACGCTTCGCCATTACACTCAGTCGGCTCATGCAAGTACAGGTTTTCCCTTGTTACATGAGCACGCCGATTCGTCCTGCACCGCGCAGAGCCGCACGAATGGCTGACCCCATTGATCCACTTGGAGTGTTCCAGGCATGAAAGTCTCGACCGTTCAACGGCCCCTCCCGGCCTCTCGTTTCCACCTGCTTCGCGCCACCGCGGTCGCGACAGGTGTGGTGGCTCTGTTGTTGACGGGTTGCGGCGGCGAGAAGAAGGACAAGCCGGCCAGTCAGACGGCTGCCAAGGTGAACAAAGAAGAGATCACCATTCACCAGATCAACTACGTGCTGCAACAGCAACGTGGCATTCCAGCGTCCGCTGCGGCGTCGGCCAGCAAGCAGGTGCTGGAGCGTCTGATCGACCAAGAATTGGCAGTGCAGAAAGCGCAGGATCAAAAACTTGATCGCGATCCGCGTGTGGTGCAGCAAATTGATGCAGCCCGCCGCGACATCATTGCCCGTGCCTACTTGGAGAAGGTCGGTAACGGAGCGACTAAACCGGGTTCTGATGAGGTCAAGAAGTACTTTGACGCCAATCCGGCCCTGTTCAGCCAACGTCGCGTCTACAACCTGCAAGAGCTGAATGTCGAAGCCAAGCCCGAGCAGCTCGCCGTGCTGAACGAGAAACTGAAAGCTGCCAAGAGCACCGAAGAGTTCGTCACCTATTTGAAGACCAACAACATTCGCTTTGCCGGCAACCAAGCGGTACGCGCTGCCGAGCAGTTGCCGCTGGCCAGTCTTTCCACGTTCGCCAAAATGAAGGACGGCGAAGCCACCTTGCAGTCCACTCCCACGGGAGCTCGGATCATCGTGGTGGCCGGGTCGCGGGCACAGCCCATTGACCTGACTCGCGCCACCCCGCCCATCGAGCTTTACCTGCTCAACGAGCGCAAGCGCAAGTTGATCGAAGACGACATGAAGGCCCTGCGTGGTGCCGCTCAAATCGAGCGCTTGGGTGATTTTGCCAAGACCGACGCTGCGGCCCCCGCGCCCGCTCCGGCGCCTGCGCCGGAGCCGATTCCTGAGCCCAAGCCGATTGTCGAGGCGCCGCCCGTGGTGGTGTCGCCGGCATCTGCTGCGGGTGTGGGCACGATCGACGCGGGCCTCAAGGGCCTGAAGTAAACCCCGATTCGGGGGCCGGACGTCACGAGCGTCTGTGCTGGTCCGAACTTTTGCGACCTGCCCAACATCCATCATTTGGGGTGGATTTTCACCTTCTCTGGTACAGGGACTTGAACATGAATCTGATCAAACGTTGGCTGCTGGCGCTCATGGCCGTCTGCATGGCTCTGGGTGCCCACGCGGCCGAAACCAAGGTCGAGCAGCACATGCTGGGCTCCGGTGACGTGATCCGCATCTCGGTCTACCAAAATGCCGACCTGTCCCTGGAAACGCGTGTCTCCGAACTCGGCCAAATCAACTTCCCGCTGATTGGCACAGTCAAGGTGGGAGGCCTGACCTTGCCGGGCGCCGAAGCCCAAATCGCCAAGCAACTTCGTGATGGCAATTTCGTGCTCAAGCCGCAAGTCAACGTGATGTTGATGCAGGTGCGGAGCAGCCAGATATCGGTCTTGGGCCAGATCAGCAAGCCGGGCCGCTACCCGATCGAAACCGTTAACAGCAAGCTGTCTGAAATGATCGCAGCGGCGGGTGGTGTGGTCGGCGGCGGGGCCGATGTGGTCACGTTGATCGGCACTCGCGACAGCAAGCCTATCAAGATGGAAGTGGATTTGCCCGCCATCTTGCAAGCCGGTCGCGTGGACTTGGATGTGGCCGTGGCCAACGGCGACATTCTCTATGTGGATCGCGCCCCGATGTTCTACATCTACGGTGAGGTGCAGCGCCCCGGCGTGGTACGCCTGGAGCGTGGCATGACGGTGCTCCAAGCCTTGGCCCTGAGCGGTGGCGTCACCCAGCGTGGCACTGAGCGTGGGCTGCGCGTGCACCGCCGTGATGCCAGTGGCGCGGTGCAAGTAATTGAACCCAAAATGAATGATCCGGTCTTGCGCGACGACGTGATCTACGTGCGCGAATCGGTCTTCTGAGATTCCGCACCCATGTCATTCTTCCAATATTTGCGCATCATCTGGGCCCGCCGCTGGGTGGTGCTGGGCTTGGCTGTGTTGGTAGCTGCCGCCGGCACAGCGTTCACCTTGAGGTTGCCCAAGCGGTATTCCGCAGAGGCTTCACTGGTGTTCGACGTGAAGCCCGATCCGATTTTGGGTGCGATGGCCACGCCAGCCTATCTGGCCACCCAAGTTGAGATCTTCCGCAGCGACAAGGTGGCCGCCCGCGCTGTGCAAATGTTGGGTGTTGACAAGTCACCAACCGCTGTTCAGCAATGGCGAGAAGACACCCAGGCCAAAATTCCGTTGGAGCGCTATTACGCGGGCCTGCTGCAGAAGGGGCTGACGATTGATCCGGCGCGCAATAGCAATGTTCTGGAAGTGGCCTTTGTGTCGGCCGACCCTGCCTTTGCGGCGGCTGCAGCCAATGCATTTTCGCGCGCCTACATCGACATTTCCATCGAGATGAAAGTCGAGCCCGCGCGCCAGTACGCAGGCTGGTTTGAAGACCAATCCAAGAGCCTGCGGGCCAACCTGGAAGCCGCTCAATCGCGCTTGTCCAAGTTCCAGCAGGACAAAGGCATCACTGCCTCCAGCGAGCGGGTGAGCTTGGAAGATGCGCGCCTCGATGCGTTGAATTCACAGCTCGCTTCGGCTCAGGCCGAGCGTGTGGATGCGTCCACGCGTCAGCGCAACAGTGGCAGCGAAATGTCGCCCGATGTGCAGCAAAGTGGTGCTGTGCAAGGCATCAAGAGCCAACTCAGCTCAGCCGAAGGCAAGTTGAGCGAAATCAGCAGCATTGTCGGCGCCAACCATCCCCAACGATTGCAGCTCGAAGCACAGATCTCCACCCTGCGTCAGCAACTCGCCGCCGAGATTCGTCGCGTGTCGGGTGGCAGTTCGGTCGTCAACCGGGCAAGTTCGCAAAAAGTGGAAGAGATCCGCGCCATGGCCGAGTCGCAAAAGCGCCAAGTGTTGGCTTTGCGAGCCGAGCGCGATCAGATTTCTGTGCTCCAGCGCGATGTCGAAACCGCGCAGCGGGCCTATGAGAGTGTCAGCAGCCGCATGACGCAGTTGACCCTGGAAAGCCAGACCACCCAGGCCAATGTGCGTGTACTGAGCGCTGCAGTGGAGCCGCTTGTGCCCAACTCGCCCAAAGTGATGGTGAACATTTTGGGCAGCATCGTCGGTGGTTTTGTGTTGGGCGGCGCGGTGGCCTTGCTGCTCGAACTGCTAAACCGACGCGTCCGAGCTCCAGAAGATCTGGCCGTGGTCGACGGTGTGCCCGTCATTGGCGTGCTCCACCCGATCGACTCCAAACGCCCGGTGTTCCGCCGTCTTGCGCTCGACAAACCCCGCAGCCAACAACCCCTGCTCCCGATGGGCGGAACCCCCCGATGAAAGTCCCCGCCACTTCGTTGACCAGTGTCACGCCGCGCGCCAACCGCAGCATCGGCGCCATCCTGATTGATTCAGGCTTGTTGACCGCCGAAGATGCCGAACGCATCTTGTTGTTGCAGCGCCAGAACAATCTGCGCTTCGGTGAGGCTGCGATTCGCTTGGGCCTGTTGACCGACGCCGACATTCAGTTCGCGCTGTCACGTCAGTTCTCTTACGCCTACCTGCGCGCCAGCGAGCGCCAGCCAGTGAGCGACGAACTGGTGGCGGCCTATCAGCCCTTCAGCCCGCGAGTGGAGCAACTTCGCGCCGTCCGCAGCCAGTTGATGTTGCGATGGTTCGACAAGTCCGAGCAGCGTCAAACGCTGGCCGTGGTGGGGGCCGAAAAGGGTGAGGGCCGAAGCTACTTAGCGGCCAACTTGGCTGTGGTTTTCTCGCAATTGGGAGAGCGCACGCTGTTGATTGACGCCGACCTGCGCAGCGCGCGCCAGCACGAGCTGTTCCGCCTCGACAACAAGGTGGGGTTGTCCACCTTGTTGGCCGGCCGTTCGCACGAAGAGGCCATCATCCGCATCACCGATTTGGTCGGTTTGTCGGTGTTGCCTGCGGGGCCCACGCCCCCCAATCCCTTGGAGTTACTCAACCGCCCGGCGTTTGACCAACTGCTGCATTACGCCCGTCAAAACTATGACGTGGTGCTGATTGACACCCCCTCGCTGGAGGTCGGTGACGACGTTGCGCTCATCAGCGTCAAGGCCGGTGCGGCGCTTGCCATTGCGTTGAGCACCCGCACGCGGGTCAGCCGCTATGCCGACATGGTGCAGGGGCTGATCAACAACGGCGTCTCGGTCGTGGGCTCGGTGCTCAACGATGTGAGCATCAAAACCATCAAGGGTAAGAAATGAGTGTGGGGGTGCCAACCTCGCCTGCAGCACCCTTGATGCCAACGCCCACCAGCGCCGCGCCGTGGGTGCTGGTGCTGATCGGGGCCGCGCTCATGTACGGCCCGGTGTACTGGTGGGCCCTGGGCGGCATCTGGCAAACCGAAGACCAAGGCCATGGGCCGATCATTTTGGTGGTGTTGGTGTGGTTGTTCTGGCAGATTCGCCTCCCGCTCAACAAGCTGCCCGCTTTCTCCGACGGGCTGCTGGGGTGGCCGGTGTTTTTGCTCGGTGCCATGATGTACGTGCTTGGCCGGGTGCTCACCGTGTCGGTGTTCGAATTCGCCTCGCAGGTGTTCGTAGCAGCTGGCGTCATTTTGTTGCTGCGCGGGCGTGTGGGGCTGCGGCTGGCGTGGTTCCCGGTGCTCTACCTGATCTTCATGATTCCCCTGCCGGGCATCCTGGTCGACGCCATCACCGGGCCTCTGAAGAATTGGATCTCGCTCATTGTTGTCGAGGTGCTCTACAAGGCGGGCTATCCGATTGCCCGCAACGGTGTGACGATCACCATCGGCCAATACCAGATGCTGGTGGCCGATGCCTGTTCGGGCCTGCATTCCATGTACAGCCTCTCGGCCCTTGGCTTGTTGTTCATGCATGTCATGGAGCGCAAGGGTCGGCTGCACAACGCATTGATGTTGGCTTCCATCTTGCCGATCGCGTTCCTGGCCAACATTGTCCGGGTGATCGTTTTGGTGCTCGTCACGTATCACCTTGGCGACGAAGCTGGCCAGGGCTTCTTGCATGGTGCGGCCGGTATGGTGCTGATGATGGTTTCGTTGGCCACCTTCTTTTCGCTCGATTTCTTCTTGCACCGCTTCCTTTCGGGGCGTGGGAATCTGGCCGCCAGTGCGGTGGCTCCGCAGTGACGCAGCGGGGGATGGTCAGCCTTCTCCAGCCATGACCGGTGCATCACCCGGCGTGCGCCCCCTCCCGACACGACAAAGAGCACCTCGCTGAGGTGCTCTTTTGTATTGGGGACCGAGCGAGCTTGTGTGGCGCAGACCCCTCGTCTGTGGGGGGTGCGGGGCGTGTTTTCGGCGCGCAAACTGCGAAAATTGCCAGCGGCAGATGGATTGAAGTGCGTTCACTGAATGAATTCGTGAACTTCGTGGCACAACAGCTGTTGCTGAGGTGTTGCAGTCGGTAACGCCCCCCCGTTCGCGGGATAGGGGTTAGCCAGCAGGGAACCTACAGTCCGTCTCAGAGATAGCAACTGTCTCACCCAAACCCTCAACCCCTCGGGAGTCTGAACCATGAAGAAGTTTCTGCTGAACGCATTCGTTGCCGCCGCCGCTGTTGCCGCCGCCCCCGCTCACGCTTTGGTCGTTAGCAGCGTTAGTTACGTTGCAGGCGCCCTGCCTGTGGTCGTTACCTCGACTGACTCCCCGGCCTTCTCGTACAACGAAGCTGCCGGCGCTTTCGAAGTGAATGGTTCGTTTGTTGCATACTGCGTGGAAATCACGCAAGGCATCCACAGCAGCATCTTGCCGCTGGACTTCACGGAAACCACTTTCGGCGCCAAGCAGGCTGACCTGACCAAGGCCGTGCAATGGATGCTGAATGAAGGCACCTTCATTCCTGGCACCAAGGAAGAGTCGGCCCTGAACCAAGCCATCATTTGGGAAATTGTCTACGAGGACAGCGGTTCTTACAGCTTCTCGGGCGGCGACTTCACCTTGGCTGGTGTCGGTGCATTCGACTTCAGCCAGCTGAACAGCGTTACGTCCTACGCCACGATCGCCAAGCTGGAAAGCTCCAAGGCTCAAGACTTGTTGGTCGTGACCGCCGTGCCGGAACCCAGCACCTACGCTCTGATGCTGGCCGGTCTGGCTGGCGTGGGCTTCCTGGCCCGTCGCCGTCGCGCTGACTGATCTTCAGTCTCCGCTAGTGAAAAAGCCGCTCTTGGAGCGGCTTTTTTCATGCCCGTTCTGACCTTTGGTGCTTGGGCGAAAAAAAGCGGGCCCATGCCCGCTTTCTGTACGTGATGGGTGTTCGCTCCGAGGTCAGCTGCCCGCGGCTGCGCCGGAGAGTGCCGGCCCCAAACCGCTCAGCCGGCGGCGCTCCTTCTCTGGCACTGCGCCCAGCAGGGCTTCAACAAATGCTTGTTGTTTTTGCCACGCGCCGTTCGGGTTCGTGTCCGGGTCAATCGACGAGACACGGAACAACAGCCCGTCCGGGATTTGACCTGTCAGCGCAAGCCGGACCTCCATCACACGGCGCTCAATGTCGCTGATGATGGGTTTGCCGCCCACCGTCAGCCAATAGGTCAACGGCTCATGCCGATTGCCGAGCTGCGTATCGAGGCGTTTTCCGGCGATCTTGCCAAACGAGGTTTGAATATCCAGCGATTGATCTTGGGCTAGTTTGAATCCCTGTGCGGGGTAACAAACTTCAGGCCGGTGTGTTTGCAGGCCGCCTCGTTGGTCGTCGCCATAGGCCAGCGACAGCATGATCACGTAGCCTTGTGAGTTCACATAGGAGCGTGTCAGCACCTGGCTATAGAGCTTGTCGAGCATCTCCTGGGTTTGCGGATTGACCACGGTATTTCCGGTGCTGGGCACCATTTTCCAGTCGCCAAAGGCCTGAGGCACGATGGCTTCCAGCGAGAACTCGCTGTTCTTTTTGATGGCCTGCTTGGCGCCTGGGCGTGCCACATAGCCGGTGGCGGCGCCAGTGGCCATCAGTGTGGCAATCAATACAGAGGTTGTCAGGGCTTTCATGGCGCAATCTGCTCGGGGCAATGTTTCTGGGGCGACGTTCCGATTCTTGCCCATTTGCAGGCAACAATGCAGGCTTGGCCGTGATTTCTGGCTGGTTTGCGACACCCAATCGAGTGGCTGATCGCGACCAAGATGGCGTGCTGGCCCCGCAAAATACGAAGGCGTCCAATCGGCATGCTCTAGCGCGGCCGCCACATCACATTCCTGCGAAGTCAGTCCCTACGGATGGCCAGAAGTTCCCTGCAGTCCCTGCTTGCTCAGAGTTTTCAGACCCATGGCGAGCGCTGCGCGGCGCAGTGCGGCACCCAGACGCTGAGCTATCTGGCACTTGATGCGGCCAGTGGAGCGTTGGCCCATGCCTTGGCGCGCGTGGGGGTGCAGCCGGGGCACCCTGTCGCCGTATGCTTACCCCGAGGGCTTCCCGGCCTCATCGCCACGGTGGCGTTGGTTCGCTTGGGGGCGATCTACGCGCCCATTGATCTGTCCAGTCCGGCGCAACGTCAACGCCAGATGCTGGAAGCCCTGTCGACGCACTTGCTGGTGACCGGCCAGGCTGGCGTGGCCGCAGATGTCTGGCAGGGCGGCATTTCGGCGACTTTTGATGCGGATGCCTGGTGGCAGGCGCATCAAGCGCAGGACACCGCGTCGGTGAATGTGGCCGCATGGGCAGATGTGCCTGTCGACCATCCCGCCTACGTGATGTTCACCTCGGGCTCGACCGGCTTGCCAAAAGGCGTGTTGGTGCCCGGCAGTGGCATTGTTCGTTTGGTGTGTGGCGCCGACTACGCTCGCTTTGCAACAGAACAGCGCTGGGCCCACATGTCCTCGCCCGCATTCGATGCCTCCACACTCGAGTTGTGGGCGCCCTTGTTGAACGGTGCTTGTTGCGTGGTTCAGCCTCAAGCCACGCCAGGTTTGGATGAACTGGCCGATTTCCTGGTTCGGCAGCGCATCAGCGATGCCTGGATGACCTCGGCCCTCTTCAATGCCATGGTGGACGATCAGTTGCCCAGCCTGGGCGGCCTGTCCCAGTTGCTGACCGGTGGTGATCGTGTCTCGCCCCGGCACGCCGAGCGGTTTCTGCATGCCCACCCACAGGTGCAGTTGATCAATGGCTACGGCCCCACTGAAAACACCACCTTCACGCTCACCCACCGCATCACGCTGGACGACACCCGCGCACCAGAAGGCATCCCTATTGGTCGACCCATCCGTGGCACGTCCATTCGGGTGGTGCCCGTGGAGGATGATGTTGCCGCCGCTGCGTTGAGCTCGGGCGTCATGCCGGCCTCCCGCCCGGTGCAGCCAGTCGTGGGTGAGCTGTGGGCATCTGGTGAGGGCGTCGCTTTAGGCTATCTGGGCGACGCGGCCCTCACGGCTCGCAAATTTGTCGGTGCCGATGGGCTGCGCTGGTACCGCACTGGCGACCTGGTGCAGCAGCGCAGCGATGGGGTGGTGAACTTCCTCGGTCGTGTGGACCGCCAAGTCAAGGTGCGTGGCCACCGGGTGGAATTGGATGAGATCGAGGCCCAACTCGTCCTGGCCCCGGGCGTCGCTGAAGCTGCCGTGTTGTTGACCGAAGCCGATGCGCAAGACGCCCAGCTGGTGGCCTTTGTCAGCGGTCTGCAGGGTCAGGCGCCGGATGTCGGCGTGGTGCGCAAGCACCTGGCAGATCGCTTGCCCCCTGCAGCCGTGCCGAGTGTGTTGTTGCCTTTGGCGCGGCTGCCCATCACGCTCAACGGCAAAACCGATCGCCGGGCGTTGGCCAGCCTCTGGGCCTTGCAGGCTGCCCCAGGTGCCGTCAGCGAAGCACCGACCTTTGCGCAGCGCGTTCAAGCCCATTTGGTGGCGCAGCCTGACAAGCCGGCTCTGTACAGCCTCAGCCTCAGCCTGACCCGGGGCGAGCTCGACGCACGCAGCGCAGCGCTGGCGCGCCAGCTTCGGTCGCGGGGGTTGAAGGCCGGCGATTGTGTGCCACTGCTGATGCCTCGCTCCGCCATGCTGGTGGTGACGGTGCTCGCGGTGGTCCGTTGCGGTGCGGCCTACGCACCCATCGACACGGCCGCGCCTGGACAACGTGTGCAACGCATCCTCAGCGTGCTGGCGCCGCGCATGTTGCTCATCGACGGTGCCTCACCCTCAGACTTGGTCGTGCCAGTGGGCACCCAGGTGCTCGATGTGAACGAGGTCAGCGCGGCACCTGACGACGCATCAGACGACTGGGCGCCCCGCAGCGACGGCGATCCGCTCTACGCCATGTTCACCTCCGGTTCCACGGGTCTGCCCAAAGGCGTGCTCTTGCCGGCGCAGGGCCTGTTGCCCTTGCTCACCACCCACGCGCTGGCCGAGTTCCCGTCAGACGCGCGTTGGCTCATGGCGGCTTCTCCCGCGTTCGATGCCAGCACGTTCGAGATCTGGGCCGCGTTGCTCAACGGCGCCACGTTGGTGGTGGCCGAAGGCAGCTTGCCGTCGGTTGATCAGCTCGCGCGGCTCATCACCGAGCGGCAGGTCACCCATGCGTTGCTGACCACATCGATGTTCAATGCGATGGTTGATTTGCAGTTGCCGGCGCTGAGCGGCCTGCGCCAGGTGCTCACCGGTGGCGAGCGAGCATCACCCGCGCACATGCGCAGCTTTTTGCAGGCCCATCCCGGCGTGCGCCTGCTCAACGCCTACGGGCCCACCGAAGGAACGGTCGCGAGTTTGATGCACCCCGTCACGGTGGCCGATACCCTGCATGCGGCAGGCATCCCTGTCGGCTCGCCCGTGCCCGGGACCCGTGTGAGCGTGCTGTCCCGGAAGTCTGAGGCTGTTCCCGCGGACGAACCAGGAGAGCTCTTGATTGGCGGTGCCGGCTTGGCGCTGGGCTACATCAACGACCCCGTGCTGACGAGCGAGAAGTTCATCGAGAGGGATGGAGAGCGCTGGTACCGCTCTGGCGATCTGGTTCGCCTGCGCCGCCCCGGTTGTTATGAGTTTTTGGGGCGCGCAGACCGCCAAGTCAAGCTGCAAGGGCAGCGCATCGAGTTGGACGAGGTGGAACTCGCTCTCGCTGGCTGTCCGGGCGTGGGCGAGGTGGCGGTGCTCGAACGCGGTGACGACGCCGCCAGTCACCACCTGGCCGCAGCCTATGCTGGGCTGGGAGGCGCTGCCGCCCCTGACCTCGAACACGTGATCGCCGAGGTGGCCGCGCGCCTGCCTGCGGTGGCCCTCCCCAAGCAATGGTTGGCCTTGCCTCGGTTGCCCACCACCGTGAACGGCAAGGTCGACCGCGCCGCCCTGCATCTCCTGCTCGACGAAGCCAAGCAGGCTGGCACCGACGCCGCTGCTGCTGGCGAAGAGGCCTCGCCGCTGTGGCAAACGCCGCACGAAGCGTCGCTGGCCGCAATCTGGCAAGCGTTGTTGCCACACGCACGCATCGGCCGGCAATCTCATTTCCAGCGCATTGGCGGCACCTCTTTGCTGGCCCTGCACGTCAGCGCACTGGTCGCCAAACGCCTGGGGCGCGAGCTCAGCCCGGTGCTGGTTCTGAAGCACCCGGTCCTTTGCGAGTTGGCGGCTCAGTTGCAACTGGCCCCGCCCGCGGCGGTGGCACCGTTGATGGCCGGTGCGGACGGTCGCACGGCCATCACCCTGACGCAAGGCG
Source organism: Pseudomonadota bacterium (assembly GCA_041164825.1). Taxonomy (GTDB): domain Bacteria; phylum Pseudomonadota; class Gammaproteobacteria; order Burkholderiales; family Burkholderiaceae_C; genus JBEAOO01. Next base: position 1,691 of record JBEAOO010000258.1, on the reverse strand, counting down.
CCCAAAGCCTGCTGGCAGCCACGCAGCTCGACCCCACTGGCAGCGCCTACTTGGTGCACAGTGCTTTGCTCATCCGGGGGGCAATGGCCCCGGGACGACTGCGCGTGGCTTTTGAGCAGCTTGCCCGGCGGCACCCGCTGCTGCGTGCCCATGTGCGGCTCGATGCCGACCTGGTGCAGGCTTGGTTGGAGCCCGAACTCGCGCCCGGCTGGTGGCAACAGCACCCGCCGATCGAGTCTGCACCGGCCGACATGGACTGGCCCGCGTCCTTGCTCTCGCAGCTCAATCGGCCGCTCGACACCGCCGCCGCGGGCGTCATGCGGGTCGAATGCTGGCCGGTCCTCGGGGCCGAAGAACAACTGTGCGTGTGGACCGTGCACCACGCCGTCATTGACGAGGCCAGCGTCAACCACGCGCTCGAAGAACTGCACGCCATCTTGCAAGGCGCCGCGCTGCCAGAGGTGGATGGCTCGCCCTTCAATCTGCCTCAGCTGGAAGCTGCTTGGGTGCAAGGCGGCGCACTCGATCAACTGGCGGAACGAGTTGACGCAGCCTTGGGCGGCTTGGCGCCGCCGCTGGTGCGCGCACCTGCGGCGGGGGCAGAGCAGGTATTCGCGCTTTCCCCGCCCTTGCAGCAGGCCTTGAACACCGCGTGCGAACGATGGGGCTGCACGCCGTTTCCGCTGCTGTTGGGGGCCTACGGGCAAGCGGTTCAGGAGGTGTTCGGTTCGGCGTACCGGTTTGTGGCCACGCCTTTCTCCCGCCGCACCGAGCCTGAGCTGCTGGAGCCCCTGGCCTATTGGATCGATGTTCGTCTGCTTGAGGCCGGGTGTGCGCTTGGCGAAGACCCGCAAGCTGCATTGCGGCGTGTGATGGCGACCGTGGTGAGCGCACAGGAGTCGGGCTTTCAGCCACTGTCTGAACTGGCCAAACGCTTGGCCGACCGGCCGGGTGCAGGCGCATTGGCGCAACATCTTTCGCAGTTCGCCTTCACTTGGCGGCTCGATCCCACCCGCGACCTGCCGCTGGGTGATGCGCATGCCACGCTGATTCGCGTGCCCCAACAATCAGCACGCTACAGCCTGTGTCTCCATGTGGCCCGTGTGGCCGGGCAGGTGAGTTGCACCATCGAGGCCGTGCAAAGTGCCTTCACCGGCGGCCAAGTGCCGGCGGTTTGGCAGGCCTTTGTTCGCCATCTGGACACCCTGTGTGCCAATCCATCGCCAAACGCCGCCCCGGCACTGCCCTTGTCGCCGAGCTCGCCTCCACTGGTTCCGCCTGTGGGATATGTCTCGCCTTTTGAAAGCGTGCTGCGTGAGGCCTGGGCCCGGTGGTTGAAGGTGGCTCCCGAATCCATCCAGGCGCACAGCCATTTCTTGCAAGCCGGCGGCTCCTCCTTGATGGCCATGCGTCTGGCCGCCACACTGAGGCGCGAGCAGGGTTTGCGATTTGACGTGGCAGCCTTTCTGGCCGCTCCACACTTCCGGCAGCTGACTTTGCTCACCCGCTTGGCCGTGGCGGGCAGCGCCGATTTTGTGCGCTTGGGCGCCGCGTCGGCGCCCAAGATCTTCATGATCATTCCAGGCCTGGGTGGGTTGCCAGTGAACGTGTACGAGCTGGCGCAAAAGATCCAGCAGCGGGTGGCCGGCGACACCCAGGTGGTGATCGTTGATCTTGACAAGTTGCTGCGC
>JBEAOO010000257.1:0-3933 GCA_041164825.1 Pseudomonadota bacterium | reverse complement strand
AGGCCGATGCCGGTGCGCGGGGTGCGCGCAAATTCGAGCTCAGGCGGCGGGGCCTCGCCGCCGCTGATGGCCTGCAAGGTGCTGGCGGCACGGGCCGTGTTGCCGCGGGTCATCTGGTGGGCGCTCTCAGCCAGGACGGCGTCGCTCAGGGCGTCCACGGCATCGTCCAGCTCGCGAAAGGATGCCGCGCAGACCGCGTACGGCGAAGCGGTGGAGGCGTTGCTGGGGTTGGCCACGTAGGCGCTCCACTGCTGGCGCAGTTGTAGCCCATCAGCCACCCGGCTGGCCGGGACGAACTCACTGGCCTCGCCGCCGCGGGTCGCGCCGTCCAGCGGTTTGTTGCGCAGCGGCGCCAGCTCGCGCCAGCGCGAGATGAACTCGTCTTGGCCGTGCTCGTGCAAGCTGCGTTCGAAGAGGTAACCGAGCAAGGCTGGCAGGGGCTGGCCAGCTCGCACGCCATCGAGCAGCTTGGCCGCCAAACGCACGCGGCGCGAGCTGAGATCGACCGAGAGCAGTCGGGTCGCATCGCTGTTGGCATGGCTGAGGTGGGCGTTGCGCAGCAGGGCGGCCGTCTGGGCCTGGGCGAGGGACGGGGCGTGGATGTAGCCAGGGTCTGCCGGCAGGAGTTGCACCGTGCCGGTTTCGCCGGGCGGTGCGGGGCGCAACGCGCTGGGCGCGGCCGGCTTCAGGTTCTCCACCCAGCCATAGGCCCCCAGGCGCACGCCATGGGGCCGGGTCTGGCGCATCTCGTCCAGGCGTTGCGTGGCAAAGGCGGTGATCCAGGCGTCGAGCCGGTGGGTGCAGAGATCCAGCGTGCCGGCCAGTTGCAGGCGGAGTGTGTCGGCGTCCAGGTGCTGCAGGTGGGCCAAGGCGCGGCGAAACTCGCCCAGCGCGCTGAACGCTGGCCCGCTGAAATCGCTGAGCTGCGGCAGCGCCACCCCGGGCGGCTGTCCGCCAGTGGCTGGGCTGGGGGTGGTGAGTTGCTGGCGCCAACTGTTGACGGCGGTGGCGGCGTTGAAATGGATGAGCTCCGCGTCGGGCAGCAGGCTGGACAGCGGCAAGCCTCCCGACGCACTGATGGCGCGTGCCGCCGCATCGCCATATTCGCGTTGCGTGGCCTGCCACAGCAGCGCCTGCAGCAGCGGCGCCTTGGCGGGCAGGGGCGGCGGCGCTGTGTCGGCGTTGGCGGGCAGGGGCGGTGAAGCGAGCAGCGCGCCGATGTAGTCCTGAGCGCGCTGGCCGGGCTCGGCGGCGGGGGCCTGGATCAAGGGGGCATGGAGATCACGCGTGGCCTCGTCATAGGCGGCGCCCACCAGCCGCGGGCGCCAGGCCTGGCCGAGCTGCTGCAGCACGCTGGTGGTCAATGTGCTTTGCGCGGCCAGCCAGCCATTGCTGCTGAGGTCGTTCCCCAAGAATTGCCGCAGATGCCACAGGTATTGCGGCCCCAAGACATGGCGCACGCGGTAGCTGGCGGACACGCCGTCACTGCTCAAGACCTGCAGCAGGTCCTGATTGGGATCGCTGCTGCGGCCGATGTGGGGCGTGTCCACCAAGCGACCTTGCCAGAGCTGGTCGCGCAGCGTGAGCAGCCATTGCTGCAGCCAGCGCTCACGCGCCCGATCGGGTGCCTCGCCGGGGTTGGGCTCCCAGTCAGACAAGGCCAGCACCGGCAGCAGGCCGTAGGGTTGGCGCCCCACGCGCAACGTCGGCAAGGGGCCGAAGGCCCGCACATGGTGGATGAAGTGCTGGCGCGCCCAACTCACGTGTTCGGGCGTGAGGCCACTGCCGTCAAAGCCGATCAGGTTGTGCAGGTAGTGCCCCCAGGTGGCGGACCACAAGGCCGTGCCCATGTGGCGCGCGTGGTCGGTGTCTTGCGCGGCCGCGTCGTTTGCGCTGCGCAACAGCGGCAGTGCGGTGTCGGCGTCCAACCCCAGCGCTCGCACCACGGTGTCCGCGGCGCTGCCGTCGCCAGGCTCAAGGTCGGGTGCGTTCAGCACACCGTCGCCACTGCGCGTGTGCTGCTCGTCCTGCGAGTTGTAGCCCGAGGGTTGGTCCTCACTGTTGTTGGTGGGGGTGCCGGGGCGCAAGAAGGCCAGTCCACGGGTGTGGTGCTGCGCGGCCAACAGGTTTTCCAGCGCACGGGCCGAGGCGCTGGCGTCCAGCGCGTCGTTGACGCCAAACACCAGCAAGGCGTCGAGTCCAGCCTGGGCCGTGGCGGCTGGCAGCAGCATGCGCAGGGCCATGCCGGAAGTCTCTGCGGCGGCGAAGTCGGTGATCCAGGCCATGCCGGGGTCGTTGGCGAGTTGATCGTCGGCGGGCAGGTGCGCGTGTTGGGGGGCGGGTCCGGCTGCCAAGGGCTCGGCCACGCTGGTGCTGAAGGCTGAGCCCACCAACCGCCCGGCGGCGCGAGCGATGGCGATCCAGCGGCGAGGCATCAGGCGCACCTGCGGGGCGAGTTGCCAGTCGCTTTGCGCGGCATCGGGGCGCACCACCAAGTCAGCAGCGGGGGTGGGCGGCGGGTTCAGTGCCGTGCCTTCGGGCACGGCCGAGGTGGGGCGGTCTTGCGGATTGAGTGGCCGCAGCACATGGGCGATCCAGGTGGCGCGACGCGCATCAAAGCGGTCGGCGAGTTGTTGCCACGCTCGACGCTGCGCGATGTCGTCCGGGCCGGCACGCCAGACTTGCTCCCAGAAGTGCAGGCCCCAGTGCTGTTCGTCCTGGGTCAGCGGGGCTTCATGGCCTTCGATGTGGAGGGGGTCGGGAAACACCCGGATGCGCAACTCGATCTGACCGGGCCCGGCCTCGAAGAAGCGTGTCTCCAGCCGCACGGGCAACAGCACCAGCGGCACGTCCGAGGCCAGCAGCGCCTGTGTGAGTTCGGGCGGCACGGCTTGCGTGGCCGAGGCCTTGAGCGGGGCGGGCGTGTTCAGAAGCGAGGCGGTGGCCATGCGATTTATCCGGGTTGGCGTGCCAGCAAGTCGCTGGCATGGATCAGGATGCGCAGGGGTTGCTGGCGGGTGATGTGGGCCATGTGCGCGGCGTTGCGGCCCCAACTTGCCCCGGCCGGCAGCACCAGTTGGGACGGCGGCGCGGCGCGGGCGGACACATGCGTTGCGCCGGCAAAGTCCAACGACGCGTCGAAGCCGAAATGCGGATCGGTGGCTTGTTGTTGGATCACGAAGGCCCAACCCGGGCGCGCCAGGGCCTCATCGAGGTTGAGGTCAAAACCGAAGAAGCTGAGGTCGGGTGGCAGGCCGCCGCGGAACACGGGATAGCGCTCTTGGCTGGGCCCATCGCCCAGTGACACCGCGTAAACGATGGCGCCCGGGTAGCGCTGCAGCAGCGCGCTGCGCATCAGCAACACGAGCAGGGGCCGTGTGCCTTCGCCGCAATTGCCGTTTTCGCCCAGCCGGCGTGGACCCCATTGGGCCATGGGGGGCGTGTCTGGCAGGGCCTGGCGCGGGTCGTGGGCGGGCCAAAAGTGAGGAAAAAAGCTGGCGCCAGGATCGCTCAACGGGAAGTCGCGCCAGAGCAGTTCACGCGCCATTTCGGTGTTGAGACCGGCCAAGAACGCTTCGATGAAACGCGGGTTGCTTTGCAGCAGGGCCACGGTGTTGGGTGGGACCTGGTGCAGACCGGGAAACAGCCAGTCCGGCGACAAACGCGCCAAGGGCTCCACCATGGCCTGATGGAACTGCGGGGTGAAGCCGCACGGCGCTGGCTCGGCAGGCGCGCTCAGCGCGCTGCCGGCCCTGGGCGCCCACAGCGCGCTCAGGCGCTGCGACATGGCGGCGGCGGGGTTGAGCCTGACCTGCAGCGTCATGCGCTGTCTCGTGGGGTCGAGTACGGGCGGCTTCTTGCCGGGGGGGCGGAACACCAAGGGGTTGATCGCAGCCTGATGCAGGCCGGCCGCCGTGCGGAAGGCCTGGGCGT
>JBEAOO010000256.1:0-30044 GCA_041164825.1 Pseudomonadota bacterium | reverse complement strand
GGTGGGACCGCGCCGCGGGCCGGGGGGGCAGGGAGCACATCGCCCCGGCCCATCGCCGCCCTCGCGCCAGCCGTCGAACGCGCAATCTTCGAACCAGACGCCGTCGAACGAGAAACGGCCTCAGGCCCCGCGCTGCAACGTGCCGAGCACGGCAATGCCCGACTGCTGCACGCCCGAGACTTTTGATCGCGAAGGCGCATCAGAAGCTGAGCGCTTTTGAGCGCGTGCCCGAGCAACCCGTCAAAAGGCGTCCGATCGGCGCGCCAGCACAGCCATCGCTCGCTCCATGGCCCGAGTTTTCAACAAAGAGCGGGCGCCTCTGGGCTTCGCGAGCGGGCCTGAGCGACAGGCGCTCCGCCGATCAGGCCAGCACCAGGTTGTCGCGGTGAATCATCTCGGGCTCGGCTGCGTAGCCCAGCAAGCGCTCAAACTCTGACGACGGCTTGCGCGCAATGAGGCGTGCTTCGCTGCTGGCGTAGTTGGCCAGGCCGCGGGCGATCTCGCCGCCCGCCGAGTTGCGCACCGCAATCACATCGCCGCGGTGAAACTCGCCTTGCACCTCAACCATGCCGATCGGCAGCAAGCTCTTGCCCTCGTCGCGCAGCTTGAGCACGGCGCCGTCGTCCACCACCACGCTGCCGCGCAGTTGCAGGTGGTCGGCCATCCACTGCTTGCGTGCGGCCAGCTTTTGTGTGGGCGCGAGCAGCTCGGTGCCAATGGCTTCGCCAGCGGCCAAACGCAGCAGCACATCGGGCTCGCGGCCCCAAGCGATGATGGTGCTGGCACCACTGCTGGCCGCGCGCTTGGCGGCCAAGATCTTGGTCAACATGCCGCCGCGGCCGAGCGCACTGCCCGCGCCGCCGGCCATCACTTCCAGCTCAGGCTGGCCAGCCTGGGCTTGGTGAATGAACTGGGCGTTCGGGTCTTTGCGCGGGTCGGCTGAGTACAGGCCTTTTTGGTCGGTCAAGATCACCAGCGCGTCGGCCTCCACCAGATTGGCCACCAGCGCACCCAAGGTGTCGTTGTCGCCGAACTTGATCTCGTCGTTGACGACGGTGTCGTTCTCGTTGATGACCGGGATCACCTTCAGGCTCAGCAGCGTGAGCAAGGTGGAGCGGGCGTTGAGGTAGCGCTCGCGATCGGCCAAATCGGCGTGGGTGAGCAGCACCTGCGCGCTGCCCATGCCATGCGTGCGCAGCTGGGTTTCATAAATCTGCGCCAGGCCCATCTGGCCCACGGCGGCAGCGGCTTGCAGCTCGTGCACTTCCTTGGGCCGGGTGGCCCAGCCCAGGCGCTTCATGCCCTCGGCAATGGCGCCGCTGGAGACCATCACCACCTCGCGCCCTTGCGCGGCGAGTGCTGCCATCTGGCGACACCAGTTGCCAATCGCTTCGGCATCCACGCCTCGACCTTCGTTGGTCACCAGGCTGGAGCCCACCTTCACGACGATGCGGCGGGCGGTCTTCAGGGCGTCACTCATGGCGCTCAGTCCTGCGATGCAGCAGGTGCCACGCCCCCGTCAAAGCGGGGATCGGGCTCGGGCGGCACCACGTTCTTCAAGCCAGACACGTGCTTGAAGATGGCGTGCAGCAGCGGCTCGCAACCTTCGCGCGTGAGGGCCGAAATTTGGAACACCGGGCCCTTCCACTTGAAGCGCTTGATGAAGTCTTTCACCCGCGCTTCGCGCTCTTCGAGCGGCACCATGTCGAGCTTGTTGAGCACCAACCAGCGCGGCTTGTCGTACAGCGCTTTGTCGTATTTCTTGAGCTCGCCCACAATCGCCTTGGCCTGCTGCACCGGGTCCACCGCTTCGTCAAACGGCGCGAAGTCGATGACGTGCAACAGCAGGTGAGTGCGCTGCAGGTGGCGCAAAAACAAGTGCCCCAGGCCCGCACCTTCAGAGGCACCTTCGATCAGGCCCGGAATGTCGGCCACCACAAAGCTCTGCTCGGGCGCCACACGCACCACCCCCAGGTTGGGGTGCAAGGTGGTGAAGGGGTAATCGGCAATCTTGGGGCGCGCGTTGGACACGGCGGCGATGAAGGTCGACTTGCCCGCGTTGGGCATGCCCAGCAGGCCCACATCGGCCAGCACACGCAACTCCAGCTTCACCTTGAAGCCCTCACCCGGCCAGCCCGACGTCTTTTGACGCGGCGCGCGGTTGGTGGAGGTTTTGAAGTGCAGGTTGCCAAAGCCACCGTCGCCGCCCTTGGCGATCAACACCTTCTCGTCCGGGTTGAGCAGTTCGGCCTTCACTTCGCCGGTTTCGACGTCGGTGATGATGGTGCCCACAGGCATGCGCAAGATCACATCGGCCGCCGCTGCGCCGTACTGGTCGGCACCGCGGCCGGCTTCGCCGTTGCGCGCTTCGTGGCGGCGGGCATAGCGGTAGTCGATCAGGGTGTTGAGGTTGCGGTCGCCCACGGCGTACACGCTGCCGCCCCGGCCACCATCACCACCATCGGGCCCGCCGAAGGGAATGAATTTTTCGCGGCGAAAGCTCGCGCAGCCGTTGCCGCCACTGCCGGCCGCAATGTCGATGGTGGCCTCGTCAACGAACTTCATGATGGTGTCCCCACCCGGCGCACGACGCGCTCGGTACCTGATAAGAATAGCCCCTTGTGGGGGCAGGCACCGCAGGCCGCCCACCCCTGGCGGGGCGCGAACTGCGATGCGCAGCAAAAACGAACAAGCCCCGCAGGGCGGGGCTTGCGCAGCGTAGACCGCTTGCGCGGCCGCTGGATCACAGGGCCTTGATCGAAACCGTGGAACGGTTCAGAGGGCCCTTGACGCCGAAGCTCACTTCGCCGTCGATCAATGCAAACAGCGTGTGGTCCTTGCCCACGCCGACGTTGACGCCGGGGTGGAACTTGGTGCCGCGCTGACGCACGATGATCGAACCGGCCGAGATCACTTGACCGCCGAACGCTTTCACGCCCAGCATCTTCGGTTGGGAGTCGCGGCCGTTCCGTGTGGAACCGCCGCCTTTTTTCTGTGCCATGTCTGTTGCTCCTTGACGCTGTTAATCAGCCGTTGATGGCGCTGATTTGAAGCTCAGTGAAGGTCTGACGGTGACCTTGACGCTTCTGGTAGTGCTTGCGACGGCGCATCTTGAAGATGCGCACTTTGTCGTGCTTGCCCTGAGCCAACACCGTGGCCGTCACACTCGCGCCTGCAACCAAGGGAGTCCCGACTTTCAGTTCAGCGCCGTTTCCGACAGCCAACACCTGGTCGATCGTGATCTCTTGGCCAACATCCGCAGCAATCTGTTCTACTTTGATCTTTTCGCCAGCAGCAACACGATATTGCTTGCCGCCGGTTTTTATGACCGCGTACATATCAGCCCTTTCAGTAATAACCGGGCGATCTGCCGCGCCGAGCGTTGATGCCCAACACGGCCCGCTGCAGAAGTTTTGTCAAATCCACGGCGCACCCAGCCCTGCAAGAAATGCAGAGCCCGCGAGTCTACCATGAAGCGCGAAAGTGTCCAGCCCCTTCCGTGCTCGGCGCGCTGCGTTGAACCCAGCGCTCAAGCACGCTGAACGGCGGCGGCCCGCGCCGTTCCTATAATTCGGCAACTTTCGCCGAGCCCAGCGTGCAATCCGCCTCCCCCACCACAACCCGCCCCTCCCCCCTCAGCGCTGCCGTTCTGATGGCCAGCGACATGCAAGCCGTCGATGCCGTCATCCGCCGCAGCCTGTCTTCTGAGGTCGCACTGATCGACCAGATCTCGCACTACATCATTGGCGCAGGCGGCAAACGCCTGCGGCCCTTGTTGGTGCTGATGATTGCGCAAGCCCTGGGCTTCCAAGGCAAGGAGCGCTTCGAGCTGGCCGCCACGGTGGAGTTCATCCACACCGCCACGCTGCTGCACGACGACGTGGTGGACGAGTCGGCGCTGCGCCGCGGCCGCGAAACCGCCAACGCCTTGTTTGGCAACGCGGCCAGCGTGCTGGTGGGCGATTTTCTGTACTCGCGCGCCTTCCAGATGATGGTGTCGGTCAACCGCATGCGCGTGCTCGACGTGCTGGCCGAGGCCACCAACGTGATCGCTGAAGGCGAGGTGCTGCAGTTGATGAACATGCACGACCCCGACCTCTCGGTGGACGACTACCTGCGCGTGATCCGCTACAAAACCGCCAAGCTGTTTGAAGCCAGCGCCCGCTTGGGCGCAGTGCTGGCCGACGCTCCGCCCGAGATCGAAACCGCCTGCGCCGACTTCGGCCGCAGCCTGGGCACCGCCTTTCAGCTGATCGACGACCTTCTCGACTACGAAGGCACCGCCGACACCATGGGCAAGAACGTGGGCGACGACCTGCGCGAAGGCAAGCCCACGCTGCCACTGCTGCTGGCCATGGACCGGGGCACCGAGGCCGAGCGCCAACTCATCCGCCACGCCATTGAGCATGGCGAGGTGGAGAAACTGCCGCAGATCGTGGCCGTGGTGCGCCGCACCGGCGCTCTCGACGGCACGCGCGAGGCGGCGCAAGTCGAAATCGACAAGGCCACCGCGTGTTTGGGTGCCCTGCCTTCATCGGCGTACCGTGAAAGTCTGCTAGACTTATGCGCTCAGTCGATAGGACGCCAGTCCTGACAACAACCGTCGGCGCTACACCGCCAGCAACCGTTGAAAGCAACTGAAGTTTGCGCGCAGCGCGGACACGCGGGGTGTAGCTTAGCCTGGTAGAGCGCTACGTTCGGGACGTAGAGGCCGGAGGTTCGAATCCTCTCACCCCGACCAGATATTGAAGCCTTGTGGATCAAGGATGACCAAAGCCCCACTTGCTGGGGCTTTGTCGTTTCTGCTTGTTCGATCAAATCGCGGCCCCGCCTGGCCGTGGCCGCGTGTGCGCAGCAGCCCAACGCGGCGGCATCAACCTTTGGCTTTGCTTCGCTTGGCCGCTGCGCCTTTGGGCGCCACGGGCTTGCCTGCCGCGTTCTTGGCCGCGGGTTTGCTCGACGCCAGCGCGAACTTCTGATTCACCTGGTCCAGCCACAACAGCACATCCACCTGGCTCACAAAGCGGCGCAGGTAGTCGGGCGAGAGCTCGCGCAGCAGCGCCAGCGTGCGGATCACGAGGCGCTGGGAGTTGAGTGGGCCGGCATTGTCGGGGCCACTCGCCAGCGCTTGCGCCACCTGTTGCTCGCTGGCCAGTTGCGCCCAGGTGTGGCGGAAGCGGCGCAGGCTTTTCATCTCGCTCGGGTCGTCGGGCTCGTCGCCGCTCAGGCGGTCGGCCACGGCCTCGCCATCGGCACGCAAGCGATGGGCGCGCTGGGCATCGGCGATGTAGCGGTTGAGGGCAGCGAGCACGCTGCCCGCATCGGGCCCATCTTGCGCGCCGATGGGCGCTTTGGCTGGCACGGGGGCGGGCAAGGGCAAGGCCGCCACGGCCATGCGCGCCGCATGGGCGCTCAGTTGCGCGTGCAGCTTGGCCGCGAGCACAGCCCGCACGGCGAGGTCGGTGGCATCGCGCCAGCGTCGGGCCATGGCCTCGATGGCGCGCCAATGCGCGGGGTCGCACAGCGCTGCGCCCTGGCTGCGCAAGGCGTCCAACCGGGCCTCTGGCGACAGCAGCTCGCCCGCCATGCGCTCACTCATGGGCTCACTCATGGGCTCACTCATGCGCGACCGAGGCCGGCGGCTTGGCGGGCACTGCAGCGCTTGGCAGCGCATTGCTGGCCTTGGGCACCGGCGCCATCTCCACGCGGCGGTTCAACGCGCGGCCCTTGTCGCTGTCGTTGGGGGCCACGGGCTGCTCGGGGCCGAAGGCGGCGCTGAACACGAGCGATGAAGGCATGCCTTCGTCGATCAGCGCACGCGTCACCGTGAGTGCGCGCTGGGCCGAGAGTTCGAGGTTGTCGGCGAAGTGCTGGTTGCCTGGCTGGACGGGCTTGTTGTCGGTGAAGCCACTGACCATCAGCATCTCGTCGCGCGCCCCCAAATACACCTGCAGCGGCGGCACCAAGGTTTTGAGCAGCTTGCGGCCGTCCTCGCGCAGCTCGCTGGAGTTGACCGGAAACAGCACGCTGCCGCTGATGCCGATGCGGCCGTTGATGAGCGTGACGCGACCCGATTGCAGCGGCCCGGCCAGCGCCTTTTCCAAGGTCATGCGGCGCTGCTCTTCGACATGGCGCTTTTGCACCTCGGCTTCGAGGTTGCTCATCAGGTCCATCTGCACCACCAGCACGCCCACCAGCACCAGCACAAAGGCGCCCAGCAGGCCCGACATCAGGTCGCCGAACACGGCCCACACCGGGGCGGTGTGCTCGACGCCGTCGTCGCCCTGCTCGGCCCAGTCCGACATCACGCCACCTCCGCGGCGGCGGAAGTGCGCAGCTGCCGCAGGTCGTCGACGATGCCTTCTTGCGCACTGATGCTGAGGTCGATCACCTCGCGCGCTTGCGCCACGTAATAGGCGAGCTGTTCATCGCTGCGCGCCATCGATTGCTGCAGCGTGGCCTCAATGCGCTGCAGGCTGGCCATCAGCTTGTCGTTGCTGGCGCTGAAGAGCTGAATGCCTTGGTGGAACGATTCACCCACACTGGCCAACTCGATGGCGCTGCCAGCCACCTGCGCCGCCGCTTCGGCGGCATGGCCGGCCTGCGTGCCCAGCGTGTCGGCAAACTGGCTGCCGGCTTGCGCCAACACGCCTTGGGCCGACGTCACCAGCGATTCGATCGCCGCTTGTTGCTCGCCCGAGGCGCGGTTGAGCGTGTGCAGCAGCGTGCCGATCTCGGCCATCACGGCGTTGCGCTCGGCCAGTGCTTGCGCGTCGCGCTCGGCAAAACGCGTCATCTCCTGGCGCAGTTGCACGATCACTTCGGCCGCGGCTTGCGGCGCCTCGGAGGCGGTTTGGATCAGGCGCGTCATGGGCGCTTCGAGCGCGGTGCCCAGCGTGCCGAGGTGGCCGGCCAGGGCGGACTGCAGCTCACCCAGGCGCGCCACGGCAGCATCGCCGCGCACAGCCTCGGCATCGCGCAGGGCGCCGAGCTCGCTGCGCCACACGCCGCTGAGTTGGTCCATGCGCTCACCTTGTTGCGCGGCCCAAGTGGCCTCGCTGGCTTGGCGGGCGCGGATCAGCTCTTCCGATTGGGTGAGCAAGCGCGTCATCTCGCCCAGGGTCTGGCTGGCATGCAGGCTGGCGCGCTCGGCGATGTCGCCCGCGGTTTGTTCCAGTGCCAGGCAGGTCGCTTGCTGCTGCGCCAGCGTTTGCGCGCCGGTGCGCTGCCATTCGCTGTGCAGGCTGGTGGCCATGTGCTCCAGTGTTTGCGTCCAACCGGCCAGGCGCTGCGCGTCGGACGCTGCTTGCGCCGTGTGCGTGGCGGCGAGCGTGTCGCTCACGGTGCGCAACAAGGCGGCGGTGCCTTGCTCGAACGAGGCGGTGAAGGCGCTGAGCGTGCGGTCCAGGCCATCGGCTTGTCGGGCGTGGGTTTGCGCGCTTTGCGCCAGCGCTGCCGTCCAGCCCGCCGACACGCCCTGGGCCGTGTCACCGAACGCCGATGACACGCCGGCCAGTTGCGCGCTCACCGTGCCGAGCAACGCTGCCGAGCGCTGCTCAAACGCGGCGCTGAACGCCACCAAGCTGCGGTCCAAGCCCTCGGCGTGGCGAACGTTCGCTTGCGCGTGTTGATCGAGCGCCGCCACCCAGCCCGCCGACACACCCCGGGCGGTGTCGCTGAACGCGCTCGACAGGCCGCTCAGTTGGGTCTGCGCCGCATCCATCAGCTGCTGATGGCGGCGCGCCGACTCCTGCGCCACCTCGGCCATGGCGGCCTGCACCACCGGCTGCAGGCTGGCGCCGGCGGCGGTGGCACTGGCTGTGAGGCTGTCTTTGAGCGACGTGCCCACGCTCTGCGCCAGCGCGGTGTAGCTCACGCCCACCTCACGGTGGAACTGCGACTGCTGGCCCAGCAACTGCTCGTTGAGCTGCTGGTTGCGGCGCTCCATGCCATCCATCAGCGCTTGCATTTTGTCGAGCGCCTGCGGCCACGCCTGGGCTTGCGCCTGCAGGGCCTTGAAGGATGCCTCGCGTTGATGCGCACGCGAGTGAGCGCGCAGCACGGTGGCGGCACGCGCGTCGAGCGAGCGCACGGCGTCGGCGCGCTCGCGCCGGCTCAAGGCCGACATCAGCCCCAGCATGGCCGACGCCGCCACGCCCGCCACCGAGGTGCCAAACGACAGGCCCAGGCCCTTGATGGGCTCGGCCAGCGCCGCGCGCACGGCGTGCAGATCGGCCGAGCCTTCGAGCGCAAACACGGCGCCCTTGAACGTCACCACCATGCCCAAAAAAGTACCCAGCATGCCCAGCATCACCAGCAGGCCGACCCAATAGGGCGTGAGCGCCGGGCCGGGCAGGCCCACGCGCTCGCCTTCAATGCGCAGGCGCACGGGCTGGCGCAGCGCCGCGGGAACGCGCTCCAGCCACGGCACGAGATCGGCCAGCGGCTCGGTCAGCGCGGCCACCGCGTCGTTCAAGGCCGCCGTGCTGGCGCGGAACTGGCGCAACTCCAGCGCGCCCAGCACATAGACACCGGCAATCACCAGCGTCATCAACACCGCCAGCCCACTGGCGCTGGCCACAAAGCCCGCGCCTACCCACACCACCACCGCCAAACCCACGGCGAAGGCCACTGCAAAGCCATGTCTGTTCATTGCGTCTTCTTCAAGGACATCTTCAAGGTCGGCTCCAGCGCACGGCTGAAGGCTTCCATCATTCCGACAACCGGCTGCAAGCGGCTGTTGAGCTCCGCCAGCAAGACCTGCTGAAATTCGTGTTCAAACTGTGCCACCCAAGCCCTCGGCGGGCACGGGCTGGCGGCCTCCGTGGCGGGCGGGGCCTGGCGCAAGGCCTCAAAGCGCCGCTCCAAAAACACCGGCACCGTGCCCATCAGCCGCTGCTCGCGCGGGCCCAGCATCTGCTCCAACACGGCGTCCAGCGCGGCCAGCTGCCGCAGCGGGGTCGATGCAGCGGCGAGCACCTCGCGCACATGGGCGCGAAATGGCCCCATGCGCAGCTCCATCTGCCGCTGCAGATCGAGGTAGCGCTTGTGGAAGGCCCCGTAGTCGGGCGCGGCCTCAGGCACGGGCGACGCATCAGGCGACACGGCGGACACGGCAGACACCGGCTGCGGAGCACCGCGTGGGGCGCCGCCCCGCCAGCCCCCTGCCGCCACGGGTGCCTCACCCACGGTGATGGCCCGCACCAAGCCCGTGCGCAAGCGCAGGAACGCCGCATCCAGTGCCCGCAAGCCGGCCGCCGCTGATGCGGTGGATGCCTCCGTCTGCGTGGCCACCTGCGCCGCGGCAGGCGCATCGGCCAGGGCCTGCACCGCCTGCAAGGTGCCGTGCAAGGTCATGGCGTCGCAGGCGCCCAGCCACTGACCGAGGCCTTGCGCCAGGTCCTGACTCGGCACCTCCGCGCCCAGCCCGGTCGCATCGCCGAGCACGCGCCTGAGTCTGGAACTGTTGATGCTCGGGCTCACATTCAATCCTTCGGACGACCCCGCCGCCCCGGCCACAACCCGTTGGGTTGCGGGCCCGAAACCGCCGGCCGCAGCGGCCCAAACCGGCCGCAAAAAAGGGCGAAGTCTAAACGGTCGCCCTGTGGCAGCCCGGCGCGCCCCGCCGACTGCGCCGAAACGACCGGCGAGCGAGAATCGCCGCCATGCCTTGCGATACCGCTGTCACTGCCGCTGTCGCCACTGTCGATGCCCCCAGCGCCGTTGCCGCCGCGCATGCCGGCGATGACGCGCGGCGACCTGGCCCGCCGCGCCCGGCGATCCGGTTGCCGGCCATCGACACCGCCCGCTGCACCGGCTGCGGCCGCTGCGTCGGCGCCTGTGGCCCACACCTGCTGAGCCTGGAGGTGGCGCACTGGAAAAAGTCCGCCGTGCTGCACCATGCCGAGCGCTGCACCGGTTGCCGCTTGTGCGAAAGGCGCTGCCCCTTTGGCGCCATCACCATGGTGGCGGCGTCGCAATAGGCGCCCGCTGAACCGGCGGCGACGGAGCGGTCCCACACCACAGCGACAGCTCACGGCTGGACTTTACAAATTCACACACTCCGAACGTTCGGCACGCGAACGGGCCCGCCCGCGCCGCGCCATGCCCGCGCTCGCACCCGGGAACAGTTCTCACCAGCGCTCGAAAACGTCGGTTACAAGCCTCGAAACAGCGGTGTCCGGCGCTTGTTCGCACCCTCGCCACCGACTCCCGGCCGAGCGAGAATGATTGACAGATAGCATTGCGGGTCGTCGCCCCGTTGCAGCCCAGCCTTCACTCTCCCGTCAGCCGCCCGCCATGGACACACTTTCCGATCCCAGTCACGCCACCCTCTCGGGTGCGGCGCGGGTGCTGGTGCACGCCGGACGGGTCGATGCCAAGGTGGCCGAAGACTTGGTCAAGGCCCTGCCCGACCGCAAGACGGGCTTTGTCGGCGCCGTGATCAGCGCGGGCTTGGTGTCGCCCGCCGACCTGGCCCACACGCTGTCCACCGCCTTGGCCCTGCCGCTGCTCGACCTCAATGCCGTCGACCCGCAGCGCCTGCCACGCAACATCATCGATGCCAAGCTGACCGCGCAGTACAAGGTGGTGGTGCTGGGCAAGCGCGGCAACCGGCTGTTCATCGGCGCCTCCGACCCGACCGACCAAGAGGCCGCAGAGCGCATCAAGTTCGCCACGCAGTTGTCGCCCGAGTGGGTGATCGTTGAGCACGACAAGCTGATGACGCTGGTCGACAAGAACGGCACTTCGGCCAACGACGCGCTCGAAACCCTGGCCACCAGCGACTTCGATTTTGAAGTCACCGACGACGCCACCGCCCCGCAGGAAGCGGCCGAGCCCACCGCCGAGGTCGAAGACGCGCCGGTGGTGCGCTTTCTGCAAAAGATGCTGATCGACGCGATCAACATGCGTGCGTCGGACTTGCACTTCGAGCCCTACGAGTACCACTACCGCGTGCGTTACCGCGTGGACGGCGAGCTGCGCGAGATCACCCAGCCGCCGATCGCCATCAAAGACAAGCTGGCCTCGCGCATCAAGGTCATCAGTCGGCTCGACATCTCTGAGAAGCGCGTGCCGCAAGACGGCCGCATGAAGCTCAAGTTCGGCAACAAGTCGATCGACTTCCGGGTCAGCACGCTGCCCACGCTGTTTGGCGAGAAGATCGTGATCCGGATTCTCGACTCCTCCAGCGCCAAACTGGGCATCGAAGCCCTGGGCTACGAGAAGATCGAAAAAGACCGCCTGATGGCTGCCATCCAGCGTCCCTACGGCATGATTTTGGTCACCGGCCCCACCGGCTCGGGCAAAACGGTGTCGCTCTACACCTGCCTGAACATCTTGAACCAGCCCGGCGTGAACATCGCCACGGTGGAAGACCCGGCCGAAATCAACCTGCCCGGCATCAACCAGGTGAACGTGAACGACAAGGCCGGGCTGAGCTTTGCGGTCGCGCTGAAATCCTTCCTGCGCCAAGACCCGGACATCATCATGGTCGGCGAAATCCGCGACCTCGACACCGCCGACATCGCCATCAAGGCCGCGCAAACCGGCCACTTGGTGATGAGCACGCTGCACACCAACGACGCACCCACCACGCTCACCCGCTTGTTGAACATGGGCGTGGCGCCGTTCAACATCGCCGCCAGCGTGCTGCTGATCACGGCCCAGCGCCTGGCGCGCAAGCTGTGCGAAAACTGCAAAAAGCCGGCCGATTACCCACGCGAGGCCATGCTGCGCGCGGGCTACAAGGAAGACGACCTCGACGGCAGCTGGAAACCGTACCGCGCGGTGGGCTGTTCGGCCTGCAACAACGGCTACAAGGGCCGGGTCGGCATTTACCAAGTGATGCCCATCACCGAGGCGATTCAGCGCATCATCTTGTCGGAAGGCACGGCCATGGACATTGCCCAACAAGCCGCGCTCGAAGGTGTGCGCGATCTGCGTCAATCGGGTTTGGTCAAGGTGCGGGGCGGCGTGACGACGCTCGAAGAAGTCATCGCCGTCACCAACGAATAAGCCACAACACCGCAACCACCCACAACAACGAACACGGCCGGGGCGCAGGCCCCGTGAATCAGGACCATGGCGACAGCAGCATCCGCGGCAAAGAAGATCAAAGAAGAGATCTTCGAGTGGGAAGGCAAAGACAAAAACGGCAAGCTGGTGCGCGGTGAAATCCGGGCCGGCGGCGAAGCCATGGTCAGCGCCAGCCTGCGTCGCCAGGGCATCCTGACCACCAAGATCAAAAAACGCCGCATGAGCGGTGGCAAGGCGATCAAGCAAAAAGACATCGCCATCTTCACCCGCCAGCTCAGCACCATGATGCGCGCGGGCGTGCCGCTGATCCAGTCGTTCGACATCGTGGCCCGCGGCAGCACCAATCCGCGCATGACGCGGCTGCTGACCGACATCCGCTCCGATGTGGAAACGGGCACCAGCTTGTCGTCGGCCTTCCGCAAGCACCCGCTGCAGTTTGACGCGCTGTATTGCAACCTGGTGGAGGCCGGTGAGGCCGGCGGTATCTTGGAAACGCTGCTCGACCGCCTGGCCGTGTACCAAGAAAAAACCATGGCGATCAAGAACAAGATCAAGTCCGCCTTGATCTACCCGATCGCGGTGATGGTGGTGGCGTTCGTGGTGCTGGCGGTGATCATGATTTTTGTGATCCCGGCGTTCAAGGACGTGTTCAGCTCCTTCGGCGCCGACTTGCCTGCGCCCACGCTCGCGGTGATCGCGATGTCGGAGTTCTTCGTCAGCTACTGGTGGCTGATCTTCGGCTCCATCGGCTTTGGCAGCTACTTTTTCCTCCAATCATGGCGCCGTTCGCCCACCATGCAAAGGGCCATGGACCGGCTGTTGCTGAAGGTGCCGGTGTTTGGCGACCTGGTCAACAAATCCACCATCGCGCGCTGGACGCGCACGCTCTCGACCATGTTTGCGGCCGGTGTGCCGCTGGTGGAAGCGCTCGACTCCGTGGGCGGTGCCTCGGGCAACGCGGTGTTTGCCGAAGCCACCGAGCAGATCCAAAAAGACGTGTCCACCGGCACCGCACTCACCACGGCCATGCAGAGCACCAATGTGTTCCCGACCATGGTGCTGCAGATGTGCGCCATTGGCGAAGAATCGGGCTCGCTCGACCAGATGCTGGGCAAGGCGGCCGAGTTTTATGAAGACGAGGTGGACGAGGCCGTGAAGGGCCTGTCGAGCCTGATGGAGCCCTTCATCATCGTGATCTTGGGCACACTGATTGGCGGCATCGTGGTGTCGATGTACCTGCCGATTTTCAAGCTGGGGCAGGTGGTTTGATCGACGCGCTTTTCGGGCCCCTGCTCGACCCCCAAAACCTGGAGATTTGGCTCTCGCCCTGGCTGCTCGGCCCGGTGGGCCTGTGCATCGGCAGCTTTCTCAATGTGGTGATCCACCGCACGCCGCTGATGCTAGAGCGCAGCTGGAAGCTCGAAAGCGCCGAGATGCTGGGGCTGCCGGCCGAAGACATCCCGCCCATCACGCTGTCGCGGCCCGCATCGCGCTGCCCGCATTGCGGCCACGCCATCACCTGGCGCGAAAACATCCCCGTGCTGAGTTGGCTGGCGCTGCGGGCTCGCTGCTCGGCGTGCCGCGCACCCATCTCGGCGCGCTACCCGCTGGTAGAGCTGTTCACGGGCGCGCTGTTTGCGCTGATCGCTTGGCGCTTTGGCCCGCAGCCGGCCACCTTGCTGTGGTGCGGCCTGGCCGCCATGCTGGTGGCGCTGGCCGGCATCGACTGGGACACCACCTTGCTGCCTGATGGCCTCACCCTGCCGCTGCTCTGGGCGGGCATTGCGGGCGCCTTGCTGGGCTGGACGGGCATGCCGCTGAGCAGCTCGATCTGGGGCGTGGTGGCGGGTTACCTCTCGCTGTGGTCGGTGTATTGGCTGTTCAAGCTGCTGACCGGCAAAGAAGGCATGGGCTACGGCGACTTCAAGCTGCTGGCGGCCCTGGGCGCCTGGTTGGGGGTGACGATGGTGTTGCCCGTGGTGCTGAGCGCCTCGCTGATTGGTGCGCTGGTGGGCATCGGCATGAAGTTTGGCGGCGCGCTGCGCGAAGGCCGCTATGTGCCGTTTGGCCCCTTCTTGGCCGGCGCAGGGCTGGTGGTGCTGCTGGCCGGCCAGCCGCGCGTGCTGGGCTGGCTGGGCTGGGTCTGAGTCCATGGCAGCCGCCCTGCCCATCTTGCGCATCGGCCTGACCGGTGGCATCGGCAGCGGCAAGAGCACGGTGGCGCTCATGCTGGCCGATCACGGTGCGGCGGTGATCGACACCGACGCGATCTCGCGCCAACTCACGCTGCCCGGTGGCGCCGCCATGCCGGCCGTGGCGCAGGCCTTTGGCGCCGACATGGTGGCCACCGATGGCGCGCTCGACCGCCCACGCATGCGTGCCCTCGTGTTCAGCGAGCCCGCGGCACGGCAACGGCTCGAAGCCATTCTTCACCCGATGATTGGCGCCGAGACTGCGCGCCAAGCCGATGTCGCCTTGGCCGCAGGTGCTGCAGTGCTGGTGTTTGACGTGCCGCTGCTGGTCGAATCCGGCCACTGGCGGGCGCGGGTTGACCGCGTGCTGGTGGTCGACTGCGACGAAAACACCCAGGTGCGGCGCGTCATGGCGCGCTCGGGCTGGACCGAAGCCGCCGTCCGGGCGGTCATCGCCCAGCAGGCCCCACGCGCGCAGCGCTGCGCCGCGGCCGATGCCGTGATCCTCAACGAGGGCCTCACGCTGGCGGCACTGGCCGATGCCGTGAATGCGCTGTGGCAGCGCTGGTGCAGCCCGCCACAGGCCCGGGCGTGTGAAACAATCAACGGCTGATCACTGCCACGCTCCTGCTGGCGCCGGCCACGAGGAAAGCCAACTTGGTCCTCTACGAATACCCTTTCAACGAAAGCATCCGCACGATGCTCCGGCTCGAACACCTGTTCGACCGCCTGGGCCAACTGGTGGCGCGCGACGCCCCGGTGGACCACCACTTCGCACTGGCCACCGTGTTCGAGATCATGGACGTGGCCTCACGTGCCGATCTCAAGTCCGATCTGCTCAAGGAGCTGGAGCGCCACAAAGCCGTGCTCAACGGCTACCGTGGCAACCCGGCCATCTCTGAGGCCTCGCTCGACGAGGTGGTGGCGCGCATCGACCACGCCTACAACGGTCTCAATCTGCTGCAAGGCAAGGCCGGCCACACGCTCACGGCCAACGACTGGCTGATGAGCCTGCGCAGCCGCATCAACATCCCAGGCGGCACCTGCGAGTTCGACCTGCCGGCCTACTACACCTGGCAGCAAACCGAGCCCAGCCGCCGCCGCGCCGATTTGATGGGCTGGCTGCAACCGATGATGCCGTTGGCCGAGGCCCTGCAAGTGCTGATGGGTTTGCTGCGCGACTCCGGCACGCCGCACCGCGTGGTGGCGCAGGGCGGGCAGTTTCAGCAAAGCCTGCCGCAACAACGCAGCTACCTGCTGCTGCGCCTGCGCATTGACCCAGCGCTGGGCTTGGTGCCCGAAATCACCGGCCACCGCCTGATGGTGCAGGTGCGCATGATGCAGGCCGATGCCGAATGGCGGCTCCGGCCCGCCACCGTTGACGCCAGTTTCGAGCTCACGCTTTGCGCATGACGATGCCTACCGAACCGAGCCCGTCCATCCCCGTGCGCGTTGTCACTTGCCCTGCGTGTGGTGGCGACAGCGTCTACGCGCCCAGCAACGACTACCGGCCCTTCTGCAGCGCCCGCTGCAAAAACGTGGACTTCGGCAGCTGGGCCTCCGAGAGTTACCGCGTGGCCGCCAAGCCGGCCTCGCCCGACGACGAATCGGGCCAGCCCTTTGGCCCCGGCTCGGGCGAATGAGCCCGCAGCCCCCGGGCGCTCGCCCAGGGGCTGAGCCGCGCCGCCTCAGACGGTGAACGGGGCCTGCGCCAAGAACGGGGCCGCCGGGCCCAGGGCGAACAGGTTCGGCGACTGGCGCGCCGGCATCGCGCCGCGGATCTGCGCATGGAACTGTGCCAGCGTGCCGGCAAACGCGCCCTTGTTCCACACCTTCAGCAAGGCCGTCGTGAACGCGCCATTGCGTGGGCCGTCGTAAGACACCTGGTTGTCCTGGCAGCCCGAGATCAGCACCACCGCGGGTTTGAAGTTCTTGACGATGGCGGTGAGCCGGGCGCTCACGCTCAGCTGCGCCAGCGCCACATCGGGGTCCACGACGCGCTTGCCGGCAGCCTTGGCGGCCTGGCGCTGCAGCTTGTCATAGAAGTCATGGTGGGCCAGGTAGGTGCGGTCGCCCACGTCGACCGGCATCTGCCGCGACTTGGCACTGCCCGCAGCCGCCGCGTTGGCGCCGCGCACCACCGTGCCGCTGTGACAGCTGTCGGACACCACCAGCACGCGCACACCCGCCTTGAAGCGGCTCAGCGCCAGGTAGAGCTCGTCATCGATCAACTGGCCGTCGAACAAGCACCACGTTTCGTCGAGCTTGTCGTCCTCCTCCCCGGTCACATCGGGCACCTGCCCGCCGTGGCCGGAGTAGCTCAGCACGAACAGATCGCCCTTGACCAAGGACTTGGCCGCCGCCTGCACCGCCGCCAACACCGCGGCCCGCGTGGCGGCGTCGTTGAGCATCACCGTGGGCGACAGGCCGCGCGCGGTGGCAATGGCGGCCATCGAATGGGCATCGGGCTCGCAGCCAGAGAGTTCGCCACTCCAGCCGTCGTAGGCCGCCGGGCTGACCCGGTTGAGGCCGATGTGCAGCGACTGGCCTTTGGCCTTCTTGAGCTTGCTGCTCGATGCGCCGCTCAGCTTCACGGCCACCTTGGCGGCCACCACGGTCACGGGTGGGGCCATGGGTTTGGAGGTGGCGCCGCCCTTGTCGGCGGCCGGCACCTTGGCGCCCTTCGCTTTGACCTTGCCTGCGCCTTTGCCTTTGCCTTTTGACGGGGCCTTGGGTGCGGCGGCTGACTTGCTGGATGCCATGGGATGTCTCCTCAGTGCGGTGGTGGAATCGGCCCATCCTAGGCCGCCGCCACACAGGCGCACAGCCCTAGTTCAGCACCCCTGACATGCCATTGAAAGCGCCACGCGCACTTCAGCCCTGGGCCCGCTTGCGGCGCGCGCGCGCTGGTCGCAGGTCGAGCAAGAAGCCATAGAGCTGCTGCGCGGCGGGCGAGAGGGACCGCCCCTTGCGCCGGATCAGCCCGACGCTGCGCGTGACCACCGGCTCCACCAACGGCACGCTCACCAGCACCGGGTGGTCGGCGCCGGGCATCGACAACGCAGGCACCGCCGCCACGCCCAAACCGGCCTCCACCAAGCCCAGCAGCGAGGTCACATGCCGCGTCTCGAACAGGCTCTGTGGCCGCTGCTTGACCTTGGCCAGCGCCTGGTCCATCAACAGCCGGTTGCCCGAGGCCTTGCCCACGCTCATGAAGTCGTAGGCCGACAGCGCACTCCATGCCACCTTCTTGAGCGTGGCCAGCGGGTGATCACGCCGGCACGCCGCCACAAAGCGCTCTTCGCGGATGGCGGTGAACTCGATATCGGCCTCGTCGTGGCCGATGAAGTTGAGCCCGAAATCGGCCTCGCCGCGCGCCACCACGGCCAGCACCTCGCCGGCACTCGCGTCATGAATCTTGACGCGGATCTTGGGAAATTCCTCGTGGTAGCGGCGGATCACCTGCGGCAAAAAGTAGTAGCCCGCGGACGGCACGCACGCGATCGTCACCTCGCCCATGCGCGACGCCCCCACTTCGCGGATGCCCATCAGCGTGGTGTCCAACTCATCGAGCATCAGCTGCACCTTGCGCGCGAAATCGCGGCCCACCGCCGTGAGGTCAACACGCCGCGTGGTGCGGTCGAGCAGGCGCACACCGAGCGCGGCTTCGAGCTTGTCGATGCGGCGGCTGAAGGCCGGTTGTGAGATGTGAACGGCCTCGGCGGCGCGCCGGAAGTTGCCCAGTTCGGCCACGGCCGCAAAGGCCTGCAGGTCAGAGAGTTCGAAGTTGATGCTCATGAATGGGCTCCGGCCACAGCGGTTTTGATTGATCGGAATCATGCATCAATCGTTCGCAACTATGCAATTCACAAACAATGCTCGGGCGCCGAACATTCAGTCCATGAGCAAGACCATCCCCTGTGTACTGATGCGTGCGGGCACCTCGCGCGGCCCGTTCTTCTTGAGCGACTGGCTGCCGCAAGACCCGCGCGACCGCGACGAATTGTTGATCGACGCCATGGGCGCGGCCGACCTGCTGCAGCTCGACGGCCTGGGCGGCGGCAACTCGCTGACCAGCAAGGTCGCGATCGTCTCGCGCTCCACCCGGCCCGGCTGCGATCTCGACTACCTGTTTGCCCAAGTGGGCGTGGGCCAGCGCACCGTCGACACCCGGCCCAACTGCGGCAACATGCTCTCGGGCGTGCTGCCTTTTGCCATCGATCAGGGCCTGATCGCCATCACGGCCGACACCACCCGCGCCCGCATCCACAACGTCAACACCGGCGCGCGCATCGAAGCCAGTGTGCGCACGCCGGGCGGGCGGCTGAGCTACGACGGCCACACCCGCATCGACGGTGTGGCGGGCACCGCAGCACCCGTTCACCTCAATTTTCTCGATGCCTGGGGCGCCGTCACGGGCCAGGTGTTTCCCACCGGGCTGCGCATCGACACCGTGCTCGGCACACCCGCCACCTTGATCGATGCGGCGATGCCGTTGATGGTGGTGCATGCCCAATCGCTGGGCCTGAGTGGCCGCGAATCACCCGCTGAACTCGACGCCAACAGCGCGCTGCTGGCACGGCTGGAAGCCATGCGCCTGGCGGCGGGCCAGCGCATGGGGCTGGGCGATGTGTCGAACAGCGTGGTGCCCAAACCCGCCATCGTCAGTGCGGGCGATGGCGCGCGCAGCATCACCTCGCGCTATTTCACCCCCCGCCGCTGCCACAGCTCGCACGCCGTCACGGGCGCCATCGGCATCGCCGCTGCGTTTGCCCTGCCGAGCACGGTGGCCAGCAGCGCACGGTTTCAAACCGGCGAGCGCGATGTGGCGGTGCTGCACCCGGCCGGCCGCATCGACGTGGCCGTCACGGTGCGCGGCGAGGGCCAGAGCGCACACATCGAGAGCGCCTCGCTGGTGCGCACGGCCCGAAAGATCCTGCAAGGCGAACTGCATTTGCCCGACCCGCAGTGAGTCGCACCGAATCACGCTGAATCGCCCCCCGAGCCGTGCTGCGCCACTGGCGCCCGCCCCGGCACGGGCCTGCTCACGGCTGCCGCAGCGCACGGCTCTGCCGACCCTTCACCACCTCATGCTGACCCTGGAGACTGACCCCATGACCCCCCGCTACATTCACCGCCGCACCCTGCTCGCCACCCTGACCGCAAGCGCCCTCAGCCTGTGTGCCAGCGCGGCCCACGCCGCCTTCCCCGACAAACCCATCACCATCGTCGTGCCCACCGCGGCCGGCGGCGGCAACGATGCGATGGCGCGCACCATTGCGCAAAAGCTGGGGCCGCTGCTGGGCCAAACCGTGATCATCGACAACCGCGCCGGTGCCAACGGCGCGCTGGCCAGCGAGTACGTGGCCCGCGCCACCGCCGATGGCCACACGCTGATGTTCGGCTACATCGCTACCCACGCGATGAACCCCGCGCTGCAAAAGCTGCGCTATGACCCGATCGCCGACTTCGAAGCCGTGGGCCTGGTGGGCTACTCACCCACGCTGATGGTGGCCAACGCCGCCGCGCCGATCAAGGACGTGAAAGACCTGGTGGCCCAACTCAAGGCCAAGCCCGACAAATATGCCTACGCCTCAGCCGGCAATGGCACGGCGCCGCACTTTGCGGCCGAGCTGTTCAAAATCAAGACCGGCACCGACATGCTCGGCGTGCCCTACAAAGGCTCAGCCCCAGCGGTCAGCGACACCATTGGCGGGCAAACCCAAATCATGTTTCCCAGCCTGTTCACGGCCGTGCCCCATGTGAAGTCGGGCAAGCTGCGCGCCCTCGCTGTGGCGGGCCCCAAGCGGGTGAGCAACCTGCCGGATGTGCCGACGCTGAAGGAGTTGGGCATTGACGGTGTCGATGTGACGCAGTGGTACGGCCTGTTCGCCCCCGCCAAAACGCCCAAGGCCGTGATCGACAAGATCAACAAGGCGCTCAATGAGGTGCTCCATGACAAAGAGACCATCCAGCGCATTGAGAGCCACGGCGCGGACGTCGACACCAGCACCCCGGAGCAATTCGCGGCGATGGTAAAGAGCGAACTGGGCAAATGGCAGCGTGTGGTGCAACTGGCCAAGATCACGGCCGACTGATGCCGGCGGCGGCAGGTGCAGAGCCACACCGCCCTGCCCCGCCGCCCGCCAACTCAGCGCCGCTTGGCCAACTTGCGCTGCGCGCGCGGCAGCTCACCCGGCCCTGTGCCGGGCACCCACTCGCAATAACGCCCGCGCCCGGCATAGGCCAACAGCGACTCGCACAACTCCGGCGAGTCGTCCACGGTTTCGTTCATCCGCCCCAGCAGTGCGGCAAAACCGGGCTGCGACTGAACCTGCCGGAACAGCGCCGCCTGCTCGTCTGAACCCTGCGTGACGTCGCACAGAAGCACCGCCGCACCTGGCCCCACCTCGGCCGCCTGCGCGGGCATCAGCGCCGGGCAGCGCTGTGCCAGCGCCAAGTGCAGGGCGATGAATTCGGCGTCGGACGGCGGTGGTGGCTCGGCCCCCACGTTGGCCGCAGCCAACAACGCCCCCAGCACACACGCGCCGGCGCGCCACCACCGCCCCGGCGCGCGCGGCTGCTGACGCGCGTTCATGGAGGCTGGGGCCTGGTTGTGCACGGCGCGGCTCATGGCTGGCCCACCGTGGTTGGGACCGCTTTGGGCCGGGCTTGCGGCTCGGGGCCGTCGACCCACTCGCAGTGGCGCTCCGGTACCGTCAACAGCGCTTGGCACTGGCCGATCGCGCCCGTCTGCAATGGCGACCACAGGTCGCGCTCCATGGCCTTCAAGCGCGGGCCAAAGGTGGGCGCGGCCATCAGCTTGTCCGACCAGGCGCGCGCCGCCGCGTTGCGCCGTGTGAGTTCACACACGGCCAAGGCGCCGCCCTTGGCCATGGCGGCCTCCTGCGCCGGATAGACGGCCGGGCAGACCTTGGCCAGTGCCAGTTGCAAGGCCAAAAATTCTTCGTCGGTGCCACCCCAATCGGCCTGCGCCCAAGGCGCAGCGAGCAGCAAGCAGGCCAGGGCCACTTTTCGTTTCAGCATGACATCTCCCTGTTGATGTTGGCGCGCGCACCCAGCCCTTGCGCTCCGGTGCCTCGCAGCCCGTTGAACCACGGCGGGCGCCAACTCTTACGTTGCGCCATGTCACGGCACGCCGGCCCACTCACGCAGGCCGCCACACACGCTCAAGGCACCAGCACCAAGATCCAGTTCACCAGCATCTGCGCATCGGCTTCAGAGATGGCCACGGCGTTGGGCGGCATGGTCACCGCGCCCACCCTGCCAAGCCAGTGGCTGGCCCGCGGGTCGGAGCCGGTGAGCACGGTGCGTGTGAGGCGCTCGTAGGCGCGCGGGTCATCGCGGTACTTCAGTGCCACGTCGCGCCAGGCCGGAGCCAACGGCGGTAGGCCATCGGCACGCGGCGCCATGGGCAAGATGTTGTGGCAAGCCATGCAGCCACGGTCATTGGCCAGTTTGAGCATGGCCGCATCGTTGTCGGCGGGGTTGGCGTGCGCTGAGCCGAGCGCCAGACACCCACCGGTGATCAACAAAGCAACGGCGCGCAAGGAGCGTGTTTGAAAGTGCATGCGCACAGGCTAAACCCAGCGGCACGCTCGCGGGCTTGATGGACATCAAGCTTGCCGCTCAAGCCGATGGGGCCTCAGGTCAGGTCAACACACAGCCCGCATCGGGCGGCGGAGCAGGCGGCGGGGTGTCGCCGAGCATCGCCAACAAGCTGGCCTGGATGGCGGCCACCATGGCATCGAGCGCCACGTCATTGGGTGAGCATCGTGCCGAACGGGTCCTCAATCTCATCGCTGAGCGCTTCCAGTGCGAAGAAGGTGTACGACACAAAGCACACCCCCGAGGCCGTCAACGCGCCGATGGCATCCACCAGACCAAACGGCAGCAGCAGGCAATACAGGCGGGTGCTGCGGTGCAGGACGACCGAATAGGTGAAGGGCAAGGGCGTGTTGGCGATGCGCTCGCAGCCACCGAGCGCCGCCATCAATTGGCTGAGTGACTGTCCCATCGCCGAGGCCAGCATCTCCGACTGGCCGCCAGCCATGCGGAAGCCCCGCAACTGCTGAGCAAGAACCGACTGTCGGTCAACGTCACCTTCCAGTGCAACAGCGTGCCGTGCGTCCAGGCCACGCCGCAGGCAAAAATGAAGGCAAACAGTTGCAGGGACCAGATGCGGCTCAGGGCCAGCGAGGCAAGACAACCCTGCGGATGAAACCCGCGGCGCTGCAGGCCGCCACGCCCCAGCACGGGGCGCACGCGCGGTGCCGTGTGGGGTGGCGCAGCGGTTTCAGGGGCGACGGCAGGCCGGTGGCCCCTCGCACGAATCGCGCGTCACCCCTCTTGAAAGCCGCCGCATCATCCCTATAATTCTGGCTGCTAGCACTCACGTACACTGAGTGCTAACGGTCCCAACCGAGCTCTGTGGGTGCGTCAGCGCCCTGGGCACACCGGGCCGGGCTGACCTGGTGGTGCCCGCTTTCGTGGCGCACCACCCCTGTTTTCAACTGTTGTTGTCGACTCTTCTAGGAGAAGTTTATGAAGCTGCGTCCCCTGCACGACCGCGTGATCGTCAAGCGTCTGGAACAAGAAACCAAGACCGCCTCCGGCATCGTCATCCCCGACAACGCCGCTGAGAAGCCCGATCAAGGCGAAGTCCTGGCCGTCGGCCCGGGCAAGCGCAACGACAAGGGCGACTTCATCGCCCTGAACTGCAAGGTCGGTGACCGCGTCCTGTTCGGCAAGTACTCGGGCCAGACCGTCAAGGTCGACGGCGACGAGCTGCTGGTGATGCGCGAAGAAGACCTCTTCGCCGTCGTCGAGAAATAAAGCCACTGCGCGACGCGCTGGCGTCGTTGGGCGGTGCTCGCCATCCTCACGTACCTCCATGTACGTTCCGGTGTCTGCGCTCCGTCCGCCTCGCCAGCCCGCCGCTCGCTACGCTTTCTTTCCCGACGATACAGCGGTGAAAGAAGGCGTCTGACAAGACTTGATACCCCCAATTCGGAGAATTAAACATGGCAGCTAAAGACGTCATTTTCGGCGGTGAAGCCCGCGCTCGCATGGTTGAAGGCGTGAACATCTTGGCCAACGCGGTCAAGGTCACGCTCGGCCCCAAGGGTCGCAACGTGGTGCTGGAGCGCTCGTTTGGCGCCCCCACCGTGACCAAGGACGGTGTGTCCGTGGCCAAGGAAATCGAACTGAAGGACAAGCTTCAGAACATGGGCGCGCAGATGGTCAAGGAAGTGGCTTCCAAGACTTCTGATAACGCTGGCGACGGCACCACCACCGCCACCGTGCTGGCCCAAGCCATCGTGCGCGAAGGCATGAAGTACGTGGCCGCCGGCATGAACCCGATGGACCTGAAGCGCGGCATCGACAAGGCCGTGACGGCCCTGGTTGCTGAGCTGAAGAAGGCCTCCAAGGCCACCACCACCTCCAAGGAAATCGCTCAAGTCGGCTCGATCTCGGCCAACAGCGATGAAACCATCGGCACGATCATCGCCAACGCGATGGACAAGGTCGGCAAGGAAGGCGTGATCACCGTGGAAGACGGCAAGTCGCTGGACAGCGAACTCGACGTCGTCGAAGGCATGCAGTTCGACCGCGGCTACCTGTCGCCTTACTTCATCAACAACCCTGAAAAGCAAGCCGCGCTGCTGGACAACCCGTTTGTCCTGCTGTTCGACAAGAAGATCAGCAACATCCGCGACCTGCTGCCCACGCTGGAGCAAGTGGCCAAGGCTGGCCGTCCGCTGCTGATCATTGCCGAAGAAGTTGAGGGCGAAGCCCTGGCAACGCTGGTGGTCAACACCATCCGCGGCATCCTGAAGGTTGTCGCCGTCAAGGCGCCGGGCTTCGGCGACCGCCGCAAGGCCATGCTGGAAGACATCGCCATCCTGACCGGCGGCAAGGTCATCGCTGAAGAAGTCGGCCTGACGCTGGAAAAGGTCACCCTGGCTGACCTCGGCCAAGCCAAGCGCGTCGAAGTGGGCAAGGAAAACACCATCATCATCGACGGCGCTGGCGCCGCAGCTGACATCGAAGCCCGCGTCAAGCAAGTGCGCGTGCAGATCGAAGAAGCGTCGAGCGACTACGACCGTGAAAAGCTGCAAGAACGCGTGGCCAAGCTGGCCGGCGGTGTGGCCGTGATCAAGGTTGGCGCTGCCACCGAAGTCGAAATGAAGGAAAAGAAGGCCCGCGTGGAAGACGCGCTGCACGCCACCCGTGCCGCCGTTGAAGAAGGCATCGTTGCTGGTGGCGGCGTGGCCCTGCTGCGTGCCAAGCAAGCGGTTGGCGTGATCAAGGGCGACAACGCCGATCAAGACGCTGGCATCAAGCTGGTGCTGCGCGCCATTGAAGCCCCGTTGCGCGAGATCGTTTACAACGCCGGCGGCGAAGCCTCGGTGGTGGTGAACGCGGTGTTGGCCGGCAGCGGCAACTACGGCTTCAACGCCGCCAACGACACCTACGGCGACATGATCGAAATGGGCATTCTGGACCCGACCAAGGTGACCCGCACGGCGCTGCAAAACGCCGCGTCGGTCGCTTCGCTGATGCTGACCACCGAGTGCATGGTGGCCGAGTCCGCCAAGGACGACGCACCGGGCGGCATGCCTGGTGGCATGGGCGGCATGGGCGGCATGGGCATGGACATGTGATGTCCGCCTGAGCAGCCACTGGCTGCTCAAGCCCGCAGGACCCAAAGGCCGCAGCGATGCGGCCTTTTTTCATGGGTGCGCGCATGTCCGGGCGCAGCAACCAGCAGCGCCCCGCCATTTGAAAGGCCGCAGAAATGCGGCCTTTTTGCATGATTGATCCCATGGGCCAGCGTGGGGTTTCTCGGGACAATGACAGCAACCCCTGATCCGCCATGACCACGAACACCGACGCCCCGCTTTACCTGCGCCACCTCGACAACGCCCGCATGGCGTTGGGCGCCTTGTCGCAGCAGGTGATTGACGACTTGGCCGACCGCCTGCGGCACAGCGGCGCGGCCATGGCGCTGTCCGACGACCGCGCGCAGTTTCAGGCGCTGATGGACGCGCTGCTGCGCCGCCGGCCCGAGCTGGTGCAGTCGCTGGCCGAGGCCATGCGCCAGCGCATTGACGAGGCCCACAGCGGCGTCAGCGCGCGCCGGCCCCTGCGCGAGGCCAGCCTGACAGAACTCAGCCTGCTCGACGACGCGCAGGTCAACGCCGACATCGAGGTGGCACGGCTGATCGCAGCGGTGGATGAACACGCTCAAAGCCCGCTGCGCGAGTTGCACGGCTACACCGCCACCCTGCGCCAAGAGCCGCGCCTGCCGCGCGACGCCAATCCCTTGCGCCCAGCGGTGTTTGCCCAAGCCTTGCTGCAGGCCATTGACGGCTTGGCACTGGCGCCGCGCGCGCGCGCCGTGCTGCTGCAGTTTGGCGGCCCCGCACTCGGCATGGGGCTGCGCGCTTACTACAGCGAGGCCAACGAAGCGTTGCGTGCCACCGGCCTCAAGCCGCACAGCGCGGGCTACAACCCGAGCGAGCGCAACAGCTTGCCGTCTGAGGTGGACGTGACGCGCCCGGGCGCGCTCTACGGCCTGCTCGACCGCCTGACCAACCCCGCGCCCGCCGCACCGTTGAACAACGCCGCACGCGCCGCGCCACAGCCCTTGACGCTGCGCGACGCCAGCGGTGGCACGGCCAAGCCAGCCGAGCCCCTGCGCCCGTCGGCCGGCCTGGCGCCACAGCGCGTGCGCGATCTGCTGCACATGCTGTTTGCCCAAATCGTGGCCGATCCGCGGCTGCCGCCCACCTTCATCCGGCTGCTGACCCAGCTCGAAGCCACGCTGGAGCGGCTGGCGCTGACCGACGCGCAGTTTCTGTACACCGACCAACACCCCGCCTGGCAGTGGCTCAACCGCGCCGCCAGCGCGGCGCTGGCCTACGCCGAGCCCGGCGACGGCCGCGCCGAAGCGCTGCGCGAGTACCTGGCGCCCACCGTGGCGCGCATCGCCCAGGTGGGCAACCCCGACGCCGGCCTGTTCAACGCCGCACTCACCCGCCTCAACCAATTTCTCACCGAGCTCACGCAAACCGAGCTCAGCCTGATGGCCCCGTCGGTGGCGCGGCTGCAAGGCGTGGAGCGCCGCGACGAGCTGCTGCCGCTGGTGCGCGAGCAACTTCAACACCAGCTCAACCAAGCCGATTCACCGCCCGCATTGAATGCCACCTTGCGCCGTTTTGTGATCGAGATCTGGGGCCATGTGCTGGCCACCAGCATGGCGCAAGATGGCCCCGACAGCGACGCCGCGCAGGCCTACACCGCGGCGGTGGACGACCTGCTGTGGACCCTGCAGCCGGTGCGCAGCGAAGCCCACCGCCATCAATTTCGCGCCCGCCTGCCCGGCTTGGTGAAATGCCTGCAACAAGGCATGGCGCTGATCGCCTGGTCGGATGCGCAACAGCAAGCCCTGCTCGATGAACTGATGAACGCGCACAGCGCCGCGCTGCGTGGCCAACCGAGCGCAGCAGCGGCGGCCGCGGCCATCACCAGCGCCACCACTGCGTCAGCGCGGGCACCCGCGGCCGCCCCACTGAGCGCGCTGGAGCGGCTGCTGCAAGAAGGCGACCGCGAACGCGCGGCCGCGGCCGCGGCCGCCGAATCCGGCAGCGCGGCCGGCCCCGAGTGGCAGAACACCGACATCGGCCTGGACAGCGGCGTGGGCGACCTGCCCACCGTGCCCATGGGCATGGCCAGCGAGCGCAGCGACCGCGCGCCGCAAGGCGACCCGTGGCTGGCGCAATTGACGGCCGGCACCTGGTGCAAGCTGTTTGTGCGCGGCCGCTGGACCACCGCCCAGCTGATCTGGCGCAGCGAGAAAGACCAGTTCAGCCTGTTCAGCAGCCCGGGCGGCAACCGCCCCCACGCGCTCACGCGCAGCGCCCTGGTGCGCCTGCGCGCCGAGGGCCTGGCCACCGCGCTGGAAGACCGCAACCTGGTGCAGCGCGCGGTGGACGGCATCGTGCTCGCGCTCGACAACGCCCCCTCGCCCAAGACCTGAGGTCAGGCAGCGGCAGCGGCGCGCCGGGGGGCGCAGCGCGCAACGCCAACGCAGTCAGTGCGTGTTCACACCATGAATCGCAGGCGAGAGCCGCAGGTTCAGCGGCGTGTTGGGCCGCAGCGTCACGTGCAACACGGGGGTCGGCGCGCCCTGGCCCTCGGGCACCGACAACACCACCCGCTGCAGCACCATCGCGGCCACCACCGTCATTTCCGCCATCGCCAGGTGCTGGCCCAGGCACACCCGCGGGCCGGCGCCAAACGGCATCCATGCGCCACGCGGCAGCGCGGGCGCCTGCGGGCCAAAACGCTCGGGGCGAAACAGCTCGGGCTCGGCGAACCAGCGGGGGTCGCGCTGCATCAGCTGCAGCGGCACCATGAACAAGGTGCGCGCCGGAAGCTGCCAGGGCCCAAGCGTGATCGGGCGCGTGCAGCGGCGCGTCATCAGCACCGGGGCGGCGGGGTACTGGCGCATCGCCTCGTGCAAGGTCTGGGTCAAGGCGCCCAAGGCCGGCAGGTCGTCCACACCGGGCAGCCGGCCCTGCAACTGCTGGCGCACGGCCTCAGCCGCCGCAGCCTGCGCCTGCGGGTGGGCCGCCATGCACCAAGCCCACCAGGTGAGCGAGCTCGCCACCGTCTCGTGGCCAGCGAGAAACGCCGTCATGCATTCATCGCGCACGGCCCGCAGCGGCCACGCCGCGGCATCGCCGTCGTGCAGGGCCAGCAGGCGGCTCAGCAGGTCGTCCGGGCGCGCGGCCACAGCCATCGCCAAACGCGCTTGCAGCTGCCGATCGATCAGCCGGTTGAGCGTGGCCAGCGCCTCGCGCTTGCGGCGCTTCCAGGGCATGGCGGCGGGCCAGCTGGCGGGCCAATAAAACTCCGCATCGGCCAGCTCGGTGACGGTGCGCACCGCCTGCTCAGCGGCCCGTGCCTCGTCGCCGAGCTCGTCCATGTCGCCAGAAAAGAGGTTGCGCAAAATCACCGCCATCGCCAGCGAGGTGAAGGCCTGCTCGATGGGCCACGACGCACTCGCCGCGGGCCAGTCGGCCAGGGCGCGGCGCGCCGTCTCGGCGATGGTGGGCACAAAGGCCTGCACCGGTTTGGGCGCAAACGCCGGCTGCAGCGCCTGCCGCTTGGCGCGCCAGGCCGCCCCTTCTGACACCAACACACTGCGGCCGTGCAGCTGCGCAAACACCTGCACGCCGCGCTCCCAGCGGATCAGCGCGTCGTGGTGCGTCACCAGCAGATCGCGCACCAGCGCCGGGTCCATCACCAGCACCTGGTGCTCGGGCCAGATGCGCAGGTGCACCACATCGCCGTACTGCGCCTGCCAAACGCTCGCCGTACCGATCAGGTCGCGCGACATCTGCCGCAGCAAGCCCCAGCCGGTGAGCCCACTGGGCGGGCCGGGCGGCCAGCTGCCCGCGGGGTGCATGAGCGGGGGCGAGGCGGCGGCCGTCGGCGGCATGCCGAGGGCATCGGCGCGGTGGGAGGCCTGGGTGTGCGCGGGGCAGCCCGGTGGCGCGGAGGAGGGTCGCAAGGTCATGGGGGCGATGATTGCAGCGCGCTCATCGGCCCGTCTTGGATCGGAACGACATCGCTCATCGCCTGTCTACACTGCGCGCCGATGCCCTTGCCGCACGCCACCCCCACTTGCTGCCCCGAGCCGCTGACGCGCGCGCCGCGCATTGACCTGCCCGCGCCAGCCACCGCAGGCGCCGCCACACTCACTGCCCGCCCCCGCAGCGCCAACCAGCACACTCGCCTCACCCTGCCGCCGCCCGCGCTGCAGGGCGCCTTGGTGGCCTTGATCTCGCGCGACACGCAGGCACTCACGCTCAACGATGCGCAGCGGCTGTCGCACTTCCCGGCCTCACCGCTGCTGTGCCTGTCGTGGTACCAGGGCATGCAGGCGCAGATTCACCGGCGCGACGGCAGCGCCGACGCCGCCGCGCACTGGCAGCGACTGGACCCCACGGTGGTGGTCTCCGGCAGCCAGTCGCACCCCACCCTCAGCTGGGCGCCCAGCAGCGGGCGCGGCGGCATGCTGTGCTTCACCGCCGATGTGGCACGCGCGCTGTTCGGGCTCGACCCGGCCGCCTTGATCGACCGCTTTGTGCCAGCGCACGAGGTGTTGCCCCGCTCGCTGTGGCCCTTGTGCCAAGCGCTGGCCGCCGCCACCGACGACGCCGCCACGCTGACTGCCGTGGTGCAGCACCTGGCGCCGCGTTGGCAAGCCCTGCAGGGCCGCCCCACCGCCACGCCCTCACTGGGCCAACTCGGCCGCCATTGGGTCGACCGGCTGGCGTGGCAGGCACACGACTGGCAGCGCACCCACAGCCGGCGCCAGGTCGAGCGCCGGGTCAAGGCCTACAGCGGCCGCTCGCTGCGCGAGTGGCGCGCACTGGTGCAAACCGAAGGCGTGTTTGCCACTGCGCGGGCGAGGCACGAGGCCGGCGAGCCGTTTCAGTGGGCCGAGCTGGCGCTGGACGAAGGCTTTGTCGACCAAGCCCATCTGGTGCGCGCAGCCAAGCGCATCACCGGCTTTGCGCCGGGCGAGTTTGCGTCGCGCTTTGAGCAGGACGAATCGTTTTGGATCTATCGCTTGTGGGTGTGAGGCGCTGCGCCTGAACTGTGGGCTGTGGGCTGCGGGCTGGGCAGTAGGGCAGAAGGGCTTCGCAGGTGGAGGCGAACCGCATGCCGAGGCCGGTGCTCGGAGCGCTGTGCCGCATTCGCTTTGCTCCGTGT